>JAPOUQ010000049.1 GCA_026708585.1 Gammaproteobacteria bacterium
AGCGGTCAAATGCAATATCCACATATAACCAATTTAACCGCTGAGGAATATGTTAACACAACCGGTTGGAAAAAGGCACCACCTCCGCCGTGTTGCCAAGGGTTATCGTGTCAGGAATGTGGAGCACAGAAACACGGTACCTATACTCGCAAGTACCCGGATGGGATCAAGATCGCTCGCTGGTACTGTCAACGGTGTTAGAAGACCTTCAGCAGCCCTGCCGATTTTCCTGGCCAGTTCCCTCGCGGTACGTTAGTGGAGAATGCGTTTCGATGTAAACATCATGGGGCGGCATCATGCCAATCAGAGGTTGACATAATACCGACGTCGCCTTGGAACCCAAATAAGCCTTGCCCATGAAACATACCGAACGAATGATTCAAGACCGGTACCATTGGTAAAAAGTCAGAGATTTGCCAAGTACTTTATGATCGTTTTATTTTCAGTACAATTAAGGGGGCGAGTAGTTACTAAATCTGTATAACCATAAGCATAATGCTAGTGTGCTTTGGGGACAAATATTAACTCGGATTATTTCGAAGATACTCTCGGTCGCTTGCCTCAATTGGTCCTAATGACCAAGCACCCCGATTCTTAGCATGATGTACGGCTGCATCAATCTCGCTCATAGATAAGTCTCGAGGAATATCTAAAACCTGACCCGGATAGATTAAATCCGCATCGGTAATTTGTTCCAAGTTTGACTTATAAATTAAAGGCCATTGCTCAGCGACTGAATAGACATCACCATTTGCTGCAATGTTCCATAAGTTGTCTCCTTTCGCTACAATCCAGAACTTCAGAGGAATGGGCTCAACCGGGGCTGGTTCAGGCTCGGGTTCTGGCTCAGCAACCTCAACTGGTTCGACTACCGGCTCAGGAGGAGTTGCTGCTGTTGCATCTTCTGTCGGCGGGCTTTTTGCACTGACGCAACCTGCAATAATGACTGCTAAAGACAGAATGAATATGCCTTTTAGGTTCATGAGCAAGGCTTTTGCTTCTTTTTGCATTTTAGAAATCTCCAGATTCCTGTTGGTTTTGATTGGTTCGCTAATGATTATACGAAATTCGGTCGGTCTGTCTGTACAGGGGATCTAACCGAATTTACTAACATTTTGCATAATAATACGTTTAATCTAGAATTGTATACCAAAACTTCTTACATAAAACAATTCAATTTTATCATTGATATTCTCTGAATTTTGGCAAATGTCAATTATTGGATATATTTTTTCAAGATATTTTAAATTTTTTGCAATTTATACACAAATTGAAGGAGCACAAGAATAACCGAGTCGCTGTTGGTCAGAGTTTGAATTCAAAAATGTTTCCCAGATTTAGATTTTTCATATATCGAACAGCTAGAAAATTAGAATCTGATTCGTCAAATACCAAACCCACCAAGTGAATCGTTACGCCTCGATATCAATACTTATACTTTTTTGCAAAGTTACGTTTGCGTCGCTGATAAATTGCACAAATCAATTGCTATTCAGTTTCCACCTTTCCTTTTACCATCTTGAATTCAATCACGAATATTTGTGTTTATGAAACACCACCCTTCTTGACTAACCGGATCTGATGATTGTTTCATTCAGAATTCTGTACCAATCCTGTTGAAACCGTAATACAACATGATTGCATATAAGTTTCTTTACAAGCAGAACTATTATCAGTTTCCCGGTGGTAGGGAATGCCCACAAAGAATGATTTCAGAAAATGAATAAATCCATCGAAATCGTTGACATTATGATGAGCAATGAAGTGACTGAATTAGCTGATACCACCCATGCATAGATATTTCATCTCTTGGTATTCATCTATTCCATGTGAAGAACCTTCACGACCCAAACCTGACTGCTTAACACCACCAAAAGGGGCAACCTCAGTCGAAATAATCCCGGTATTGATACCGACCATCCCATATTCCAATTGCTCAGACACCCGCCATACACGGTCCAGACTAGTGCTGTAGAAATAAGACGCTAGTCCAAACTCTGTATCATTGGCCATTTGCACAACCTCAGACTCCTCATCAAATCGAAACAGTGGTGCCAAAGGACCAAATGTTTCTTCCTTTGCTACTCTCATTTGCGAAGTAACATTCTTCAGCAATGTTGGTTGAAAAAATGTTTGTCCCAATTCATGGCGGTCGCCGCCGATCATCACTTCTGCTCCTTTACTTACTGCATCTGCAATGTGCTCTTCAATCTTCTTTACGGCATTCATGTCAATTAATGGCCCTTGATTCACTCCCTCTTCCATTCCTGAGCCAACTTTCATTTGTGAGACTGATTTGGCAAATTTCTCTGCGAACTCATTATAGACCGTGCTCTGCACATAGATTCTGTTTGCACAGACACAGGTTTGTCCCGTGTTCCGATACTTGGAAACCATTGCACCTTCAACTGCTGCATCGAGATCCGCATCGTCAAAAACGATGAATGGAGCGTTTCCCCCAAGTTCGAGAGCAACCTTGATAATCCCCTTAGAGCACTGTTTCATCAAGACACGACCAACTTCAGTCGAACCGGTAAAACTGAAATGGCGAACCATAGGGTTGGTTGTCATCTCAAGCCCAATATCCGATGATGAACCGGTAATAACATTCAAAACCCCAGGAGGTAGACCCGCCCTCTCTGCTAATATACATAAAGCAAACGCTGAAAGCGGAGTCTGGGTAGCCGGCTTGACTACCATAGAACATCCAGCTGCCAATGCAGGAGCCGCCTTTCTGGTTATCATCGCTGAAGGAAAATTCCAAGGTGTTATTGCTGTGCAAACACCAACTGGTTGTTTGATAACCAAAATACGCTTATCCGTTTGATGTTGAGGAATGATCTCTCCACAGCTTCGGCGCGCTTCACTAGCAAACCAGTCAATAAATGAGGCTGCATAGACAATCTCACCCATAGACTCTGTTAGCGGTTTACCCTGCTCAATGGTCATTAAAACCGCTAAATCATGCTGATTTTCATGCATCAAGTCGTACCACTTTCTGAGGATATCTGAACGGTCCTTTGACAACATTTCCCGCCACTTACGTTGTGCCATCTCAGCATATTCGAGTGCCCTGGTGGTTTCCGGCTTTTCCATGTATGGGACGTTTGCTATCACCGTCCCATCAGCCGGATTGATCACCGGAACAGTCTTGCCGCTGTCGGCATCGCACCACTGTCCATTGATATAGCATTGTTCGCGAAATAACGAAGAGTCATAGAGATTGAAGGCATTCATTTTTGTTCTCGAAATATTTTTATTTACAATCAACCGTCTATTAGCGGATTCTTCAGGACAATCGTTTCATCTCTACCGGCACCGGTCGAAATAATGATAACGGGACGTTCTAGAAGTTCAGCAACTCGATTGATATAGGATATTGCCGTTTCCGGAATTTCAGAATAATTTCTGGTTTCTGCAGTCGGGGTATTCCAACCCGGAAGTTCTTCATAAATGGGCACACACTTTTCTAGACTCTCCGCACCATATGGAGGGAGATCAATTCGCTCTCCTTTGAAATGATAACCAACGCATAATCTAACCATGTCTATCCCATCTAGCACATCCAGCTTGGTCATGCATAGTGTGTTGATACCACAAACCTGGACAGCTCGGCGAAGTGCAACAATATCTAACCACCCACAACGACGCGGCCGACCAGTCGTAGCTCCAAATTCATTTCCTTTGCTTGCTAAATGTTCACCATAATGGTCCACCAATTCAGTAGGAAATGGACCAGAACCAACGCGTGTAGTGTAAGCCTTGATCACTCCAACTACTTCACCTACCTGTGCAATACCAATGCCAGAACCTACCGAGGCTGCTGCTGCAACTGTGTTTGAAGAAGTCACATACGGATAGGTGCCGTGATCAATATCAAGCATCATCCCTTGTGCTCCTTCAAAAATTACCGATTTTCCTTCCTGGCAAAGTGTGTTAAGTCGGGCTGAGACATCACCAGCCATTGGCAAAATCACTTCTCGAGTCGCAAGCATAGTCTCAAGCGTATTGCGATAGTCAACTGGTTTTGCATGATAATAATTCGAAATCATAAAATTATGGTATTCCATGACTTGTTCTAGTTTGCCTGAGAAATTCTGCTCATCTAGCAAGTCAGCGACCCGAAGTCCTCTTCTTGCAATCTTATCTTCGTAGCATGGTCCAATTCCACGCCCTGTAGTACCAATTGCAGACTTACCTCTGGCTTGATCACGAATCCGGTCTAGCACCACATGGTAGGGCATAATCAAGGCACAACCCGGACTAATCATCAATCGTTCAGAAATAGTGATATCTCTCTTTTGCAGATTATCGATTTCTTGAATTAAGTGATGTAGGTCAACAACCACACCATTACCGATCAAACACTCTATACCCTCACGCATGGCACCAGAAGGTATTAAGTGTAAAACTGTTTTCTTACCCTCAATAACCAAAGTATGGCCAGCATTGTGTCCCCCCTGAAAACGGACCACAGCATCGGCATTTTCGGTTAACAGATCGACAATCTTACCTTTGCCTTCGTCCCCCCATTGGACACCTAGAAGAACTGCATTCGCCATAAGAATTTCGGTCAGGAACGAATAAAGTACAACAATCCAAGTCCCATCGCCATTACCACAAAACCAATAATTCGTATTGAGGAATTGGCCATTGTTGCGATGCGCTCGACATAATCCTTGAAAGCAGGTGGATTCAGAAAAGGCAACAAGCCCTCCAATATCAGAAACAAAGCGAAAGCAGCTAGCAGATCATCCCAATTGATCATCTAGCCTTTACCCCTAGAGCACACTATTGGGAAAGTGTAGGATTTGGTTCCTTAAAATAACGAAAAAACTCTGAACTAGGATCGACGATCATCAAATCCTGCTTGCTATTGAAACTATCTCGATAGGCATTCAAGGTTCGGTAGAGACTATAGAACTCCTTGTCCCGCCCGAATGCACTGGCATATAGTGCAGTGGCCATGGCATCTCCCTCACCACGAATGATCTGACCTTCACGATCGGCATTCGCCAACAGTATTTCTCGTTCACGGTCCGCATCAGCACGGATTTTCTCTGCCTCTTCTTCACCTTGTGCACGCAACTCCTTAGCCACCCGCTCGCGCTCAGCACTCATCCTCTGGTAAACCTGTTGGCTAATTGCTTCTTCAAGATCTACCCGCTTCAGACGAACATCGATAATCTCAATACCAAGTGTTGCAGCTTCTTCATTCATAGCCTTTTGTACAACTTCCATGATCAAGGCCCGATCACCCGAGATCACTTCCGATACAGTACGTTTACCAAATTCCTGACGCAGAGAATCGTTGACACGTTGATCGAGTCGAGATCGAGCATTCGATTTCAAACCCCTGAGTCTTGTATAATAGAGATAAACATCACGGATTTTCCATTTTACGAATGAATCCACTGACAAGTTTTTCTTTTCGACTGTAAGATAACGTTGAGGATCAGCATCAAGTGTTTGAACTCTTGCATCAAAAAACCGTACATTATTGATAAATGGAACTTTCCAATGTAGTCCGGGGTCAATGTCAGATCGTACGATTTCACCAAATTTAAACACGATTGCTTTTTCCCGTTCATCCACGTAATAGGCCGAAGCGACAACTAGAGCCGAGACGATCGCTATAAGAACCAGAGATAAAGTTGTTTTTGCAGTCATGCTAATTACCTCGAAGTCCGTGTTGTGGTGCGAAGGCCAGGCGTTTGCGTATCACTACCCGTTGAAATGTTTGTTTGGCTAGTTTGAGAGGAATTCAGGGTATCCGTTGAACTGCTACGTTGCGAACGTAGCAACTGCTCAAGCGGCAAATACATGACGGAATTACCTCCTTCAGGCTGATCAATAAGTAACTTGCTGGTATTACTAAAGACCTGTTGCATGGCTTCGATATACAGTCTTTCACGCGTTACATCCGGAGCCTTCCAGTACTCATTTAGCACTTTATTAAAACGTGCAGTTTCACCTTCGGACCGAGCTATTACAGCTGCCCTGTAAGCCTCAGCCTCTTCGATAATTCGGGCAGCAAAACCACGGGCTTTGGGGATAATATCATTCGCATAAGCCTCAGCCAGGTTTTTGAATCGCTCTTCATCCTCACGCGCACGAACCACATCTGCAAATGCATCCTGAACTTGCTCGGGAGGTTGGGCATCCTGCATTTCAACGGTAACAATATTGATACCTGTTTCATAACGGTCTAGAATCTCTTGGACTAGCGATTTGGTCTCAGAGGCTAACTGAGCCCGGCCCTCTGTGATCGCAAAATCCATACTAGAGCGACCAACAATTTCTCGAATTGCACTCTCGGCCGCCTGCCGTACCACACTATCAGCGAGGTTTTCCTGATTGAATTCGCTGACGTTGAAAAGTAAATTGGTCGGATCCTTGACATCATACTGGACCGCCAGTTGAATATGAATAATGTTTTCATCTTCGGTCAACATCAAGGCTTCTTTTGGAACATCCTGTTTGCCTCGACCGGCATCCCGATAACCTACTTGAACTGTATTTTCCTTTTGAGTATTAATAATCTCAACGATTTCAATCGGAGATGGAATATGCCAGTGTAAACCAGCACCATTGGTTTCGGAGAATTTTCCGAACCGGAGTTCTATCGCTTGCTCACCCTGATCAACGGTATAAAAACCGGTAAAGATCCAGAACCCCAAACCGACGACGAGGATCGCGAGAATCGGGTATTTTCCTAATCCACCGCCTCGGCGGCTTTCACCACCTCCCCGACCGCCATCGGAATCACCACCGCCACCTTTTCGGCCTTTGAATCCCTTAAATCTCGACCAAATCTGTTGGGCAATTTCATCCAGTTCAGGAGGTCCCTGTTGTGGACGACGATTGCGTTTTCCCCAACTCTGATCCTGTTGTCCCCATGGGTCTTTGTCATTTCCGTTTGAACCCGACTGATTCCAAGGCATTGATTATTTCCTTTCGAAGTTGATAATTAGATAAATGTTGATTATAGCCTTGTTAACTTGGTAATAATCAACATTCATGTTCGGACTGTTATAAGTAATTACAGGCTATAGTACATGTCGAATTCAACTGGGTGTGTTGCCATCCTAAGTCGGGTGACATCTTCCATTTTGAGTTCAATATACCCATCGATCATATCATTATTGAAGACGTCCCCTGCAAGCAGGAAATCTCGATCTGCATCTAGTGCTTCAAGAGCAATATCCAAGCCATGAGCAACTGTTGGTATGTTGGTTTCTTCTTCAGGTGGAAGATCATACAAATCTTTATCGGAAGGACCACCCGGGTGAATTTTATTTTGGATGCCATCAAGGCCCGCCATCAACATAGCAGCAAACGCTAGATAGGGGTTGGCTGTCGAATCAGGAAAACGAATTTCAACTCTTCTCGCCTTTGGATTTGCGACATAAGGAATTCGACATGAAGCGGACCGGTTTTTTGAAGAATAAGCAAGGAGAACCGGTGCTTCAAAACCTGGAACCAATCGTTTATAACTATTCGTGCTTGCGTTAGCAAAGGCATTAATTGCTCGAGCATGTTTGAAGATGCCACCAATGTAATATAATGCTTCATCGCTCAACCCGCCGTATCCGTCTCCAGCAAAGATATTATTATCTCCGTTGAAGATCGACTGATGAACATGCATACCTGAGCCATTATCTCCAACCAGTGGCTTCGGCATGAAGGTAGCAGTCATATCAAACATGTGGGCGACGTTAAGCACCACATACTTATAAATCTGCACTTCGTCAGCTTTTTTGACCATGGTGTTAAATTTGGCACCAATTTCGCACTGTCCTGCAGTTCCCACTTCATGGTGATGCACTTCAGTATCGAGACCCATATCATTCATAATGGTACACATCCTGCCTCGAATATCAGACAGACTGTCTACAGGGGGAACCGGGAAGTATCCACCCTTAACTCTAGGCCGGTGAGCTAGATTCATTCCACCAAGTTTCCGAGAACTACTCCAGTCTCCCTCTTCTGAGTCAATCTCGTAGAAAGATGATTCCATACTGTCTTTCCAGCGAACCGAGTCAAACAAGAAAAATTCATTTTCAGGACCAAAATATGCAGTATCGCCGATACCTGTAGAGGCCAGATAAGCTTCTGCACGCTTGGCAATTGAACGCGGATCTCTTGAATAGCCTTGCATATCTGAAGGCTCGATAATATCGCACCGAATATTGACCTGGTTCTGATCTGAAAACGGGTCGACTACAGCACTTTCAGGGTCTGGCATCAGAATCATGTCCGATTCGTTTATTCCTTTCCACCCAGCGATTGATGAACCATCAAACATCTTGCCATCCTCAAACAGATCTTCGCCTGCTTCAGAAATTGGGAGGGTCACATGCTGTTCTTTACCCTTGGTATCCGTAAAGCGCAGATCAACAAATTCTGCCTCACTCTCTTTAATTAAGTTCAGTGCGTCTTCAATTGACATAATTTTATTCTACCTCTATATTTTCTTATGTACGAGATCCGAGTCGAATAATCGACTCTTCAAGGTTTGTTATCTATATTCCAAAAAGACCTGTGTGCCATTCCCTTTCCAAGTGAACTCACGCCGCAGTGGACTGCCCTTATATTAAGGTCGAGATCTTTATGAGTAGTGGCATCGGATTATACAGAATTTTTTCAGGGATTTTGTTTGTTTTTTGAGACTATCAGACATTGATCAGTCATTCAATCTGCCTTTTGAATCAGATTTTACGTTATAAAAATCGCCAATTAATTTCTACTTCAACAAGATAAACCATTCTTAATCAGGTGTAACTTTTTACACATCACCGGTATCCATCGCTATCAGATTATTGGCCTTGTCAAGGCCACAGAATATTTCATCTGTTATGAGTAGGTCGGGAGTCGGAAACAAAGCAGAGACGGATCACTCAGCGGAAAACCAGGATAACCGACCCTTTCTCTGAAGAAGTGAAATTCCCACATGGAGAACTGGTATTTGCTGTTAAGTGATCGATCATGAATTCCCTTGGAAAAATAACTTAACAGTTTCGAGACTGTCTATAGCATACCCTTACTGAGCAAATATCAGTCAACCGTTGCAGACATTACTAAGAACTAACCGCTGGCATGGTCCGTATCATATAGTCTGCATGCAACGCTTTGTGTGAACACTACTTGCGACTAGCATCAACACAATCGTCAGGCGATCACCAAACCGATAGCGCAAATACAATGCGCATCACTTGCTCGAACATCTCAGGCTGAACGACATCAACCAGCCCAGAAGGCATTCGTCACCCGAAGGTCTACCGCTATCGCAAGAAACTTGAGCCAAGCAACCGCGCATATATACCTGCTGATTTTCGATAAAGCCCTATGGGCACCAGATATAGGCTCGTGATGGTATTGTTGGCAGCAATCATTCACAACAAAATAGTCCTCAATTCTACGAAATTAACCAGAGTTCTAGACTATCAAACAACAACAAATCAGACGCATTCTTACTAAAGAAAATCCGAAAACTATGGCAAAAATCAGCTAAATTAAAGAACAAACTTAACTTGGAATTCCAGGTTAGCAAATACTATCTTATAAAAGATATACTCGGGTTGGTGACTATGAATATGTTGTTTTAGCACTTATATTTGTCTTGCCTACTTCAGCGTGAAAAAATTTTGAAACTGTAGGTAAATCAGTCAACGGTAATAATTTGAATGAAATGAATCACATTTGTATCGTTTGCTTGCCCGAAAGGACACCGATAAAACGATTAATTCTGAATGAATAACTAATTTATTATTTAAGGTAGCATGTAAATATAAATAACAAAAAACCTTAGTAAAAGTTGAATTGCGAATTGCAAGTAAACAAATATAAAGTTCCATGTACATTCGATATAATCTTACCAGTTGATCGACAATCGGTTTTTCCCTCATATTACAAGCCAATATTTGACAACCGAACGAAGGAACTCGAATATATATGGAGCCAAATGAATCATGAAACACAACTTAAGCATTACTGAAGAATTCATAATAATGATTCTCAATGACGAGACTGGCTACTTCTATCAGGTAGGAGGCTGGGATTTGAATTGTGCTGTAATCGGCTCAGTGCTTGCCGACCTATCTTTGCAATCCTACATTGATACGGATGCAGATTCATTATTCATTATAAATGATAAAAAAACCGGTGAACAGACGCTTGACTTGCTCTTGGATCAAATCAGAGAGGACAAGCAGCAAAGAAACACCCAGTACTGGATCGAAAGACTGGCCACACATGCGGAGACCATAATTGATCAAACTCTGGCGCGTCTGGCGAAGGCAAATTTGTTGAAATATCATGAGGGTGATTTTTACACAATCAACAAGGCCGTGCTGTACGTTGATTCGGGCAGCAATGATCAGTGGCCCGAACAATTCGTAAAGCAACGAATCAGTGAAACACTCTTTACCGATGTCATCCCAGACCCAAGAGACATAATAATAATCAGTCTGTTGAATGTATGCGATGTCCTGAGGTTTATTTTTGAACTGGATGAAGATACCGAGAAGCGAATTCACCAGGTCTGCCAAATGGAACTAATCAGTCGCTCAATTGCTGAAGCTGTTTCTCAAAGCATCATCACGCCCGCATTCAAGAAGGCACCAATCAGCAAAAAAATCCCTTCAGTACACCTAATTAGCTTGATGAGAAGCAGTTTTTTTTGGCAAGGTAATATTCCCGCATTAATGGCAGAAGTTTCCAAAAAGCGCGGACCGGTATTTCACCTTCATATGCCGAATGGAAAATCTCTATTGTGTGTTGCTGGTCCAAATGTCAATCGTTGGGTGCATCGAAATATGCGCAAGGTAATGACCTCAGGGGTGTATTTTCGGGGAATGGAGAGGGTATGCGGCGCATCAGGATTAATCACATCGCTTGATGGAGCAGACCATTTTCGATTACGCAAGGTAATGGGCTCAGTTTACTCGGAAAAGAAGTTTTTGAATCGACTTGGGGATGTCATTCGACTCACCCGAAGTTTCATGTCCGAGCATGGTTGGAAGAAAGGTACGGAAATTTCTGTACAGCGCGACATGCGTTTGCTAATCAATTTTCAGATGACCAACATCCTTGTCAGTACTGACTCACAGGATATATTTCCAGAGTTAGTGAAGTGGAAAGAAGCCGCTTCCAACACATATGTAGGAGGGTTGTTGCCGGAATTGTGGATGAAAACTCCTGCAATGAAGAGGCGATTCAATGTCCTACTCCAATTCATCCAACGAATTGAACAAAATCATACACCTATTCAGCGTGTTGGTAAGGAAAGAGAACTGGCGGATGATTTAATCAGCATGCATCATAGTGATCCCCAATTTATGCCCGAGCAAAACTTGCCTTTTTTGC
Organism: Gammaproteobacteria bacterium; assembly: GCA_026708585.1. GTDB lineage: Bacteria > Pseudomonadota > Gammaproteobacteria > Arenicellales > Poriferihabitantaceae > Poriferihabitans. Next base: position 11,368 of record JAPOUQ010000049.1, read on the forward strand.
TTGGAGCCGCCCCAATCCTACAAAGTATCTATTTAGGAGATGTTCTAGGCTTTGCTATATATGAGATGAGCAAGAATCCCGATCTTGTACAACGTCTTCGGAATGAGGCGAAGGCTTTGTTTGGAAACGGGGATCCTGACATTGAAGATTTTACCCCTGAATCTACTGATGTATGTGGGCGCTTTGTATTGGAATGTCTACGTTTATATCCTGTCGTTTCTCTACAGGTTCGTACGATTTCCAACCAATGCACATTGGAGGGTTTCCCACTTCCAACCGGAAAGCAAGTTTACATAATTCAGTCTGCTGCGCATTATTCAGAAGAGTGTTTTCCTGACCCATATAAATTTGACATTGATCGTTATCTTCCAGAGCGAGCCGAACACCGCAATCACGGGTATTCTCCTTACGGACTCGGCACTCATATGTGTGTTGGATTCAACTGGATGAAACTTCAATTGGTGGCGACTTTATTATTGATATCAAGGTACTATGATTTTGAGAGACTACCGAAAAACCACAAACTCCAATTCAATCCGTTTCCTACGATGTCGGTTTCCAAGAAACTAAAGTTGAAACTTGCAGATCAAGTATGTGAATTGCCGGCTTAATCCGGCAACGATTGTGCGGGAAAAATTGACTCTACTACAACCATACTTCAATTTCTAGCGCACGCAAACAAACATCTATCCAAATATCGATCGATCAGATGAAGATTATCGCCTAGTCCATAACAGATAACCGAATCTCTAAAGGCGAGAACTAGTTTAACGTTGCTTACGTCTCTGACGATCATTTCTAACCAAGGCAGCTTTAGACTTGTCCAAAACCACAAGCAATGGAGGAAATAACAGAAAATCTGCAATCAAAGCAATGATCACTGTCATTCCGACAAGCAATCCAAGAACCTGATTGGTCCAAAGTCCTGATGCTCCAAACATAAAAAACCCCAAAGCAAAAATCAGTGTTGTCGTTAACAAAGGTCTTCCGACAAGACTAAAGGTCGGTACGATTGACTCAGGGGCTGATAAACCTCCATGGCGCGACCGCAAATACTTGGATAGCAAATGGATTGTATCGTCCACTACAATGCCGAATGCGATTGCTGTGACGATCGATACCGCTATACTCACAGTGCCTACAGCATAACCCCAAATTCCCAACGCCATGACTGCCGGCAGAAAATTGGGAATCAAACTCAGCAATCCTAATCGTACGCTTTTAAAAACAAACACCAAAATCAGGGACACTATGGACATCGCAACGCCTGTACCGACTAACATTTTCACGATGTTCTTCATCACTGAATATGCACCGATGATGATGACACCGGTTGCACCCGTTTGCATTTCTGGCGCATTTTCTGCGAGCCAAGCATTGGCTCGATTATCCAAATCGATTTGTTGTTTGACCGACATACTTTGAATAACAACCGTCATGCGCGTTGCCGAACGATCAAAGTTAATCAGGTTATTGAGGTCCAGTCCGACTGGTAGAGAAAATTCATACAATACCAAATATTGTGCAGCCAGATCTGAATTTTCCGGAAGAACATAAGCCTCTTCTGCATCTCCATGTAAGTTTTTATTCAGTCGCTTCAGAATATCGACAATGGATGTCACATGAGAAACCTCAGGCTGCTGACGAAGCCAATTGGAAAATTCATCAACCTTGTACAAGTAATCAACATCCGTGATTCCACCATCACGACCGGAATCTAAAGAATACTCAAAGGTATCCAAACCGGAAAATTGGTCACTGATAAAATCTGCTGATTGACGTAACTCATGACTTGCTGGAAGTAGTTTAACATTGTTGTCGTCGAGTTCTATTCTGGAGACTCCGATAGCACTAAAGACAAACAATAACCCAAAAACCCAAAGCATGATCTTGCTTTTATTGACCACAAACCCGCCCAAACGCTCAAAATTTCTGGTGATGTGTTTTCCCTGAGGTGGGGCTTTCATCGGCATGATGGCGATTAGGGAAGGAAGTAGCACGACCGCATAAATAAATGCAATCATCGAACCGAAAGCAACAATGTTTCCCATCACGCGAAATGGCGGCATCTCTGAGAAATTCAGACTTAAGAATCCAATCGATGTGGTCAGCGAAGTAAGAAAAATCGGTCGAAAATTTACTTCAAGTGAATGGATAATCGCGGCAGATCGTGGCATCCCAGTAAGCATACCGTTAATCACACCCTGAATCAAATGGACGGAGTGAGCGACCACAATCGCCATCAGAACAAACACGGTAGCACCGCTCTCACCAAAAAACTTTAAACCTGACCAACCCGCAAATCCAAAACTTGAAGTCATGGTTGCGACTAGCATGATAACAATCGCGAGAACTCCCCAAACCGTACGCAATAACAAAAAGGCAACTATTAACATCGTCCCGAATGCAAGTGGTGCAAGAAGCGACATATCTTCATCAATCGCATCGCCTATGGCTCGCTGCAGTAACAACTCGCCATAGGCATAAAAGGAATAGTCAGGGTTGGTACTTTGCTGTTGGTTGACAATGTCCTGAAATGTCTTGATTACTTTCTTTCTCGCCTCAGAACGACCTTCATCAGGCAATGCCACGTTTATAATCAATCCGGCAAGTTGACCATCATAGGAAACAAATCGACCCGCCGTTTCCTTCGTTGTGAGCGCAATCTCCCGAATACGATTAATTTGAATCTCATCCAATAATGCGGCATCCTGGACCAAATCCTCAACAAATAGATCGTCCTCTCTTGCTTCTGTGTGCGAATGGTTAGATAGTGAACTCACACGAGTAGCATACGGAGTTAACCACAACTCATCGGTCAGTTGCTCAATTACCGTCAGTACTTCAGCAGTGAAGATATTGTCTCCGGGTGGCTCAACCACTAGCAAAAGGCTGTCGGATACTGCATACGCATCTTCAAATTTCTCCAGATTGACCAGGAGCGGATCATCTTCACTGAAGTGATTTCGAAGACCAACCTCTACAGTATTGAGCCGTGGTAAACCCGAAGCAAAAATAGCCATCACAAGAATTGAAATGGCCAGGGTTAACCAATACCGATGTGCAAGCAACTCAAAGGAGCGGGATTGAAAGTTATGTTCAACAGATGACATCTTATTTTCTAGCAATTCTCAATATTCAGGGGTTTCTCAAGTCCGATACCTACATGTGCTTGTACACCCAATTCCCGATAACCGATCAAAACCTGAACAGAATACATCCGATTGTAGCGAACGTCTATCCAACTTTACTTCGCCAACGGCAATAAATATTCAAAAATCAACACCATCAGAAGATCCAGCGATAACATGCAAAGTTATGCTCCCCACAACCAGCCGATTCTAAGTTCAAGTTTCTGTTTGGCAAGTTGTTTAAAAATCCTAACTTTCATCGATTGTTGCATTGTAATGTAAGGAATGTCATTTCTCTACTCCCAGATGAAGCAGAACAGTTCAGTCAAAGATCAATTATTTAATTCAATTGAGGAATGAGTATTGGAAAATAACTTACCATATCATTGATCGAACTTGTTGGATAAAGATGTAGCATTCGGTTCAAGTCCCGCAAAACGTCTGTTTCACTTCCTGCTCTGGATTAGGAGGTTTTTGATACCGCTTTTTGCCCACCTGTTCTGCAAATGGTGTTTTCAATACTTCATGTAATTCATGAAACTTTGAGAAATCCCGATCATCTTCTGCACTCCGAATTGATTCTTCAATTAGATGATTTCTTGGAATGTATATTGGATTGACATTCTGCATTTGGGATTGACGTTCGTTCTGGTCCATTCCCTGTATGGCCAGAGCCTCACGCCATTTCTCTAACCATTTTTGAGCGGCTAACTGGTTAGAAGTAAACTGACGAAGAAATGATTGATCCTGCTTATCTGCTTGATCGCTTAATCGAGATAATTCGGTGAACGAGATGGTAAAATCGGAACAACACTCTTGCATTAAGGATAACAGTTCCTCAATGAGCGAGTTCGCTAATGATTTGGAATTTTGATAAACTCCGATCAAACCAACTTTCGCTTGCATGCCTGAAACCCAGGCTTTCTCATAAAGGCTATTAAATTTTTCCAGCTCCGGCCGAATTTCCTCAATGGCAGCATCTAGATTTGGATTCACAATTAGGGCTAGACACTCAGCAAATCTTGCTAGATTCCAAAGTGCAATGCCTGGCTGATTGCTGTATGCATAGCGGCCCTGTTGATCGATTGAACTGAACACTTTGTTTATTGAAAAACTATCCATGAAAGCACAAGGCCCATAATCGATAGTCTCTCCCACAATCGACATATTATCCGTGTTCATTACCCCATGGATGAAACCATATTGCATCCATTTCGCAATCAGCGAAGCTTGCCTCTTAATTACTTCTTCAAGTAATGCCCGATAAGGATTCTCAGATTCCGACAATTCAGGAAAATTTCTGCCAATCACATAATCAGCAAGTTTTGTGAGACCCTCTTGATCAGAATGACGAGCATGAAATTCGAATGTCCCGACCCGCACAAAGCTGCTAGCGACTCGGGTTAATACTCCGCCAGGCAAAACCACTTCCCGATACACTGGATCGCCGGTGGCTACTGCGGCTAATGCTCGGGTAGTCGGCACTCCAAGACGATACATGGCTTCACTGACCAGATATTCACGAAGGACTGGACCAAGCGGAGAGCGTCCATCTCCATTTCTTGAGTAAACAGTCCGACCTGAACCCTTGAGCTGGATTTCGAAATTTTGTCCATCTTGACCCATAACATCACCAAGCAATATGGCGCGACCATCCCCCAGTTGAGGCGTGTAAAATCCAAATTGATGCCCTGCATAAACCATCGATAACGGTTCGGCACCTTCAGGGATATCATTACCAGAGAACCACAGCCCTAACTGATCCGGACTGGTGCCGTCTAGGTCCAGATTCATCTGCTCCGCAAGCTCATGGTTAAAACGAATCAGTACTGGTTCTGATACCGGGGTTGGCTGGGTTCTTGAGAAAAAACCCTCTCCCAAAGTTACGTATTGATTGTTGAATGGAAATCGGAACATGCTGAATTTTGAAATGGAAAATTAACTCGGACAACCCTTTGTAAAAAGTCGCACCACTTCCAACCTTGTTCTCAAAGTCTTACGCTGACATTGTGAAAATTAATATCCGGTTGTTAGCCGGCATATCAATCGATTCTTGCAAGTTCAGATCAAAGGACTCACCAAGTCGTAATAACTCTTGATCATCGCGTATTCCCTGCTCTGAATTCTGTGACTTCAGATATTGATCAAAAGATGCATTGCTAAGACTGGTGTACTCTCCATTGTGATTAAATGGTCCATAAATTAGAAATTTTCTTGATGGAGCCAGAATTCGTGAGACTCCTCGAAACATGTCAATCACTCTATTCCAAGACATAATATGAGCAGTATTTGCACTGAAAACCCCATCAAATTTACTAGCGGGTGTTGGGATGCGATTCCAATGCTCTTCAATTCTGACATCTAGCTCAAAAGGGCCCTCAGTATTCTCACATCCTATTTGGGCAATGGTTTGTTCAATCCATGCATGATTACAAACAAGATCACTGGTCTTCCATAATATCGTTGGCATTTGACTAGCAAAAAAAGCCGCATGCTGTCCGGTACCTGAACCAATTTCAAGAATAGTACTATGTTCGCAAAATTGGTCGCGGATGACTTTTAGAATAGGTAGCTTATTGCGCTCTGCCGCCTCTGACAAAGGTAAATATCCGGTCATAATTTAATGAAATTGGGTGCTGATGATTTCAGGATGCATTACTAGAGCGTGCCACTTCACAAACATCGGAATTTGCAATTGTACGATCAAACAAGCCTTGTGCAAGAGTACTTAAACCACCGGTAAGAAACCCCGCGAAAATCGATGCTCCAGTTTTCGCTAATCCCTCGGTATCAGCAACTAGCTCAGGATTACGCAATGTACCACCGATTTTGAACAGTTTAGCGACGGTGTTGAAACTTATACCTAATCCTTTGCGGGCTTTAGACGAGAATACGATATCGACTTTCTCACTAGCTAGATCTAATTGGCCTGAACCGAGAATTGTGAAATCTTTTAACTTTAATGCAAGTGAATTCTTCAAACGTGCAATTCCATCTTTCACCTGAAAGCTTGCTACGCCACACTCCATCAGATCGAAATCTTGCTGTGATTGCAAAGAGAGAATGAAATTGAACATACCAAAGATTAAATCTCCGAACACAAAACTATCTCCTACTCTGACCCCTACATCGCTCACTTCCAAGGTGAAATCACCATTCGTTTTCGAAGCCATCTCAGACATGCTACGACCTTCTGATGTCAAGTCAAGATCGATCGAGAACACGCTTTCTAAATCGGCAGTTCCTCGGAAATTATGATCGAGTGCATCTACATCAACGTTGATTGCCTTCATATTCATGTCGGTTTTCCAACCTAGTTCAGATGGAAGCAAAAGAAACTGCATTTCAACCGGCTTATCTTTTGCATGTCCAACCATCGTCACTTCTAATGAGCCATCTTTGATCTTGATATCACCGAAAAAATCATCTAGAACAAACACGACATCCCGATAACGGCCAATTTTCAACTCAAGATCAAGATTAAAACTATCAAGCCAAGATAGATCAAACTTACTTTCCGAGAAAAACGGACCCTCTTTTTTGCGTTTTTCAAAGAGTTTCTCCATATTAAAATCATTTGTTTGAAGATATCCTTTGATCTCTGGCTTGTCGAATGGAGAAAACCCAACCTGGAATTCACCATTGAAATCCTGTTCTGCTATTTTTGCATTGAAATCCAGATCAAAAGCCTCGCCAGAACTGTTGGTGACCTTTATTCTTCCTTCGGCTGGTAATTTTTGAAAACGGCTGGATTTAGCAAATCGATTCAGTTGAGAAAGTTCCTGAACTTTGAAATCAATATTGAAATCGCGGGTCATCAGTGGATTCAAACTCTCAAATGATCCAGTTGCCGTGATTCTTGCTACTTTAGTTACGAGGTTGATTGATAGATTGTCAATGTACATGCGCCTTCCATCGAAAACTAGGTCCAAATCCGCTTGCATCAACTCCGAGAGAATTGGGTGTTTTTCAACGTGTTTCACATCCAGTAAACTCGAATAGCCGCCTTGATTATCACGCACTCGGATACTCAGTACACCCTTTCTTTTCAAGGATTGTAGGTTATCAATATGACCCGTTGCGCTAACAAACTCTCTTGAGACTTCATTTTGGATATCAATCTCACGCAAATCAAACAAGAGCCAACCTTTAGAGTTCCTTTTCACATGCAGCATTGCGGTTCCCTTGAGTGGAACGATCGGAGAAACGAGGCTTTGCAAAAAAGCAGATTTGCTGATTCTTTCCATGAATTGTGAATGCTGAGCCATTGCATTTATTTCAAACATCCCAATATCGCCTACTCCAAATACCTGCATGGATCCATCGGCAACAATTTCCAGACTCTCCTCAATCATCTCAACGTGAAAATCATCAAGCAACCAAGATTTACCTATCGGTTTTCTGAGCACGCTAGATACCAATACACGGCTGGTATCTGGCCAGCTCTTTTTGAAAACCTTACCAATGCTTTTTGCGGAATCAGCTTCACCTCGTATTTGGATAACCATGTTATCAGGACCCTCATCGAGTGAATAGGTAGCCTCTCCCTGCAGTCTGATTCCGGGTAGGTGACCGACCAGATCAATCGGATCTAAAGAGAGTTTTGAGTTATTCACTCGCAGGATTGTGCGAGCCTCAAGCTGTATCTCTTCTGGAAGTCTGGTCTTCCGGAGTTGTAGTAATCCTTCTCGGTCAAACAATCCGGTTATCATAAAATTGCCATTTAGTCCTAAGTCTGAAGCGATCAATTCCCCATTAGCGACTACCTCAGCCTGCTTAGCTACTTCTTGGTTGGTTTTGATGTATATATCATTGAATATCAAACCTCTCGACTCAATATACAGATTCGATTTGGCCGTTGCGGGCAGTAGAAATTGAAATGCCGAGCCAATGAATTCAGCGTCCTTGGCTATTTCCGCTTCAAGGATTGCTTCAGAGCTCCAGTTTCCGTCCACCCATGAGAATCGTCCATCAAGACTGGCAGAAAAGCCCTGCCCCTCAATCAGGACTTCATTGGGTGTGAATACAATCTGATCGGGGCTTCCGTTAATCCGTCCGTTTATATTCAAATTCAGATTATTACCTAATTTAGGCCGGTCGGGAATGGTGGATTCCAAAATTGTCCCAACTGCTTCAAATTCAAGGTCCAGCTGCTCTAGATTAACCGGTTGATCGGGGGCGCTCAATAAACGTATATCCACTCCATATGCTGAAGTTTGAAGTTTTAATGACGTTATTGCCAATAAATCGAGAGTATCCGGCGTAGATATATCAAATTGCAAATTGAATCCGGAAAACATATCCAGATCAAGTGTCGGGCTATCTAGTTTAGCAATAAGACTTGATGGGTCTTTTACCGCTAAACGAGCCGTCAGAGAGATATCCGAAAGGGTTCGAATGTCACCGATCATTCCTTCGGCATAAACTGTGTTCGCTTGGTCAACGATAAACCCCTCGACAACCAACTTACTGGAATTATCCTTCAGTAATGTACGAATGCCGGCAAGTGCCCCTGTGAGCATCAAGTTTACACCATCGACACTGCCTTGATAGATTACTACTGTCGATTCTTCATCAAATGCCCTGACCTCAAACAGATCAGCACTAAACTCTGACTTCGATGAACCACGGCTGGTGATAATTGTGCCGTCGATTATTTTGAGACTCTGAAAATACTGAGCCAACCAGTTTCCTATCCCAGTTGAGGAAAGTTTATCTGTTGTATTCTCGACATTCAAATTTGAGATTATTTCTTCCTCAGTTAGTCCCCTCCAAAGGGCTTCAAATGAAATTTTCAATCGCGTCTGTGCAAACTTGATTTCAGCTAGTGAGTCGCCCAGTTGAATTTCGCGAATGATCAGTCCATCAATGCGTATGTCTGGTCCCCAATCCCATCCGATGACGACATCATCGAAGGAGGACGTACCGCCAGTAGATGAATTGATATAATTAATGATTGGTTGTTTCGGAATCCAGAGATTAATTCCAATCACTAAAGTGGCACACAGTCCGATCACTGTAGCCAAAGCAATAATGGTGCCTTTGATTGTTTGGGTTAGTTTCAATGAACGAGTATAGGTCTTTGCATTCGGATACCGAAGTGAAGATGCCTTGGAGATAGATCAATCATCGTGATACGAACTATAACTCATAATTGGTGAACACTTGTTAAATCTTGTCCATAATCCAACGATATCAAATGCCGTGCATGCCAGTTCAGTCAATCAGAAAAAGCTAGTAAAGCGACTTCGAAAAAACACTGGGCAGGCCATTGCTGATTTCCAAATGATAGCGGATAAGGACCGCGTCATGGTCTGTATGTCAGGCGGTAAAGATTCTTATACACTGCTTGACATACTTTTGCAGTTGAGAGCTACAGCACCAATTGATTTTGAAATCATCGCCGTTAATCTGGATCAAAAACAGCCCGGGTATCCGGAGCATGTTCTACCTGAGTATTTGGAATCTCTTGGTCTGCCCTATGACATTATCGAACAGGACACCTATAGTATCGTTACAGATTTAATACCCGAAGGAAAAACGATGTGTAGCTTATGCTCACGCTTGAGGCGAGGAATTCTCTACAAATATGCATTAAAGCACGGAATCACAAAAATTGCACTTGGTCATCATCGAGAAGATATTATCGAAACCCTATTTTTAAATATGTTCAATCAGGGTTCAATCAAGGCGATGCCGCCTATCTTGAAAAGCGACGACGGCAACCACATCGTAATTCGTCCCCTCGCCTACTGTGCCGAAAAGGATATTGAAAAGTATGCTCGATTGAAAAATTTTCCAATCATTCCCTGTAACCTATGTGGATCGCAAGAGAATTTGCAACGGAAGCAAATAAAGGAAATGCTTACGGACTGGGAAAAGCATCCCGGTCGGGTTGAAAATATATTTCGTAGTATTTTCCATGTGGTTCCCTCACATCTAGCGGATCAAACACTGTTTGATTTTCAACAAATCAGTTATTCAGGAGATAACTGGACGCCTGACTCAATCCGAACAGATTAGCAAGCCATGCCCTTGAACTTGAACTTGAACTTGCTCATAAAGGTTACTTTATTCTGTTTGTGATTGATTTAGCAATTTCCTTTGCTCTTCAGCAATCAACCGCAACTCACCAGCAGACGATGCAGCATCACCTGGGTTCCGTTGAATACGAGCCATCGCAGCAATATTGGTTTGTAAGGCTTTCTTAATTAAATCTACTTGAGATTGAAGAGCAGCATTTTCCGTTCTCAGTGATACATTTTGATTCTGCAGTTCCTGAACTTGTACAGCTATATGAGCGAAATCACTCTCTGTCTGACTATAGTATGCACCAGCAACAAATGCAGCAATTGCAACAACAAAGAAAACAATAATTCGGGTCATCGATCAGGGAACCAGAGCCAGATTACTGAGTCCGGTTGTTTCATTACAACCGACCATCACATTCATGTTCTGAATTGCTTGGCCAGCTGCACCTTTAACCAGATTATCTTCAACTACAAGAATTGTAATGATTCTTCCATCCTGAGGTCGGTGCAGGGCTATGCGACAGTTATTCGACCCCCTGACGCTACGAACGTCTGGATGGCTTCCCGTTGGCATAACCCGAATAAATGGTTCATGATCGTACCGTTCGGTGTAGATTTTGGTGAAATCCTCAGCAGAGTTTTTCTGATTCTTATTATTCAGCTTAGCATAAAGAGTAGCATGAATACCCCGATTCATGGGGATTAAGTGCGGGGTGAATACCATATTTATCTTTTCTGTTGTGAATAATGCTAAGCCTTGCAAAATTTCAGGCAGGTGGCGGTGCCCCGAAACCCCATAGGCACGTAACGAGTCGCTTGTCTCAGAAAAAGAAAGCGCAAGATCAGCTTTGCGTCCGGCACCGGAAACACCCGATTTGACATCGGCAATGAGCGAACCCGCTTCCACATGACCCCCTTCTAAAAGTGGAAGAAAACCAAGTTGTACAACTGTTGGATAACAACCGGGATTGGCAACCAACTTTGCTGTAGGTAATTGATCACGATGAATCTCTGTTAATCCATACACTGCCTGATCTAGCAATTCTGGGCAGGCATGGGTCATTCCGTACCAATGTTCCCAAACCTTTGCATCACGTAATCGGAAATCTGCTGAGAGGTCAATAAAGCGTACTCCCATATCTATTAACTGAGGGGCGAAATTCATAGCAACGCCATTTGGTGCAGCACTGAAGACGATGTCACACTGTCCAAGATTAGCGATCTCGGGCACTTCGAACTTAAGATTATAATGACCTTCTAGTGAGGGAAACAAATCACAAACAGAGTTTCCTGCTTGCTCTCTAGATGTAATATTCGTGACTTCAACTTCGGGGTGGCTTGCCAGTAATCGAAGCAATTCAAGACCGGTGTAACCCGTGCCACCAATAATACCTACCTGAATCATGATATATGGGTATTCCTAATGAACGAAAACCTGAGTTCAAACCAATGTTTGATTGTATCAGATATCAAAAACTGTTCAGGATGAGCTGACTTTGGAGGAGTAATATACGTTTTGATTTGGGTATTCCAAGAGAATTGGAGGCTGAGCCCGGAATCGAACCGAGGTAGACGGCTTTGCAGGCCGCAGCATG
>JAPOUQ010000078.1 GCA_026708585.1 Gammaproteobacteria bacterium
TAGTTTTTTTCCTGAGTCGGGAATCAGAATGTTCGAACTATGTATATGCATTTTCAATATAACAAACACAAAATTAAAAACGTGTGAACTTTTTAAACAGCTCAATCATTTTACTTATGTAAAACGTCACAACATCTCCACACGAATCTCCAGTAGGTTTCGATCTTCCTCTCCAAATACCATGCCAATTAGATGGATGGGTTGATTGAGATCAAGATACTTCTCGGCATAGCCTTTGGTGCGAATCTGGGTAATGGCTTCGTCAAGGCCTTTTTCTACTTTCTGTTCCCTATTTTTACTATCTCTCACCATCTTAAATTCCAGTACGAACACCTGATTTTCATGCAGGATCCCCAAGTCTGAACGACCATGGCTGGTCATTTCCTCTGCTGTAACTGTAACCCGCGTGGTGCGAAAACTCATGGACAGCAAACTCGCATACCAGGATTCATAATCACCAAGATTGGCCGTGTCATACCCGGCATGAGGAAATTCTGCAAGCAAGTCCTGGATCTTTTCCATGAATACAGAAAAGTTGTTCTCTCCAAGAGCCTTGATCAGATCTTCTCCGGTTGCTGCTACTTCCCGACCACGTTTGGTCAAATGCTCGGCTAAACCCGCATTGAAACTGGTCTGGACCTCAAAATCTGGATAATCCAGATGGTACAAAATACGAGTATCTTTTTCTTCCTGTTCTTTGATGGTCAGATATCCAGACTGCAACAGCAAGGCCTCATGACTGAATTCACCCAGTTCAAAATTCGTCACAAAGTCCGCATCCAATACGCGATTTTCTAATTGCATAGGACTAACTCTATTCTCTTTCAACAGCCGATATAGATAGCCCGGCTCCCTGGACTTGAACCAGTGGGCTCGAAATTCGCGTTTCTTAAACAGGTGAAGAATGTCATGAGGATTGTACAGTTTCTCGGTACCGAGCCAGTGGTAGCCGTTGTACCAGGTACGAATCTTGTCCCGATCTAGCCCTTCCAACTCCGGAGCAAATACCATATCCAGATCGTGATCGGTATATCCACAAATCGATGCCAAGGGAGGGTACAGACTGATATCATCGAGATTGTTGAGGCCGGAAGAAAAGCTATTCATCGACATCATCGTGATACCGGTCACGAACACAAAGCGGATGTGTTTTTGGGCATCTTTCAATATACTATAGAGATTACGTAACTGATTCCGATTCACTCTCGCTTTCTCGTGGTCTTCCAATACGTTCAGAATGGGACGGTCATATTCATCAACCAATACCACGACCTGTTTGCCGATCGTTTGATGTAGAAAGTACAGAACATTTTCCAATCGCTCAGGAGCGGTACGTACCGAGGGAAAGGTTTTTAGGTCGTATTCCTGCTCAATTCTATATAGCTGGTTAAGCACATGGTTTTGTATTTCGTCAGGAGTATCAATGTCTCCACCAAAACTTAAGCGAACGACGGGATACTGAACCGACCAGTCCCAATATGGGTGAATATCCAAACCTCGGAAAAGATTTTCATTTCCTTCAAACAATTCCTGTAAGGTATCGACTAACAGGCTCTTACCGAAGCGACGAGGACGGGAAAGGAAATAATGTCGTCCACTTCTGATTAACTCTCGAATCAGTGGAGTCTTATCGACATAATAACAACCTTCTTCATGAAGGGTTGAAAAAGTTTGAATCCCTATAGGAAGGGCGCGACGTTCCATATGAAATTCGGCATCTTTTATACAGTTATCTTAACATAGTGAGGGAGATAGTTATCAATTTTGTATGATGATGAATTAATTTTATAATCGTAGTGGAAGAGATTTACACACTAAAATAGATTAACTCGCTACAATTCTCTTTTTGAAAACGTTTGTCTTACCCTACAGCAAAAAATAATTTTTTAATTTGGAATATATCAGCACGCGGGGAAAAGCCCCTGCACTCAATTTTGAACAGGCAACACTCAATGGGCTAGCCGATGATGGTGGGTTGTATCTACCGACTTATTGGCCAAGCTTAAGCCACAGTGAAATACGAAACCTACAAGGAAAATCGTACCCTGAACTTGCTTTCTCAATCATCCGACACTTCACCTGTAATTGTGTACCTAATGAAATACTAATGCAGCTAGTAAATGATGCATGTGCCAGTTTTCAACACGATGCAGTTGCTCCAATCAAACAGTTGGATGATCAGTTATTTCTAATGGAACTATTTCATGGCCCTACTCTAGCATTTAAGGATTATGCTCTACAAATTCTTGGACAGTTGTTTCAATATTTTTTGTCGAGGAGTGGTTCTATCTGCACGATCGTTGGGGCAACTTCGGGGGATACCGGTTCCGCGGCCATTGCCGGCCTAAAAGGACTATCAACAATCAAGTTGTTTATGCTACATCCTCACCATCGGATTTCGGATGTTCAACGACGCCAGATGACGACTGTACTTGCCGATAATATTCATAATATTGCAGTCGATGGTACATTCGATGATTGTCAAAATATGGTCAAGTCACTGTTTAATGACCTTGACTTTAAAAATAAGCATGCGCTATCAGCAGTCAATTCAATCAACTGGGCCCGGATAGCCGCGCAAGTGGTTTACTACTTTCGTGCTGCAATCGCTCTGGGAGCGCCTGAACGAGAGATTAGTTTTTCCGTACCAACTGGTAATTTTGGTAACGTACTAGCTGGCTATGTAGCAAAGAAAATGGGGTTACCCATAAAAAAGCTAATAATCGGATCAAACCGAAACGATATCCTAACTCGGTTTTTTGAATCAGGGTGCATGGAAAAGAGAGATGTCCAAACAACCATTTCGCCAAGCATGGATATTGGTATATCCAGTAATTTTGAACGATATCTGTTTGAATTAGTCAACCATGATTCAGAACGACTTCACGGACTTATGCAAAATTTCCAAGCAGAAGGTAGATTTGATGTCGATCAGGATATACTCATTCGTGCTCGGGAAAACTTTAGTGCCTATCGTTTAACGGATGAGGAGACCAGAAAGGATATCGAGGCCACCTATAGAACCACAGGTGAAATCATCGACCCTCATTCGATCATTGGGGTCTCAGCAGCTAGGAAAGAGGGTTTTCGGGAGGCACCGATAGTGGTTTTGGCAACCGCTCATCCTGCAAAATTTCCTGATGCAATCGATTCGGCTTTGGGATTTAAACCATCTCTACCAAATGAACTATCGAATATTCTTACCCTTGAGGAACGATGTCAGAACCTGCCAAATGATGTTTCTACCCTTATGAAGTTTGTTGAAGCCAATCTGATATCAGAAAAAACTGTATACAGCTGAATATTTGACAATCGAAATGAATTGATTCATAAATATTGCCATATAAAACGCCATTTTTTTATAAATTATGGCGTTTTTTGGATAAAATATCATCATGTATCCAAGAGATTTCGTCCCCCCAAGTCATCAAAGTTATTTCCTGTTCGGGCCACGAGGCACAGGAAAGAGTATGTTTGTTCGAAATCACTATCCGAATGGATTGTATTTTGACATCCTAGATGCAAAGAACTTCAATGAATTTACCGCAGACCCAAGCCGCCTATCCGATAGAATACCTGAGGACTTTAACGACTGGATAATCGTCGATGAAATTCAGAAAGTCCCTGCATTGTTAAATGAGATTCATCGACTAATTGAACAGCGGAATCTTCATTTTGTACTAACTGGGTCTAGTTCGCGCCGTTTAAAAAATAAAAATGTCAATTTGCTTGCTGGACGCTGTTTAACTTGTCATTTGTACCCACTAACTGCCTCAGAACAAGGGAACGATTTTGACCTAGCACGTGCATTGGACTACGGACAATTGCCTCTTGCATGTACATCTGCCGATCCAGAATTATTTCTGCAAAGTTACGTGCAAACCTATCTGCAAGAAGAGATCCAACTTGAAGGATTGACTCGAAATCTGCCAGCATTCACTCGGTTTTTGGAAGCCGCATCTTTTTCTCAAGGTTCACTACTGAATATTTCGGCAATCGCAAGGGATTGTGCTGTAAAACGCAAGGTGGTTGAGAATTACTTTTCAATACTTCGAGATACCCTCATTTCATACGAAATTCCTGTATTTCGAAAAAGAGCAAAGCGCGACACCACGCAAAGTAACAAATATTATTTTTTTGACGCCGGAGTATTTCGCACATTGCGACCGACTGGTCCTTATGATAGCGACTCAGAAGCAAAAGGTATTGCATTAGAGACCCTTGTTCTTCAGGAAATTATCGCTGTGAATAGTTATAAGCGCTGGAATTATTCGATCTACTACTGGCGAACCAGATTAGGAAAGGAAGTAGATTTTGTGTTGTATGGAAAACGCGGCTTGAAAGCAATCGAAGTCAAGCTCTCTAATCGAATTCGGTCTAAAGATTTCAATGGACTGAAACAATTCAAACAAGAGTATCCTGAAGCAAACTTGATTTACCTATATTCGGGCTCAAGGCGCTTCAATGAGCATGACGTGGAAGTTGTCCCTGTTGATCTATTTTTCAAGCAGGTTGATACATTGATTTAAGTGATAATTTCTTGTTCTAGAGATTCACTATTGAGCCTGCCGATCACCCCATTGAGCATCAAATAATTGATTTATAATTGGATTGGCATGCCGATTTCTTAGTCCTTACTGAAGTTGGGTCAAAATTGCAGACTTCCCCAAAAAGTTATTGAGGAAAGCATTGATCACAACAGCTGAGATTTACCTCAGAAACAGTATTTCTGTGGGCATAGGTTTTTCATTCAAGAATGTCATTGAGTCTTCAAAAATTTTCATAAGACAAGTTAACAAAAAATAAGGTTTAACCTGAGCAAAGTCTGGAAGCATGTCAAAAACTTTTTCAGATCAGTACCAAACCGATCTGTTCTCACACGGCAAAAATGCTGGAGCAAAAATCGCCAGCAGTGCTTTGATAGATGCATTGCTAGCGAACAAGATCAACGAAGCGAGCGAAGAACTGAGTCGTTTAGAGGAGATCGAACCTGACCATAAATCAGTCAAACCAGCCAAAATACTTATTAGAGCGTTGAGATTGCCTCCTCCAACTGGATTGGATGAAGCAATAGAGCGGCAAGCTTCAATGCTTACTTTTTGGATTCCGGCATCCGAGAACTTATTTGGGTCTGCACGAAAATCTATCCTGAACCCGATTTGGATCGAGATCGGCCAAGCATTAGAGCCACTCCCATATGATCCAACACTTCCAGATAAACATGCCTCATTCGCTTATCAATGTGGAGAAGCTTGGCTCGGGGTAAAAAAATCGATCTTAGCCGTTTCAGACCATCTAGATGATCCAATATTGATGGGGAGACTAGCAAGTGCTTATAGTAAGTTGGGCGATAACATAAAATCAATGAATATCTGGTTTTTTATGTGTCAGAAGTTTCCAGAAGATTTTGAACAGCAAATTAATCAAGACAGCTTTCTGGATCAGAAACTAAAACGAATTTGGAATCATGCTATTGGTTTAAATCTAGAACCCAATATGTCACCTGAATGGTTTCCTGCTTGGACTATGCTTGCTGATCCCGGTTCGGCAAAATGGCTAGAAACCCCATCTGACAATAATAAATTAAGTGAATCCTTTCGCCTTGTAAAAGAACTACTTGCCCATCAACAAGTTGGCCAAAAGGGATTACAACTCCGAAGAGATTTGCATAACCTCAACCCAGAATTATTGAAACGCTATATTGAAGACGTCATTGAGACAGAAAAATAGGGTATTTCTGCATGTTTCGCATTGGTTAATTCTGTCGCGTACCTATTTTGAATGCTTCTTCGGTGTAGGTCTATATAATCATCCATAAACGTTTGGTAATTCTATTTCTCCCACCAGATTCAAATAATTCAATTGTATTAATCTGTGCCCACAATTTTCCGCTTGTCGGAATTAAGCACTTTGAGCTAACCCCCAACTCGGCCTCGAGTTCGGGCGGCTTTTGGGTCTCCCTATTTCATATTACCATTGTATTTAACTCCCTAAAATAATACCCTGTCCTTCTTGAATGTTGCACTTCACAGCGATATCGAAGCGCTGAAGTATCCCAATCATGGGCGAATCTTTTTCACCAGTTTCCTCCCTGTAATCATAGCAAGAGCAAGGTTCTCGTGTTTCCAGAACTTATAAAACAACATGATGCCAATATGCATCAAAAATAACACGAGGATTGCTTTTGCCCCATAATGATGAAAACGAGTTGCTGTACGATTCGCTTCTGATGAAACCCATGTGGCTAACGGACCCTCAAAAAATAACCCATCGTCAACCGACATCAGACCTGTCGTAAACTGCCAAGCCAAACAAATCAAAATCACAAGGGTCGCAAATCCACCTATTGGAGAGTGTCCTACACTACCGCTCGGGTGCCTTTCAAACAAAGTTCCAACATAATCGATCATTGCTTGAGGACCTGAAATCAGCGCAGAAAACCGAACCGGATATGGACCCCAAATCCCGAAGAGAATTCGTATAAATAATAACCCACCGGTGCAATATCCAGCATAAAAATGCCATTGCATAATCGAAAAGGTACGAAATTCTCCTAATAACCAGCCCGAAATTACCGAAACTACCAATAACCAATGCCAAATCCGGATCGGTATACCCCAAACCTGCTCATGGGTATAACCTTTTGGTATTTGCTTCCGATTCACCCTCATTGAACGTTCTCTCACAAATAAAAGAACAGTGAAAACAAAACGAACAAAACCAAAACCTACAATAGCCTCTGCTGAAGTCTTATAGGTTGCTCAAGCCCACATATCACAAGGCGTTAACCTAGTTGAGGAACTGTTATTCTGCGCGGTAGCCGTCGTGACAACCTTTGCAACTTTTTCCAAGATCACCAATTGTTGATCGAAGCATATTCAACCCACCACCAGCAGATTCTGCGAGTTGGGTTACTGCATCGGCATATTGATTTTCTGCTTCCTGGGCACCTTCAGTATCAAGCCACCATTCTGGCAAGGTGCGGCTTATATCCGAATAACTTTCATAATCTGATTCTTCTGGCCACATACCACGATCCGTGGTATCAAGCTCTGCCCTTAGACTGTTTGCAAGTGCATTAGCCCAATCAGCATCATACTCTATATCCCCCTTGGCCATGCCAAACAAAGGACCGGCATACCATGAGCGCAATACCATAACGGCCTGCCTGGCTTCAATTGCTTTTTTGATTGGGTCTCTTTCTGCAGCATATGTGGTTGTACTCAGGGTCATAGTCATAGCAATGACCGGCAATAATAATAGGATATTTCTCATCTCTTAGCACCGTTGCAAATCTTCATTTTAAATTTTGCGATGAAATCAATGAAAGTAGGTAGTATTCACCGCATTCGATAAGTTTGAAATTACATTATAAGGTACATTTACACAGTCATGAAATCAGAAATCTCCTAACTTACAGAATCATAATTGTGGAGGTTGAACCTTGATTGATGATTGATCTTGCATAAAACCCAAGCCATAAATATATTCAAAGGTAACTGCTTCATTATTCTCAGTAACAAGCTTCATTAGATTTCTTATATACCGATCATGGGTGTTCCTGCCCAGCAAAGATTTTCGTCTCTCACGATGGATATTTGAAAAGCCACCTGCACGCAAATCTCCAACTAGGATTTGGTAATGCGTATAGGCAAATTTCATCCATACTGAATCGACAATGGGGCGCGCTAACCCTGAACGCAACATTGAATCTCCTAGATCATGCTTATCAACAAAGGAATGAACATGCGGGTAAGCATCATCAAACTCCCAAGCCTTGACAACTTCTCTCAACGTATCGGGGCCAAAGCTTGAGAACGCAAATAAACCTTCATCATTAAGCCGTGAATGAACTTGCTGTAACAAGAAATCAAAGTCAAACCAAGCCGGCAGTAAGTTCAGAATAATCAGATCGAATTTTTGTACTGGTTGTCCAAAAAATATATTTGCTCTGGGTTTCATGCAGTTATAGGCATTTTGCTTCCAGAACCTTGTAGCACCTGAAATTTGCCAATGATAATTACCGAAGTCAACCACAAAAACTTGGCCACCCTTCCAGGTCGAGTCCTTGATTCTCGACTCAAGATCGTACCTTGCAGGTTCCAAAATATTATCAATACTGAAATCAAAGGGAGAACCATTTCTAGCCATATATCGAGTAATCGCAGTATGATCAAGATCAGATTTCATCTATAGCTCCAATCCATACTTCTCCCTGAACTTTGATTTCTTCTAGATTCTTGCCTGGACCTCCTCGGTCTATGACAAGAAAATCCTGGGTATCGCATAACGCGATATTAAAATGATGCCAGGTATTTCGATTGATATTGATACCTTGCCTTCCATTGGTCTGAAATAATTCAAGATCTTCGGCTTTCAAACAATCACCCTTACTCCCTACCAACACTAAAAATGGTTTATCGTGTAGTGGAATAAAGGCCTGACTACCCAAAGGATGACGCTCCATTATCGACACTCTATAGGGTAATGATAATGGTTGGGTTCGAAAAATATTTCCGATGGGATAACCACCTTGATGGTCCACATCAACTCGAAACAGATCATGATATCGGGTCGTTAAACCCTGATTAATTGAAATCGACTTCGCTTTGTGCGTTTCAATAACTTGACCATAAGTGTCGAAGGATTCACTCGTCAGAGCTTGGGGGGTTAGTGTAATCATGTTTTTTCGAAACTGGAAACATCCGCCAACAAACGGAGACGACTCACACCACCATCTGGATAAATATTGAGGCGGACATGGGTAATCGGGCCAAGTTGAATGATCTCTTTTGTAAATTGGTGCTCAGTATCTGCTTGAAGTTTGACTCTGGGCAATAATACTGGCCAATCCTCCGAACGCCTCTCTAACGTATCAATAACAACATTTTGCTTATTCATGCCCTGAATACTACAACTCTCTGGATAATTACCCTTGAAATGTGCAGTATCGACGATCACTTTTCGTATTGTTCCGGCTCGGGCTAGTGAAATCAATACCCAATCATTACCCTCTTCTCTTCGCCGACGTGTCTCCCATCCATCCCCCATATTGACCCCTCTTCCAGGCATTAACAGGTTTCGAATTGATCCAAAATGTTCATCATTGCAGGCCAGTGAAACTCCGCCATGTAAGGAAGCGGCAATATCGACCAATTGGCCCGGACCATATTGACTCCAGTCAATATTTGGCTTTGCATACACTCGAAGTCTCGCAATCCCGCCATCTGGAAAAATATTCAGTCGTACATGTGTATACACCCCAGTATCACTGATACGAGAAGAATACCGAGAATTGCCTTCCAAAGTCGTTTTTTCTAGCAATTTTTCCCATTGCATAGTATTCAGATCATCGCTTTTGGAATAACAACCTTCAATCGAAGCCTCTGGAGGATAGTTTCCCGTAAAATGTTCAGTACTGATTTCAAGACCCTGCAGGACTCCGGGTTTCGCTAATCGAACAACGCACCAATCATGACCTGGCTCTCGCTTCCTTCTCGATTCCCATCCATCCATCCATTTGCCGTGGTCATCATACTTCCCATCGATGAATACTGGCGACTCATCTTTGATCATCCGACACATTGGAGCAAAAAAATCGTCACTACAGGCTATAGCCTCTGCACCGAGCCTTGCTGATGCAAGATTCACCCATCGACGTCCGAAGTCATCCATAGGGAAAATGACTCCTCCAATGCTCAGCTATGTCAATCCGACGTGAAATCCAGACTCGATCTTTCTCATGAATATAGTCCAGAAATCGACTCAGGGCTATGATTCGACCGGGACGCCCAACCAATCGACAATGTAAGCCGATCGACATCATTTTCGGCGATTGCTTTCCTTCCTCGTACAAACAATCAAAACTGTCTTTCAGATAACCGAAAAACTGCTCCCCTGAATTAAAACCCTGCGAGGTCGCAAAGCGCATGTCATTGGCATCAAGCGTATAGGGCACCATCAATAATGGTTTATGGTAATCGTCATTCCAGTAAGGCAAATCATCAGCGTACGTATCCGAACTATATATGAAGTCACCTTGTTCTGCGATCAAGCGAAGAGTGTTGGGACTGGTGCGCCCCAAATAAAAACCAAGTGGGCGCTGTCCGGTAAGCTGTTCATGAACTCGAATCGCTACATGTAAATGCTCAATCTCTACTACTTCTTCTACATGCTGATAATCGACCCAGCGATAACCGTGACTGGCTATCTCCCAGCCCGCCTCAAGCATGGCATGCACCGCTTCGGGATTCCGTTCTAGTGCCATAGTCACCCCAAACACTGTAACCGGAATATCCCTCTTAGTAAATAATCGATGTAATCGCCAGAATCCGGAACGTGCTCCGTATTCATAAATCGACTCCATGTTCATATGGCGCATTCCCTGATAACTTTGTGCTCCGACAATTTCTGACAAAAACGCCTCCGAACCAAGATCACCATGCAAAATACAGTTCTCCCCACCTTCTTCATAATTCACAACGAACTGCACAGCAATTCGAGCATTACCCGGCCATTTTGGATTTGGAGGATCAGATCCATAACCAACGAAATCGCGCGGATATATCTCGTTCATTTCGAATCATTCAATAGCTGATACCAAGCAGCTAGTATGTGCCGTTCAGAATCAGTAATTCCTGTAAGATTGCCGGGAGGCATAGTATTGGTCAATACGGAGTTTTGATAGATTGTATCCGCATGATTTTCGATTTGCTGTACGGTTTCAAGAATCACGCCTCCGGGAGGTGAAGATATTCCAACAAAAGAAGGATTGCTAGCATGACAACTGGTACATCGATTGGTGATGATTTCCATGGCCTCTAATGATGAGACAGTTTGTTTCTGCACCTCTATTTCTTTGGGGTAGGTGAGCCACATCGCCCCGAGAAGAATGCAAAATCCAACCACCAAAAACCACCATGCAGAGCGACTGGCCTTACGGATATTGAAATAATGACGAGCCATCACACCAGCTATTGAAATCAGAATCAGGATTAACCAATTCGCAGAGTTGCCATAGGTGCTGGGGAAATGTACACTGATCATGGCGAACACAACTGGCAGTGTCAGATAGTTATTATGAAGTGAACGTAATAACCCTTTGGCCCCAACATTCGGATCTGGACTGCGGTTTTCAGTGAGTGCCCGTACCATTTCCTTTTGGGCCGGAATAATCACAAAAAATACATTACCCACCATCAGAGTTCCAATTACAGCACCAACATGAATATAAGCCGCTCGCCCACTGAATAACGTCGTCAGAAAATAGGCAAGCAGAACCAGATAAAGAAAAATTACACCGACCAATATTCGAGGACGTTTAGCCAGAAATGAACGACAAATTCCATCATAGACAAACCAGGAACCAACGATCGCTATCAGGGAAATCGACATGGCCTGCACGACCGATAAATCTCGTACTGATGGATCAATCATGTAGACCTTCGCATTGAAATAGTAAACCACAATCAATAGCATCATGCCTGTTAACCAGGTTGTATAGGCCTCCCATTTGAACCAGTGAAGTTCCTCAGGTAACCGTTCAGGACCTCTGGCAAATTTATTTAAGTGGTAGAAGCCACCACCATGAACTGCCCATAAATCACCGGCAATCGGATCACCGGTTGGACGTTTACGATTCAAGTTGTTTTCCAGCCAATTGAAATAAAACGATGCGCCTATCCAGGCGATTCCAACAATAAAATGAATCCATCGAATCAGTAGATTCAGCCACTCATGGATATGACTATCAAGCATTACGCATTATTGTGGGGGTGTGATCGAAATTTCTGTATGAGTTGGATAGCAAGTATTTTGTGTTCTGCGATGGTCAGATTTAACTTCGAGAGGAACTCTTTTGACTCAATAAGAATATCGAGCCGAGGGGATACAGGAAATTGGATTTCGTCTTCTCATGATTTGAGCAAGAGGTATTGTTTAGAGGTAAAGAAGTCTTTACTGATTCTCATAGAACTGCCGCCTCGAAATGAGGCGGCAGTATCTGATTTGGTTTTTTAAGACTTATTTAGCCGGGCAAATCACCTTCTACTCCTTCGACATAGTAGTCCATACCTAACAAAACCCCATCATCGAGATGTTCACCTGCGCCAATCACCTGATTTCCAGCCTGATCGTTAAATGGACCATCGAACGGATGCATAGATCCACTAGAAATCCCTTCCTTCACTGCATCAGCTGCAGCTCGAACATCAGCGGGTACTGCATCACCGTAAGGGGCAAAGCTAACCATACCTTCACGTATGCCATTCCAAGTGTCAACCGACTCCCAAGTCCCATCCTTTACCGCTTTCGTACGCTCAATATAGTATGGATCCCAGTTATTCACGATTGAAGTAAGATGTGCCCTAGGTGCAAACTGGCTCATGTCAGATGCTTGGCCAAATGCATAAACACCTCGATTCTCGGCAACCTGAAGCGCCGCCGGAGAGTCCGTATGCTGAGCAATAATATCAGCGCCCTGGTCAATCAAAGCCTTAGCAGCATCACCCTCTTTACCGGGGTCATACCAGGTATTCACCCATACAACACGAACTACAGCATCAGGATTGACTTTGCGCATCGCAAGTGTAAATGAATTAATTCCACGGATCACTTCCGGTATGGGGAAAGAAGCAATATATCCAACAACTCCAGTTTTACTCATATGTCCGGCGATGGTCCCAATAACGGCTCGACCCTCATAGAAACGTGCTGAATAGGTACTGACATTATCCGAGTCCCTCTTGTAGCCTGTCGCATGCTCAAACTTAACATCAGGAAACTGTTGTGCCACCTTGTTGGTAGGATTCATATATCCAAACGATGTGGTGAATATCAAATTGTGACCACTGGTTGCCAATTGTCGGATAACTCGCTCAGCATCAGCTCCTTCTGGAACACTCTCGACAAAGGTTGTCTCAACACTCAGTTCTGATTCGAGGGATTGACGACCAATGTCATGACGATAGGTCCATCCATGATCACCAGTTGGACCAACATAAATAAATCCAACCTTAGGTCCGTGACCATGGCCATCTGCATTGATACTAGTGAACGATAGAGCCATCAGTAAAGCGGCCAGAATTGTGGGCAATTTTTGAATGCTACCTGTTCGTAAATTCTGTTTTTTCCTAATCATATTTCCTCCAAATAAATTCATTTTCAGTAGATCGATTTGTAATTGATTTCCAGCAAATTATTTTTTCATATTATAACCATTTCTGGGTATCAACTTAAGAATGGTATATTCGATTTATAGGGTTATTTTTGCATTACATCAGAACGCAATTCTCAGATTATTTTGAATCACCTGACTCCAGTTTCTCCAAAATTTATTCTGAATTAATCTCAAAGCCACTAATCTTTATCAAATAGACTGGTAAAAACACTAGTGGCGATAACTGGCTTGGTAAATGACAACCAAGAACACATTTTCAGTAGCGGAAAGGTTTTAAAAGACGTCCATTTTTTAAAAAGAAACCTGTATTTTGCCACTCATCTCTCACTTTGGGAAAGCAAATCAAATAATGTGTGTAATTCACTACCTTGAGTAAAATAGTATGCCTCCTACGGTTTGTAGTCCCTAGGGCTCGGATCGAATATATGGATGTAATGAGATCCAATCGACCTTCCGATCATTTCATTATTCCAGAGAGAGATTGGTAATTTTTGGATGAAAAAGCAAATTTGGCTTCTCGGCCCAGCAGTCAAGCAGATGCTTCTCTCTTAGCCTACCCCTCATGATTATTCGCGGTTATCTGAGTAACTGGACAAGCAATGTGAATAAATGCTCATAAGAACAATTTTTGGTATGCGGGACAGATTCGGACCACATTTATTGCAACCAAACTTTCAAGTTTCAAACTAATCAACTATCAACTTTCACTTCTATAGTCGACAACCCCACACCAATTTCAACGTCTTTTTGCATCGATAAATTGATCCGATTACACATTTGATTACCGAATTTTTTATCAGGTAGATGGATGAAAGGATTGGCCAATACATGCCGGAGAATTCATTTTGATCTTTTTCTGATCTCGTGAAATCAGCACCAAAACGAAAATCGTTGCAAGGTAAGGTAACATCGACATCACTTGAGACGGGACACCAGCACCCATGGCCTGTGCATGTAATTGCAGGATAGTGATACCTCCAAATAGATACGCCCCAAAAAATACCCGCCCGGGTCGCCAGGTCGCAAACACCACCAGTGCCAACGCAATCCAGCCTCGACCAGCACTCATATTTTCAATCCAGAGTGGTGAATAAGCGAGAGACAGATAACCTCCAGCAATTCCTGCCATGGCACCCCCAAACAGAATCGCCAAATAGCGTATTTTGATTACCGGATAACCAATAGCATGAGCAGCATCGTGGGAATCGCCAACTGCTCGTAGAATTAAACCTGCTCGTGTTTTTCGCAAAAACCAAGACACCAGTACTGTGATTACAAATGAACCATAGACCAGAATATCATGCTCAAACAAAACCGGCCCAATGAATGGGATATCGGACAATAGCGGGATCGGTAATTTTGGGATACCTTCATAAGCAACGCCAACCAAACCTTGACCAATGAGAGCACTGAGACCAATACCAAAAATCGTCAAAGCCAAACCCGTTGCTACTTGTGTTGCCTGAAATCCTAGCACCAGAACAGCAAAGATTAATGACATCCCCGCACCAGCACACATAGCAACGAGAATACCAAGGGTTACACTGGAGGTCTGGGTCACAGCAATGAATCCTGTAACGGCACCCATCAGCATCATACCTTCTACACCAAGATTGAGTACGCCTGATTTTTCAGTAATCATTTCACCCAATGCAGCATAAACCAAAGGTGTTGATGCGGTGATGATGGTAATCATCGCTGGGATAAGGATATCAATCATGTCGAAGTCCCGAAGCTGAACTAAAGCGAATCCGATAACGGATAAGCACATCACATGCGAGCAGAAAAAAGAGTAACATTCCCTGAAAAACACCAGTCACTGCAATTGGAAGATTTAAGGTAATTTGGGCATTTTCTCCTCCGAGATAGGACAGGGCAATTAACAACCCAGCAAACAGTGAACCGACAGGATGAAGCCGACCAACAAAAGCAACAATAATGGCCGTAAATCCATAACCCGGTGAGATGCTCGGTAATAATTGACCAATCGGGCCTGATACTTCAAATATACCCGCTAACCCGGCCAAGCCTCCCCCCAAAAGTAGAGTAAACCAGACTATTCGATTCACACTGAATCCAGCATGCCGGCCTGCAGCTGGTGCCTGTCCAATCACCTTGACCTGAAAACCAATCAGAGATTTTGATAGTAATAACCAGATACCTCCCACTGCAATGAGAGCAAATATCGCACCGAGATGTAATCGAGTTCCACTTAAGATGATTGGCAAGGTTGCGGCTTCATGGAAAATTCTCGATTCTGGAAAATTGAATCCATCCGGGTCACGCAATGGACCATGGACAAGAAGACTCAGTAAAAGTAGGGCCACATATGTCAGCATCAAACTGGTCAAGATTTCGTTGGCGTTGAAATGCGTCTTGAAAAATGCTGGTATGGAAGCCCAGAACATACCACCGAGTATTCCCCCAATCATCATCAACGGCAAAACGAATACCGAATCAACCTGATAAAACCAAAGAGCAACACAGCCACCGCAAATTGCACCTAAAGTCAACTGTCCTTCAGCACCAATGTTCCAGACTCCAGCCCGAAATCCGATCGATAATGCAACTCCAATCAGCACCAGTGGTGAAGCCTTAACCCCCAATTCAGCCCATCCATACAGGTTAGTAAGTGGAGCTACAAAGAAGGCGTGCATTGCTTGTGTAGGACTCTTTCCAAGCATTGAGAATAGAATAATACCTCCCAACATGGTGAGTGCGAGAGCTATAAACGGCGATAGATAGACCATCGTCTGCGAATGCTCTGCCCTCTTCTCAAGATAGGGAATCATTTTTTGGTCTCATCTTCTACTGTCTCTACGCCGGACATCATTAGCCCGATCTGTTCCATAGTAACCTCTGCTGTAGTTTGGGCCTTTGACAATACACCAGAACAGATTGCAGCTAGCCGATCACTAATCTGGATCAGCTCATCAAGATCTTGGGAAATTACTAGGATTGCAGCGCCAGAATCAGCCAGTTTTCTGAGAGCCATTCGTATCGCTTGCGCAGCCCCTGCATCAACCCCCCACGTCGGTTGTGAGACAATCAAAACTGAAGGCTGTTGATTGATTTCCCGACCAACAATGAATTTCTGTAGATTACCGCCTGAGAGGCTTCCCGCTTCAGCCTGTATACCATGGCATCGAACATCAAAATCGCGGATGACTTGAAGGCCAAATTCTTCGGATTTTTGATAGTTGATCAAACCCATCCGTACTAGTCCTATTCGTTCATGTGCTGTCAATAGTGTATTTTCATTCAGAGTCAAGCCGGGAACTGCTCCATGTCCAAGTCGTTCAGACGGAATCGAGGCCAGTCCTAAGCTTCGACGCTGATCCGGTCCCAGATCGGCACATCCTTTGCCATTGATTTGAATTGCTGAAGTTGGGGTTGTTCGTATTTCTCCATTCAAGACCCCTAACAGTTCATCTTGTCCATTTCCTGCCACCCCTGCTATACCCAGAATTTCTCCACCTCGTACTTCTAGACAAACTTGCTTCAGGCTAACGCTGAGTTCATCGGTTGCGAGGTAATCAAGCTGATCGACAACAAATCGAAGTTCGCCTGTAGGATGTGCAGCTGTCATACTGACTGCGCTGAATTCTTCTCCGATCATCTTGGCTGCTAGACTGTTTGCAGTTTCATCTTGCACTTGAACGGATGCAACCACTTTTCCATGACGTAAAATTGTTGCATGCTCACAAAGTGCTTTGATTTCGTCGAGTTTATGACTAATGTATAGAATTGACATTCCTTCATGACACAGACGTCGCAATGTTTCAAATAACGCTTCAACTTCTTGAGGAGTCAAAACAGAGGTCGGTTCGTCCATGATCAGCAGTTTCGGATTTTGCAAGAGACATCGAATGATTTCGATTCTTTGCCTCTCCCCAACCGACAAGCTATATACATGCCGGTCGGGTTCGAGTGGCAAACCGTATTTTTGAGAGATTTCCACGATTCTCTCATCTAGATTATCTCCAACCTGATGAGCCTCAAGCCCTAAAACAATATTCTCATAAACAGTCAGAGAATCAAACAGCGAAAAATGTTGAAAAACCATAGCTATACCCAACTCCCGCGCCACAGCCGGGCTGGCAATCAACTTTTCTTTTCTTTGCCACAAAATCTGACCTGAATCCGGCTTCAACACGCCATAGATCATCTTCACAAGGGTAGATTTTCCTGCTCCGTTCTCACCAAGCAAAGCATGGATTTCTCCCTTGTTAAGCGTTAAATTCACTTGGTCATTGGCCAACAAGCCTGGATATGACCGGGTCATGTTTCGTAACTCAAGGAGCGACTTATGCTCGAAATCGTTTGTTTCCATCATATGATTGTTGGTCGCGCTATGGAATCAAGTCTTCAGATAGCTGACGGATATATCAAGAGGCAGAACAATTCAATAAAATTATTTGCTTGTAGTTCGATAATCATAAACGATATTTGCTCAGTCTACACTCAGGCATAGATTTTTTTGAATTTGTGAATTGTAACTTCATGGTATACGGTAGTTCTGGTTGTAGTCATGAATCCTGAAAATAATCTCTAACAAAATCGAATATGAATCGAGCACTGCAACTTGTATAAGCGCTCTCCTAGCCGAATCTCTTCCTGGTCCAGCAGTTGTCCTCGTTTCGTTTGTCGATATTTTCGTTTATCGATATCGACACAAATTGCGCAAAAAGCACACTCATTGAATTGCAAATATTCGATCAATCCTAAGTTTGCCAGAATCATTGGTTTTTGGGTATCGTTTTGAAGTCTGATTGTATAGGATAGAGTTAGAGTAACTCCTTGCACGGAAAAACGATGCAGTGGGTTATTGAGTGTATATCCACCCTATTACCTGCCTCTTCGCTTTCATGGGGGAGTCGTTACGAAAGATTTTAAATACCAACAACATGGAAAAGAACCCAAACACAACTCTAATTCCTTGCCAGCGGCATCTGTTCGATATCCCCGATGAAGTGGCTTACCTCAATTGCGCTTTCATGGGACCACTCATGCATTCAGTTATCAAAGCTGGCGCACAGGGCATGTATGCAAAAAAGAAACCATGGAACATCACCCCACATGACTTTTTCCCTGAAACTGAATCTGCAAGAGTGTTATTTTCAAAGCTAATTGGCGCTGATGCGGAAGGAGTTGCCCTTATTCCATCGGCCAGCTACGGCCTAGCTGTAGCATCCCAAAACATCAAGCTACAACCAAACGAAAATATCATGGTGCTAGCAGATCAGTTCCCATCCAATGTATATGTATGGATGGAAAAGGCAAAGATCAGCGGTGCCAAGCTGATGGTTGTTGAACGTCCTACTAATGATGACTGGACCCACGCGATACTCTCAAATCTTAATGATCAAATAAAGGTAGTTGCATTGCCCAACTGTCATTGGACTGACGGCGGCTTAATTGATCTTGAACAGGTCGGTAAACGCTGTCGTGAGGTCGATGCATACCTTGTACTGGATTTGACGCAGTCTCTCGGAGCACTACCGTTTTCCACCAAGGCAGTAGAACCTGACTATATTGTTTGTGCAGCCTACAAATTCCTACTTGGACCCTATTCTCTGGGATTACTCTGGGTGGCCCCTAGAAACCGGGAGGGAATACCGCTCGAATATAACTGGATCAGCCGATCTAACTCAGAGAATTTTGCAGGACTTGTCGACTACAAAGACACCTATCGTGCTGGAGCACGTCGATTTGATGTCGGTGAGAACTCGAATTTTATTCTCGTGCCAATGCTGAACAGGGCACTAGAACAACTTCTCGAATGGGGGGTTGACAATATCTATACAACCATCGCCAGAAAAAATGCAATGATAGCAAAACGAGCCAAACAACTTGGTCTTGATCATGTATCGGATCACCTGCGAGCTTTGCATTTCCTCGGCCTTCGATTTCCGCCAGATATACTCCCGACCAGTATCGCTACCGATTTGGCCGAACACAATGTATTTGTTAGTGTTCGAGGATCATCAATGAGAATTACTCCTCATGTATATAATACGGATGATGATATTCAACGTTTATTTGATGCACTAGAAAGAATTCTAAACGCAACTGCTCAGGCTTTGCCGTTGCCGTGAGCGCCGCCACCGGCGGCTTTCGGACGCTCACGCGGTGTTGCGAGTGATTCTCTCAAATATCAAATAATATTTCTGAACAATCCTGTCGCATTGGATACATAGCCAGAAATTGCCCCAATGGTTGGTAATTGCACAAAGCAGTCATCAAGAATTAGCCGTGAATAACAGGCTTAATCACCGCAAATTATGCGGCGATTTGGCTTGATCTCGCGATGAACTACATTCATAATCACCTTAAATTATGCGGTGATTAATATGTGGATTCATAAACACCAGAATTGGCCGAATTTCATATGGGATGTGAAAGCTCTTGCATACAAGCTGGTTGATGTACGTCATCGCCAAGGCCGCTTGCTTGGACGAATGGAAAGGCTGGGCTTTGAACTCAAGCATGAAGCCATACTAAACACACTGGTCAATGATGTTGTTAAATCCTCTGCTATTGAGGGTGAAAATATAAGTTCGAAAGAGGTTCGTTCCTCCATTGCTCGTAGACTCGGTATTGACATTGCCGGACTTGTTCCCGCAAGCAGAGATGTTGAAGGCGTTGTTGAGATGATGCTGGATGCTACACAGGCGTTTTCCAAACCGCTAACGAAGAGCCGTCTGTTGGACTGGCATGCCGCGCTATTTCCGACGGGGCGCAGTGGTATGCATAGAATCACTGTCGGTAACTGGCGTACCATGGATGCAGGACCCATGCAGTTTGTTTCTGGCCCCATGGGAAAAGAAAAAGTTCACTTCGAAGCTCCGAGTGCCGACCGTTTGGAAAAGGAAACAGAGGTTTTTCTGGCATGGTTTGACACCAGTGATGACATTGACCCAGTCATCAAAGCCGGTATTGCTCAACTATGGTTTGTCACTATTCATCCGTTTGAAGATGGGAATGGTCGGATTACCAGAGCTATTGGTGATATGGCCTTGGCACGGGCAGATGGCTCAAAAGACCGCTTCTATAGTCTCTCATCCCAAATTGAGTCAGAACGGAAGCACTATTACGACCAGCTTGAGAAACAGCAACGTGCAACACCTGATATCACAGGCTGGCTATCATGGTTTCTGGACTGTTTTGGCCGGGCCATTGTCAATGCTGAAACGACACTAGGCAGTGTCTTGTTTAAAGCGCAGCTTTGGGACGCCATAAATCAAAAACCTGTAAATGATCGTCAGAGACTAATTATTAATCGCATGCTTGAGGATGGTTTTAAGGGCTTCATGAACACCTCGAAATACGCCAAGATGACCAAATGCTCAAATGATTCGGCATTACGCGATATCCGTAAACTCAAGGAAAGGGGCATCTTCATTCAAAATCCTGGTGCTGGCCGCAGCACCAGTTATCGGTTACCGGATCGAGAAGAACAATCACATTTCCAATGAATTTCATACTGGAACTTTTTTTACACGATTGGCATGGCATGTTCATCAACATGTGCGGAAATATGTTGAGAATGGAAATTGAATTTACATAAGGTGCTACAACATCAACCTCGCTTTGGGACTGATCATATGGTGCTACAAATCGATAGGAGTAGAAGTGCCGATCTCATAGGCTTTGAAAGACCTGCCCAAAGCGGAAACAAGCATCATAGGCACTTGATACAACAATCCAGGAAGTTCATTAAGCCGGGCTCTTACTGTTTGCAATTCGTACTGGAAATCGCGGGGAGATGTTGATCTATCCCGTTCGCTTTCTTAACTCATCAATGAAGTGTGCCAGAGATAGAATGGTCTTGTTGTCGCAAGTGGGGAAACCTGTCTTCACCGGTATAAACAACCAATTTATGCCTTGGTTTTAAATCTTCACATGCAATAGTGGAAGCCCTTTCCAAGCTTGGTGTGCGACTGGCCTTGATTTCAACAGCCAAATAGCCGTCCAAATCAAACTCAATTACCAGATCGATCTCGGCTCCTGCTGATGTCCGATAGAAAACGGGGTAGTTCTCCATGGCAATGCATTGATGATTGTTTCAATGACAAACCCTTCCCAGCTTTTGCCAAGAATGGGATGCTCCAAAAGTGCTTCATAGTTGGGGATTTGCAACAACGCATGAAAAATACCGCTGTCTCTTGCCAAAACACTTGATGCCTTGTTGTCAGCCTTCCTGCAAGTTAGTTTCCTATCACACTTATTCCTGTCTGATCATATCGCATCCGTGTTCCTGGATTCAGTGTCCCTTGAAGGAAGAATTGAGCCTATGTAGAGCAACAACAAACTGGACAGGCAAGGGATGGCTTACATGGACTTGTATAGTTATTCGCATCATGTAACATCCAGGGGTGCTAGCCGCATGGTTACGATTAAAGATTTCACGCGTCGCGAAAATCATCGCGTTTCCGCGTAATCCGTCAGCGTCAAAATTGATGCACCGTGCTCGGACGCGGTGATGACATTCGCGAATCGAATATCCGCTGTCAGCATGACCGCACCGATGCGATGA
The DNA here is from genome assembly GCA_026708585.1 of Gammaproteobacteria bacterium. Classification (GTDB taxonomy): domain Bacteria; phylum Pseudomonadota; class Gammaproteobacteria; order Arenicellales; family Poriferihabitantaceae; genus Poriferihabitans. The sequence continues at coordinate 21,717 of JAPOUQ010000078.1, forward strand.
GCAAGTGCGAGATAGATACAATCATATACTGGGTGGTCGAAAGCTAGTGCCAGACGAACAGCATCTGCAACGACGGTCTCGTCATCGTTCCAGCGTATAGGCATATCGGACAAGACAGCTATGGCAACGCTAGTTAAGGCACCCTCGATCTAACACAACCGTGCCTTACGCCATAGCGAATTGGCAACCTCGGAAACCATCAGCCTAGGAGCATGCAACTCCTGCCCACTTTCCACCAGTTCCCGTGCGGTATCCGAGTCAGGTTCTTCGACCAGCAACTTAACTGCTACGCTCGCATCAACTACGAAACGCATCAGAAACCTTCGCGATGACCTCGGTCGCGATCCTCGCGGACCAGTACTTCCGCCGGAGTTTGTCTGCGGCCACTGGTCTTTTCTCGCAACCGGTCCGATGCCTCTAGGAACACAATACGCTTGGCCACCATATGATCGTCGGCGGCACATTCTAGGATATGGCGGATTTCACCCTCTAGGGAACGGTTGTTCAAAGAGGCACGCTGTTTGAGACGATCCACCACATGGTCATCCAGTTGTCGCACATTGATTGCCGCCATCGACTCTATCCTCAACATTGATAGCACAATGATAGCATATTATTGCAATATACGCAAATCAACTGATCACTCCGCAGTGGTTTTCGGAGGCTTCCCTTTGGTGCTTTTCCGTTCCGGCAAGGCGGGTAATTCCTGCACCCCTTGTGTTAGGATGCGACGGGATTGCTTACGCACGGCAAGGTAGCGCTGTTTGCTGAGCACTTTGGTCTCGTTTTCCGCCACTTCCCGATTGCTTTTCACCAGCAGTTTTAACATCCGTTTTGCCCAGCGATGCTGGTGCGCATCCATGATAAACTGAAGATCGCGCTGCCAATGGGCGACACAGATCGAGTGATCACACTGGGTATAGTTGAAATAGCTGGACCAGCGATCATGCACCAGCACCGGATGATGCGGTTCGCCTTCCTGGTCCTTGCTCCGCATGCCTCCGTAGCGCGGGATGATGTTGATTTCGTCGATCGCTTCCTGCCCCCGCTTCGCGTGCACCAACATCAGCCCGAGATCGCCGGAGGTACAGGTGTGTATCCAATGGTTTTTCTGATTGATCCGGATCGAGGTCTCGTCCACATGCAAGACTAACATGGACCATGACTAGACCATTCCACTACCCATACAAATTTAACACTTTTGAATAATCATTAGATTCAATAATTTGGAATGGTCTACGCTACTACGGAGTTTCCTAGGCGTAGAAATAGAGAATAAATTCGCATAATGGGTAAAATAAATTTGAACTTAGCCGCTAAAGT
>JAPOUQ010000032.1 GCA_026708585.1 Gammaproteobacteria bacterium
CATTCAGAATTAAATTCTTTATGTATCTAATGTAATTTCTAGTCTGTTTAAAACAATGCGAGGTTCTAATGATGATGTTCAGCGTGTTACAACCCAGTTTTTGAATACAGCATCCAATGTCCTTCAAATCCTCTTCCATTCTGAATAAACTCTTCCATGTGATAGGCGATACTCATGGGCATGCTGACCTTCTCATCAAAATGCTTGAAATGATTCGTAACGACTCCGAAAATAAGCTGGCGAATCGGCGTGTTTTAATTTTTCCGGGTGACTACGTGGATCGAGCTCAGTCAACCTTCCGCAATCCAATAATCCAAACTACCGACTAAAACATTCGCCAGAGACTCTCCCTATTGTTTTGGCATGATGGTAAACAAGGTGATTTCATTGAACGATCCCAATCGCATCAATGGTCCCCATGTACCTGTTCCCGGAGAAATATAAAAATACCGACCCTCATGACTGTAGAGACCATGAATTCGCTTGAAATATTTTCGGACCACGAAATTAAACGGAAATATCTGGCCCTTGTGAGTGTGCCCGCTCAGCATCAGATCAATACCGTGGTCAATTGCAGACTCCCACCCTTGCGGCCGATGATAAAGAAGAATATTGAATTTGTCCAAATTACGGCTGATATTGGGCAACTCTCGTGAGACTTGATTCGGGTCGGGATCATCGTCAATGCCGGTAATACAAAATTCCTCAAACTCCTCAGACTGTTGTCTCAACGTCCTTAATCCTAATTTGCCCGACATATCCATAACCTTGTCCATGTCGGCATAGAGTTCGTGGTTTCCAATCGAAAAAAACACCGGTATGTCCAGCCAGAATAAGGGGCGTAATGACTCGATCCCAACAGCGCTAGTGTCAATCAAATCTCCGGTAATTACAACAACGTCAGGTTTCAGTTTTTGCACTTTTCGAACCACCCGCGCAAAGTACCCGGTTTGTCGGGAACCAACATGCACATCCGATAATTGGATCAACCGCCATGTTCGGGACACCTTGTGACTCAGTATGCCCATCTTGCGAATCGAAATGTGATGTGAAAATAAGTTCGCTATGATCATCACACATCCACCTAGGATGAGAGTCCACTTTGCAATTAATGGATCCGGATAATTCGTGAGCAATCGAACAAATTCAGCGATGAACGTTATCGATGCGAGTATAAATCCGGCACCTACCCAGTGCACAACGAGATACCGGATTCTTTGATTCGGACCACTGAATGAATAACGCATGCCGGCCATACCCAATATCCAGAGAACGGTTGAAACACCAATGGATAGAATGACATTACCGGTCATCCAATCAATATAGCGCAACCATGGATAAGCAAAAACCAAATAGGCTGCCAAGCAGAAGAACATTGTTCCCATGAATTATCGAAATCTCATATAAATTCGGATGGCCGTTACTACGCTTGCAGTTTCACTGTTCAATCAGAAAGCTCTTGAATAACAGTTTTCTGAAGAAACCAAACACCGATGAAACAAAACCACATAGCAAAGACTGGACCATAAATATCGAGAAAAATGGTGTGGCGACCGTGTTTCAAGGTCATCAGTTGAGTGGCAGCGGTCCAGATGGAAAAAGCTATACAACCAAGTACCGTAAAGTGGACATAAATCATCCATCCGGGTAGCGTTTGAAGCTCCCCATGATGAAGTGGTATTAGAACTTGAGAAACATAGATTACAAGTCCAACAAATGGCATGATAAATGAAATTTTCATCAACTGGATTCGTATTGAAGAAAGTTGATGCTCTGGTTGTAGTCGAGTATTTGCCGCGTAGCAGATGCTGTGAATCCAGCCGAGCATGGCACACAGGAAAACAATCACCAAGATCGCCCATTCAATCGGATGATTACTTCCAAATGCAGTCAACTTATACACTCCATAAGGTGTGACCATCAATGAGCAAAGTGCTAACGGTTGGGAATTTGTAAAGTACTTGATGCAGGCGATCATGAAAATACGAATCAATGTATTGATTATCTGAATTTAGTTCGAAATGGGCTACTATATTGCAATTATAATTCCAGAAACCACCCATCAAAGCAAGAACCCTGAACTCAAAACCGAAATTTAGAAAGACCAAGGTTATCGCCACCATTGGACCAGCCTGTGATTCGTTGGAGGGACTAAAGTCCTTGGCACAGGCTGGCATGAATGTAGCTAGATTGAACATGTCGCATAGCGACGAAACTGAGCATCGTCGCATTCTTGGGTTAATTCGTGAGGCCAGTCGTCAGACCGGATTAACCATTGCCTGCATGGTCGATACTCGTGGACGGGAAATCCGCTCCGGTCCACTCAAGGAAGGTAGCGTTTTGCTGAAAAGAGGTCAGCATTTTTCCATTTATAGTGACCATCAGGCAGGCAACATAAAGGGCGTATCAACGACGCATCCTACCCTCTACCAAACCATCGGAAAGGGACATCGTGTTTTGATTGACGATGGTCAGATCGAATTGATTGTAAACAGTGTCAAGGATCGGCAAATCCAGACCCAGATAATTTGCGGTGGTGTTCTGCGAAGTGGCAAGGGTATAAATTTACCAGACAGCCCCGAGACATTTGAAGCGGTTACGGATAACTCGGATTACGAGATTAAATTTGCGATCGACAATGATGTTGAGTATCTCGCTGCATCCTTTGTGCAAAATGCCGAAGATATCGAACGGTTACGCAAAATGATCAAGGATCGGAAAGGAACTATACCGATCATCGCCAAGATCGAAAATCGCGAAGGAGTCAAGAACATTGACCAGATTATCACAACTGCAAATGGCATCATGGTAGCGCGAGGTGATCTCGGTGTTGAGTTGGAAGCGGGAGAAGGACCAATAGTGCAAAAACGCATCATTCGAGCCACTGTCTCTCAGGGAAAACCAGTAATCACAGCTACTCAAATGCTCGATTCTATGGAACGCAATCCTCGTCCGACCCGAGCTGAGGTAAGCGATGTAGCAAATGCCATATTCGATGGCAGTTCAGCAGTTATGCTCTCTGGAGAGACTGCGGTTGGCCGACATCCAGTCGAAGCAGTGGCCATGATGGATGACCTAGCCAGAGCGGCTGAGTCTTCGCTCGTCTACTTCGGCCACTTGCAAAGAATTGAAACAAACGAGCCGCATCACTCTCGTAAAGTAACCGATGCCGTTGCACTTGCAGCCATTGCAATATCCAATCAACTCGATGCTAGCGCAATTATTGCTCTAACCGAAACCGGTGTAACCGCTCGCCAAGTATCCAAATATCGGCCAACATGTCCAATACTGGCCATCACCTCCTCACCCAAAGTTGTCAACCGACTGGCTATGAACTGGGGAGTATTGGGAATTCTGTATTTGGGTGGAGGTTCCGATGAAGAGCGTCTATTATTTGCTACCGAACGCGGCAAGGAACTCGGCCTTGTACAATCAAATGATAAAGTAATCCTGATTGCTGGTAGCTCCAATCAGGCCGGGAGCACGAATTTGATTCGCGTAATCTCTGTCCCGTAGCAAAAAACTCCACTTCACTGTGATCAATTGGGTCCCTTGGTATTGACCACATTGATCGGATCAGGAATTTCCAGGGTAGTAGTCGGAAAGGCACAAGAGGCGCCATGACCCTCAACAATCTCCAATATTTTCAGAAGAACATCCTGTTTGACCTGAAAATACTGAGGGCCGGATTGGGTCCGAGTAAAACAGTAAACAAAGAAGTCTAGGGACGATGCCGAAAAGGCGGTAAATCCTACCATCAAGGTCTGATCCTGATCAATGCCTGAATGAGATTGTAAATAAGAGCGCACATCGTCAACAATCTGATTCATGGCTCCCGCATCCTGATAACGAATACCAACCAACTCGTAGATTCTGCGATTACTCATACGTGTGACGTTTTCGATCGTGACACAGGAAAAGCTCGAATTGGGAACATACAGAGGTCGACTGTCAAAATTACGGATCAACGTTACTCTCCACCCGATTCTTTCAACAATACCTTCGATCTCTCGATCAGGTGAGCGTACCCAATCGCCAACCTTGAACGGCCGATCAAAATAAATCATGAAGCCGCCAAAGAAATTTGCCAACATGTCCTTAGCTGCCAAACCGACTGCGAGACCACCTATCCCACCAAAAGCAAGCAATCCAGTCAGACTGAAACCGAGAGATTGCATGGCGATCAGAACAGTAAAAATCACCACTGTCAACTTCGATAACTTACTAACGATATCAACCAGAGATTGATCAATAGTCGCGCCACCAAAGGTCGTCCTACCTACCAGATTCTTGCCCAATGAATCAATCAAGCGAAACAAAAACCAAGCAAACAATACAACGATAATGAGGATACGACCAGTGTGCAACATCCCAAATACATCTTTCGGAACGATTCCCGATACTTCGATAGCAGCAGTCAAACCGACCAGCCAAATCATCCATCGAACAGGAGCACCAACAGAATCGATCAGCGCATCATCCCAGGCAGTTTTGCTCTTCTGGGACAAGATCGTCATTTTTCTAATCAGTAAACGACTGACAATGTCCAGAATCACGATAACAACAAGTGTCGCAAATAACTTGATCATTGTGCCGTGCTCAGAAACCGTGCTGGTTAAGTTTTCAATCATGTGTGATAAGACGAAGATAATGTGGATATAAAGCGTCAGTATTGGTCACTAGACCCAACGAGTGGATTTGAATTTCTCACTGTTCTGAACTCTCCAATTGGGCTAGATCGTGCCAACGCTTGAATCCCCCATCGAGACTATAGGCTTTTTCAAACCCCTGCTGCCCCATGAATTCAGCTGCACCCTGACTCGCGTTTCCATGATAACAATAAACAATCAGTGGAATCTTGCGGTTTGCCTGATCAAGAAATTCATTGAGATTCTGATTATCAACGCGGATAGAACCCTCAATATGGCTTTGCGCATGCGAATCTGGATCTCGTATATCCATAAGTTGTACAGGTCCCTCAGCTATCAGGGTCTTCGCCTCTTCTACCGAGATATGTTCAAAGTTTCTTTGCATGTTTCTATTGTGAATATAGTTGATTGAGATTGAAGTAAACTGTTACTGGAAATACTCAATTAAGTCGACCTTTTATTCTTGTACTAGATGAGTATTACTCTCAGACCAAAGGCAGCCAAAAATGAGATATTGATTCTAAACGATTACCTTGCAAAAATGAGATAGCGATAAGATTACAGTTTGGTCGGTTCTTGACTGATACTCAACTTCGTAATTATGAATTAGCATATCTCAATACACAAATGACCTTCCATCAGTGATCCTTGAAATAATCGACCAAACACCCTACTCAAGCATTTATCAGGATATCTATTTCTCTCGCGAGAATGGACTAAAAGAATCCAGACATGTGTTTCTCAGAGGAAACAATCTGCCAAATCGTTGGTTGGATAAGTCGAATTTTACGATTGCTGAAACTGGATTTGGTACTGGCCTTAATTTCCTTGCGACATGGCAATTTTGGCGTTGTCATGTAAACGCATACTCCAGACTACATTTCATTTCCATAGAAAAGCACCCACTCGATATTAAGACTCTCCGATACTGTCAGGCACTTTTTCCTGAACTTGAATCGCTTTCAGAGGAACTCCTCCGCCAGTGGCCGGGTAATCTAGATGGCTTCCATCGATGTTTCCTAGATGATGGTCGCGTGACCCTGACCCTTTGTCATGGGGAAGCGCATCATGAATTAAGCGAACTGATCGCAAAAGTTGATTGCTGGTATCTCGATGGGTTTTCACCTGCGAAAAATCCTGCAATGTGGACACATTCAGTATTTCGTGAAATCGCAAGGCTGAGTGATATTGGTACCACGATAGCAACGTTTACCGTCGCTACGCAGATCCAACAATTATTGCTCGATCAGGGATTCCAAATCTGCAAACTTCCGGGTTTTGGAAAGAAACGGGAGATGCTAACTGGAGTTATGCAAACGAAGCCAACTATTCGAGTCAGAGAACCATGGTATTTCCCCGAACATACCAATCATTCATCCAAAACCGCTACCGTAATTGGGGCAGGCATTGCGGGTGCTCAAAGCGCATATCATCTAGCAAGGCGGGGATGGAAAGTTACCGTTCTAGAGCAGGAATCCTCTGTTGCAATGCAAGCAAGCGGCAATCCATCTGCAGTTTATTCACCCTATTTGACCGCTAGCCCATCACTTGAAGAGCGACTATCTCTTCAAAGCTTTGCATTCCTTCTAAATCAACTCGATGAATTAGACCCAAAGCAATTATTCCATCAAAAGTGTGGGCTACTTGAGTTCGCGGTCGATAAACAGCAGAGTATACGTCAGGAGAAAATTTCTGCCCGTTCTCTGCCAGAGTGGCTGGTAAGGAAGTCCACTCAAGATGAAGCAGAAACACAAAGTGGTGTTGAATGCCCCTTTGCTGGGCTGTTCTATGCAAAGGCCGGTTTCTTAAATTCGAGCAAGTGGATTAGGCATTTACTTGACCACCAAAATATCGATCTGCAGTTAGGAAAGCAGGCTTATACCATCTCACCTAGCAAACAGGGAGTGAGTATTATGACTTTAAATAATCAAATTCTCTCCAATACAGCTGTATTGATCCTCGCATCTGGACATAGCATGACATGGCCTGAGGTGAACTGGATACCTTTTACACCGATCTCGGGTCAAAGTACCTATGTCAATGTCGGCCTCATATCCCAGTCACCGATGTGCATTCTACGATATGGAGGTTATCTGTTACCTGCCTGCAGCGGCCATCATTTGATCGGAGCCACCTATGAAAGTGGCAGGGTTTCGTCGAGTCCAAACCCCAAGGCCGATCTTGATAATTTTAATTTACTCGCAAAATATCTGCCTCATCTGATCGACTCGAGATACAAACCCCATGATCATATCCAGTGTGCTCATCACGGAGTACGCATGGTCAGCGAAAATCGACTACCCTTAGTTGGTAGAGTCCCCAAACAGGATCGTTTTATCGATCAGTTTCAGTCCATGCGAAAAAGGAACTATCCGATCTCAAACATTGAGCGTGTCTATTATCCAAATCTGTATCTTTGTGCAGCTTGGGGCTCTCGAGGCATGACCGGAGCCGCGCTAAGCGGGGAATTCCTGACATCCTGGATTACGGGCGAACCATTACCACTTCAAGCATCTGTCGTTCGCGCTATCCAACCTGCTAGAAGTCTGGTTAGAGGCTTAAAACGCGGAACACTTTAGTCACTATTTGGGAATTATATACAGTGTTAGGCATATATCTTTTGGTGGTTACGGAGTCTCTAATGAGAAGGCTCCTAATCGTCCAGCTACCCCAATCCCGAAGGTAGACGCACTAGGTATGCTTCGTGTATGGCTTGTATAAGCAAAAACCGGAATTATTTCAACACAATCTTACATGGCTAACAATGTATATAATTCCTCACTATTTCATATCAAACTTAGCATTTTATTCACCAAAATATGGAAACTAAGATCAGGGATTTCATAAATACTGATACTCCAGATATTCTTGAAATCAATCAAGAATCGGTCCAGATGTTGAGTCCTATGAATGAAAAACGCTTTCATCAGCTTAGAAAATTATCCAGTTTGCTACTGGTTTGTCAAACACCGCACGGGATCGGTGGTTTCCTACTCGGTTTTGAAAGCAATACCAAATACGATAGCACAAATTATCAGTGGTTTGATGAGAATGAAGAGCAGTTTCTGTACATCGATCGTGTTGCGGTCTCTTCTCCATACCGAGGTCAAGGTATTGGCAAGCAATTGTATGATCAAGCCGTTATCTGGGCTCGAAATAAATCATTAATTTCGGTCGTTGCAGAGATAAACATAAAACCGAGAAATGAAGAATCATTGTGCTTTCACAAAATGAGGAGGTTTGTCGAGATTGGGAGGCGAAGCCCCGAATCAGGAAAGATCGTATCTCTGCAGAAATTGTTGGTTTAAGTACTGATGTTTCTTAATGACCGAATATAGGCTCGTTCAAGATAATAATTCACTTCAGTTTTTGTATAGCCAATCAGATCAATCAGTCGTCTCCGACATTCATTCATAGAGGCACCCCTTTGCTTCCATACAGGAACCCGTTTCATCAACGTTTCAATTCTCTCACGCGGTGTGATGATCCATGTATCTTGTGGAGTTTCACCAAATGAAAAATCTGCATCACATACGTTCTTTGCTTTCGGCTTCATATACATTACCAAAGTCAGCACTCTGCGTGCACCACTATCAAGTATATATTGGTTCAGAAACTGCAAAGTCCCGCCACCATCTCCCAAGTCATCAATGACCAAGACCGTCTGACCACTGATCGGGATTGAAATACCATGCTGAACTCTGGGGTTTTGGTAGCGCTGGCCAGGTCCCTTATACAGGGAAACACCGAGCGTGCCGAATTCGATCTTTGGAGAACCATCCAAGCGACCTTCTACCAGATGATCATAAAGCAACACACTTGGTAACAAGCCCCCCATGGTGACCATTAACGCCCGCGTGATACGTTCGGTAGAATCATCTTGTTCCGACTGCCAACGATGCACTTGTTTTGCCAGATCCAGACAGGCAGCAGACTCGACCGCATCTGGAACTAATAGAAAATTCAACTCATCATCCGGAACCGAAACACCCTGTGGGTTTTTCCAGAAATCCAAATCAATAAATTCCCTAGAACATGTGAGCTGTTTTAGGTAGGTATCCAAGTTCCAAAAATGTTTCAGTTATGAAATTCGAAAAATGATAACAGGACGATCGAATCAGTATTTCGACTGATCGGTATGAAATGACAATTCTCAGTCGTTAGTGTACTGGATTACTGAACGAAATTGGTTAGGAACAACGTTTGAGTTTGGCTGGATTTCCTTCACTTTTTCGAATGGATAACCGATTCATCCAGTTGATTCGCCTCAACAACACCGGAAGCGATGTCCACCTTTGATAAGAAAATTGCACCGCCAGCAAACAGAATAAGCAACGCCAAAATGCTATCTCTCTCATCAGCACCAATAATGGCTAGAGGAACGATAATCATCAATAGCGGTCCCAAAATACTCGAGAATCTGCCAACCAGATTGAAAAAACCAAAAAACTCCGCAACTTTGGATTTCGGTATCAGTCTTGCAAATAGGGATCGACTTAATCCCTGAATTCCTCCCTGAACTAAACCGATACTTGCTGCTAGAAAATAAAAATCCATGGCAGAACGAAGCCATTGCCAAGCATAAGTGATAACAACCGCATACACTACAATACAAATATAAATTCCGGACTTCGGTCCAATTTTTTTCCCAAACCACCCAAAAAACAGAGCGGCTGGAAATGCGACAAATTGCGTGAGCAGTAATGCCTTGATCAGGCTCTCCGAAGGCAGTCCTAAAATGCGATCTGCAAAAAAAACGGCCATTTTGAAAATGGTTGCTACACCATCGATATACAACCAATAACCAATGAGAAAGAAAGAGGCTGCTCTGAGCACTCGGATTTCCCGAAACGTTGACTTGAACCGATACCATCCTTCACGAGCTGTCGATCCTATACTTCGTTTTTGGACAGCAGATGGTTCTTTCACAAAAAGAAAAAGAGGTAGACTGAAGAGTAACCACCAGATCCCAACTGACACAAATGAAACTGCGAGAGCGACTGAGGTTGATGCAAGCCCAAACCAACCCGGATTGGTAACCATCAATACATTGATCAGAAACAACAGGCCACCTCCAATATAACCGAGTGCATAACCAAAACCAGACACGATATCAACTTGATCAATCGATGAGACCATGACCAATAAAGAGTTATAAAAGGTGATCGCCCCATTGAATCCAATGAGTCCGATTCCATACAGGATCAACGTCATCCACCACACCCCCGAAGCTGCCCAACCAAGACCTAGGCACATAATAATGCCGAGCAGGGTAAAGCCTGCGAGAAAGGTTTTACGCTGATTACCGGAATCCGCAATCGCACCCAAAATTGGCGAGCTAATACCAACCACAATACTTCCTATGGCAATCGTGATATTGAGCCAGATCTGTGCATCCTGAGTAGACAGATCACGAGTCATATGACTGTAAAGGACTGGAAAAAACCCAGCAACGATGGTTGTCGCAAATGCCGAATTTGCCCAATCGTACAGGGCCCATGAGAGTACTTTGCGGTCTAAAAACAGAAAAGCTCTCATTTCAATCTGGTGCAGAAGCTAACTTCGTATCCGAAATTTGGTAATTCAATCTTCATTTCTTATCCATATAATCTTACCTGAAAGCATGCATAATCTATTGGCCGATGTATTTTGGTGCATATCAACCAATTTCAGGTAGCAATTCGCGTCATGAGACTTGGATATCGAAACTCCTCCAAAAAAATTACACATGCATCAATCTACCTTTGCTTCTAGTTTCAGTACCTGCTAGATTCAGATCATCAATAATCATCTGGTGCAAACGTAGTTCGTATCGAACATCTGTAACTTGCAATCAAAGAAGCCAGAACTAAACCATTTTAATGATCTCATGGATGTATGGGGTGCTTAGTTGTAACAGACAACAGCCAGATAAAAATGTTATCATGTTGATAACAAAACGTATTTCATGACTACAATTCCATCAGCTCGATAAAACGTCGATCATAAACTCAACCCGCCTTACTTTAATCATAATTTATGTGGTAATCTATCTCATCAATCAACCTGAATTATTACACAATGAATAGAACAAAAATATTTGCAATAGCCATTGCAATAGCCATTGGCGGTATCGCAACAATCAGTGACGAGGCAGTCAGTCAAATGAATGCCTGGATGTCGAATAAGAATCACAATCGGATTGTTCAAATACAGAATGAAGGTGGTGTTCAGAATTCTTCTGGAATGGTTGAAATTGCCTATTATAGTAACTCGTCATTCAAAATAACCTCACCAAAGGGCATAACCTTAATGGTAGATCCTTGGAGAAACGACCCTTCAGGAGCATGGGGTCTTTGGTATCGCATGGAGTTCCCAATGACGGAGGTGGACATTGGTTTGTCTACCCATGCCCATTTTGACCATGATGCTCTGGATAGACTAGATGCGAATATGTTGTTAGATCGCATGGGCGGCACCTTTGAACTTGGCGATGTCAAGATCATTGGAATTGCTGACAAACATGTCTGTGTCGCACCGGGAATCATTCCTTGGACAGATGCCGTCAAGCAATTTGAAGGACGAGACGATCCTTGCCCACCTACCAACATGAGACACTTGGATAATAATCTCTACATCATTGAAACTGGGGGTCTACGCCTTCTGATGTGGGGAGATAATCGAGCTGACCCACCCGCTTCAGTCATGGAAAAAATCGGACAAGTGGATGTTGTGTTCGTACCGGTTGATGGATCACGACACATTCTCGACTATGAACAAGCGGATAATGTTGTTGTAATGACCGGTGCAAAAGTGGCTATCCCTCATCACTATCTGGTGCCAGAGACAACATTTGTGACTTCCACTTTAATGACTGCTCTTGAATGGACCGAGCGACATCCAAACACGATACTGGATAAACCGACTGTACAATTAAGTACAGATAGTATCGCCGATATGAAGGGGCATGTGATGTACTTCGGCTCTCACAATATGGTTACTAACGAAGGCGGTACTGGCTAAACTAACTGCCTTCTGACTTTTTCGAAAGTTGGGGAATCTCACCCCAACTTTCCAAATACAACAAACGAACTGGGTTTCACTAAAAATCCATGTACATGGTTGTTTTTTGATTTGCCGAAATTTCGTTAAAGACAATCGGTTCTACCTCGGTGTTTGTTATAACCACGAGAGAGTGATGAGATCCGTGTTTTGCTTGATAACACGCTCATATAGGTCAGTATTAATCCGACTTATTCTGACATTCTTAATCTTTCTTGCTTCCCCATTCGCCTCGGCACATTTCAATCTGGATCTGAATATTCGTACAATCCATGTTGTTCATACTAATCAAGGGCTTGACGTTTATCTTCGATTGCCGACTCCTATATTTTTAGCTGGTCTTGTGCTAGAGAATGAGTTTGAGATGTTGGAGCCTGCGCCCTTTACCTATAACCGAATGGAATCCGGGACGCTGATGCACTATCTTGATTTGAAATCGATTCGGGATGCACCTGTTCGTTTCGCATCATTGGCTGAAAGTGGGATCGTTTTTTCTGCAAATGGGAAAAAGTTAGAGGCTGAAATTGTTGATATAGGTCTACATCCTGGTTTTGAGCAACCGCCATTTTCGACTCTAGAAGAAGCAAAACGATCTTTCGAAGGCGAAATTTTTCCCTATGGATATCCAGAAATATATGTGGGTAGCACAGTTACCGATCTGCAGCTTCGCTATCGACATGATGGCCCAGTTGATGCCTACTCATTCCAAAGTCTGTTCAATCCGGGTTTGGAGGATCAAGAAAAGACAGCAAATTTGATTCTTGATCATTTTGCGGGTAATGTCCGAGTCCATAGATTGACCGGTCTATTGAATGAACCTGTTCAAATTCGAAACTCGGAATGGGCGGCTATTTCTTCATTTATTCAACTAGGACTTATCCATATACTTGAAGGTTTAGACCATGTCTTATTCATTTTATGCCTGACGATTGGTGCGACAGGACTCATCGGATTATTATGGCGAATAACAGGCTTCACGGTCGGCCATACGATCACTCTTATCGTTGGATTTTTCGGCTATGTCCCGAGCGGCACTTGGTTCATACCGTTCATAGAGACTGCGATCGCTCTGACCATTATCTACGCAGCAGGAATAGTCCTTTTATCGAAACGCAAGATGGCAGACTCCTTTATTTCCTATACAATTACGATCGGTATCGGATTAATCCATGGACTTGGTTTTTCGTTTGTTCTCCATGAATTGCTACTACCTGAAGGTGCCCATCTCTGGAAATCTCTTATCGCTTTCAATATTGGCGTAGAGATAGGACAAGTCATGATTGTTTCAGGAGTTTGGTTGCTGTTGTGGATGATAGCCCGAATCAATCAGCGCGCGCTCATTCCATTGTATTGGATCATAGCACTCCCTTGTATTAGTATAGCTTCGTACTGGGGCTTGGAGCGTTTCTTACAGTTGATCCGTATTGTGTCATCCTCTTGAACTTAAGCTTGTTGCGAGATTTTTCGATCATTTCACTTTGTTAATCAGATAAAAGAGTACCTCTTGGAAGTGAGAGATCGTATTTGTTTGGCAAGAACTAGAATCAAAGTATAGTTTCCAAGGCATCGTGCTAATGTTTGTATACGCAATTCGAAAATTCAAAATCACTACCGAGTTGTGGATTGGGCCTGGATAGTCATTCAATATTATGGGGCATCGAATTAGCAAAGGGTCTTGTTGCAAAATTCCAAATTGCTCTATTCATATTACCCAACCCATGATATGCTATCGCTTGTGTTTAACTCATGAAAGGAGGTGGTCCTATGTCTAGTATTTTGAATTTGATCGGCTCATCCACGGTGTCAACAATAAAGCTTACACCTTTATCGATCTGAACACCACAAACTGGCTGAATCGGTCAGCCAAAATACGGGGCTGCGAATTGCAGCCCTTTTCAATTTGTCAAAACCAAAACCATCTGGACTGGTTCCAATCGAGACTCTGCAATCAGAGACCAACAACGAATTCAAATCATCGGGGAGAGACCTGTTGTTGATCGACAAACCTACTCATCCGCACTTGCTATCCCCACAATTCAGGCAAACCATGCACCCGTCCATCATCACCACTGCCATAACATAACATTTTTGACATAGAGTCGCCCCAATCGGAAAATCCCCTCTCGACCCAGATGGGAATGTGCCCTTCATGTTGGTTTGCTGCATTTCCTCGAATTGCTTTCGTTTCTCGTCAATCATAGCCTGTCTCGACTGACTTTGCTCTTCTTCAATAATCATGCCGATCATTTTCAGATGCGCTTCGACAACATTTCCGATTTCCGATACTAGGGACGGTACATATTGCCCATGCGTACCCGGCTTGATGTAACCACCTTTGGGATCAAATACACCCTGCAATTCATCAACCATGAAAGTAACATCACCACCCTTACGAAATACAGCCGAAATAATGAGTGTCAAGGCAGTAATCCACTGATAGTGCTCCATGTTTTTCGAGTTTACAAAAATCTCAAAAGGTCGACGCTTTTCATAAGGAGTACCGGGATTGAGCACAATATCGTTGATGGTGATATAAAACGCATGCTCAGTCACAGGTGTCTTGATCTTGTATGTGCTGCCAGTTAGAGACTCGGGACGTGCAACATTCTCATGCATTCGCACAATATTGTCCTCAGGGTTCTCTTGAACTGCTACGGGTACAGACGTAACTTGCACTTCGGACTCATCGCCCTGTTGCTTGATTACGTTATAACCAACAATTTTTCGCTCTATTTTTCTGGTCATGAAAATTCACTCATCGCTCGTTCAGATTCATCATCATCCGAAAACCTCTCAAATCGATATCGCTCTATTTCTGGAATAACAGCCTGCCTCGCTTGGTTATGACCCAAGGTAAATCCAGTGTGCATAGCAAACTGAATTCTACGTTTGGCTTTTTGCTGTTTGATTCCGAGTTTCTTGAGTTTTTGCATTGAATTCGTTCATTTTCCCGATTGTCATTTAAGGGTCGGGAATGTGATCTAGAATCGTCCGTAATAACCTTCCTTTAATGCATCGAATAAATTGGCAGCACTATGCTGCTCTCCGTCATACTCGATCATCTCATTTCCCTTGGCCTCGATGATTTCTCCATTATCAAGGGTAAATCGATAAATCGTATTTTCCAAATCTTCTTCCTTCACCAATACACCCTGAAAGGCTTCTGGGTTAAAACGGAAGGTTGTACAACCCTTGAGACCCTGCTTCCATGCATACATATAAATATCCTTGAATTCATCGAAATCAAAGTCAGTCGGAACATTAGCGGTTTTCGAAATCGACGAATCAATCCATTTCTGGGCAGCCGCCTGAATTTCAACATGCTGTTGTGGTGTGACATCGTCAGCGGCAACAAAATAATCTGGCAGCTGATTCTTCTCATCCTTTGCTCCCGGTTCCGCTTGTGGATTTACCAACTGCCTGTAGGCAAGAAGTTCGTAAGAAAATACATCGACACTTTCTTTTGTTTTCTTGCCTTCTCTTATTACATTACGCGTGTATTTGTGTGCAAAACTAGGCTCAATACCATTACTGGCATTGTTGGCTAAAGACAGGCTAATAGTGCCGGTTGGCGCAATTGAAGTATGGTGTGTGTAGCGACAACCTTTTTCGACGATCTCGTCTTGCAAGGATTTTGGAAATTTTTGCATGTACCGACTGTAACGGCCTATCAGTTCACGACCCTTGATTGTATCACCTGCTCGATAACCTTTTTCCTTCATCTCAGGGCGTTGTCGTAACATCTGCTGCGTCACTGTAAAATCCTCATCGAAAATAGGCGCCATACCTTTCTCTTCGGCTAATTTAATACCGACCCGCCAACCAATCTCAGCCATCTCTCTCGCAACCTGTTCCGTAAACTCAAGTGATTCAGGCTCACCGTATTTCATTCTTAGCATGGTTAGTGTTGAGCCAAGCCCCAAAAAACCCATCCCATGACGACGCTTTCTGAGAATTTCCTCACCCTGTGAATCCAGTGGGAGACCATGGATTTCAACGACATTGTCAAGCATGCGTGTAAATACTGCAACAAGCTCTCGGTACTTCTTCCAGTTAAAACGAGCCTTACTGGTAAATGGATATTCGACACACTTGGTCAAATTTATTGAACCTAACAAACAGGCACCATATGGAGGTAATGGCTGTTCACCGCAAGGATTGGTGGCTCGGATTGTTTCACAAAACCAATTGTTATTCATCTCATTAATACGATCAACCAGAATAAATCCAGGCTCTGCATAATCGTAGGTGGAATTCATTATTTGATTCCATAATCTATGGGCAGGGACCTTGTCATATACTCGGCATGCAACTCGTCCCTGTTCATCTTTTATATATCGATCATCATGCTCCCAGTTGCGATAAATAATTTCATATTCACCAGACTCGAACTCATGCTGCTTGGCCGGAAAATACAAAAGCCAGTCCGAGCCTTCCTCAACCGCTTTCATGAATTCATCGGTGATCAAACAAGAAAGATTGAACTGCCGAAGCCTGCCGTCCTCTCGCTTGGCACGAATAAAATCGCTGATATCCGGATGAGAAATATCGAAGGTTGCCATCTGCGCACCACGACGTCCACCAGCCGAAGAAACGGTAAAACACATTGCATCAAAAATATCCATAAATGATAGCGGACCAGATGTCTGTGCGCCAGCGCCAGAAACCAGGGCACCTTTGGGTCTTAATGTCG
Source organism: Gammaproteobacteria bacterium (assembly GCA_026708585.1). Classification (GTDB taxonomy): domain Bacteria; phylum Pseudomonadota; class Gammaproteobacteria; order Arenicellales; family Poriferihabitantaceae; genus Poriferihabitans. Next base: position 16,384 of record JAPOUQ010000032.1, read on the forward strand.
AAAATTCATATCCAATACCGCATCCAGCCTTAAGGGTGAGACCGGCTTCTCGAACTGATTCCAGAATTCCTGCCATGGAGTCTGGAACAGTACAGGAGACTGTGCAGTTTATGGTACTAGTTGCAGGTTTGTGCTCTAGTGCCCCGGCATTCGAGATAATGCGCCCAGCTGGGATTGCCCCATTTTGCAAGGCCCAAATAAATTGTTCACGCCAGTATTCTTTCCGGTTCGCTTTCTCACTTATAACTAATGCTTCGGCAACTCTCCCATAGGTATCTTGGATATCCTGATCAACTGGCCATCCATCTTTGTTTTTCAGTCGGTATTTTGTGTCCCAGATATCCAGTGAGGTGTTCTGCATTGGAACCGATTCTAGTTCGGGATCCTGAAATTCATTCTGATCCTCTATCAATTCAAGGCGTGTTGTTTCTTGCATGCCAATTCATTCTTTTCTCTTGTAGGTTTTCAATGATGACGATCACTCAGCTCTCTTCTAGGATATAGAGGGTCCCACAGTAGGGACATCGTTCTCGCCCGGTTTCTCCAATAGGCAAAAATACTTTTGGGTGCGAATCCCACAACCGCATATTTGGCATCGGACAGTGAAGCGGTAAATCATTTCGCGTGACCCGAATTACCCGGTGTGCATTTGGCACATCCGATACACACTCCATATTACTTGTGGTTTGTGTTTCAGACATATGTTAACCAGTCTCGATACTCAGGGATCTTGCCATAACAGGCGTCGAAGTACCGAGTTTGAATCCGTTCAGTAATCGGGCCTCTTTGACCATTGCCAATCTGCTTATTATCTAGTTCGCGAATTGGTGTAACCTCTGCAGCCGTTCCAGTGAAAAAGGCCTCATCAGCGATATACACTTCATCTCGGGTAATCCTTTTTTCGACAAGTTGATATCCTTCATCGTGAATAATCCTGAACACAGACTTACGGGTGATTCCATCTAGGGCCGAAGCCAAATCTGGCGTGTAGATTACACCATCTCGAATGATAAACAGATTCTCACCCGTACCCTCCATGACGTATCCATTGGTATCCAACATCAGTGCCTCTTGATAACCATCCCGCAAAGCCTCTTGTAATGCAAGAGTGGAATTGACGTAATGACCATTGGCTTTGGCTCGACACATGCTGACATTAACATGATGTCGGTTGATTGAAGACACTTTTACCCGAATACCACGATTGAGACTCTCCTCGCCGAGGTAAGTCCCCCATTCCCAGGCAGCCACAATCACATGCACCTTAAGATTATCAGCTCGCAAACCCATTCCTTCCGCACCATAGAAGATCATCGGTCGGACATAACATGCCTCAAGTCCATTTTGGCGTATTGATTCAATTTGGGCATCCTGTATCGTTTCACGATCAAAAGGAATGTCCATACCCAAAATGTGAGCTGATTCAAACAGGCGCCGAGTGTGCGCTTGGAGATGGAATATTGCAGTCCCATGATCAGTTTTATACGCTCTAACGCCTTCAAATGCACCCAATCCGTAGTGCAGTGTATGAGTTAAAACATGTGTGGTAGCCTCTCTCCATGGCACCATTTGACCATCCATCCAGATGACTCCGTCACGATCACTAAACAACATATTTTTGCTCCGGTTGAAGCAAAAGATTATAAGACAATTTTTTTAATGAATTTCAGAAAATCTGATTTAATTTTCAAATTTTTCTGCCGTATCATTCTTAGATTCAATCAGCATCAAAACCGACATTGACTGAAGGAAATCAGTGCCTATTCGGAATATTCGGACATGAAATTGTCAATGATTGTCTCGGTGATAATGAAAGATACCCACACAACCATCTGAACATATGCTATAACAAGATTTGTAAGGTGCTGGTAAATACTACAACAAACCGAAATTGTATGCCCATTTGGAGAAAATTTATTCTTTCTGAACTCTTACCAAACTATACACGAGTTTCCCTATCCAATATTCTTCGATCAAGCATGAATGAGCAAGCAGCAAAACGCCCGACAAAAGAATTGACGGTGCAAATCCATAATAGAATCGATGAGATCCCACCCGAAGATTGGGATGGCATACTGAGAAATGACTATCCATTTCTGAAACACTGCTTTCTGTCAGCCATTGAACGCCATGAATGCATCGGCGAAGGGGTTGGCTGGATCCCACGACACATAGGCATCTACGAGCAGTCTCAGCTTATCGCTGCCATGCCGCTATATGAGAAACACAATTCATGGGGGGAATTCGTATTTGATCATGTTTGGGTAGATGCCTATCATCGCTATGGACAACACTATTACCCAAAACTGGTAAACGCGATTCCCTTTACTCCGGTAACCGGGCCGAGAATCATCAGCCAGAAGCAACGAGGTTATATGGATGTACCAATTTTCATTCAGTCGATAAAATCAATGATGGAACGTTTTGGGTATAGTTCACTGCACTGCCTCTTCCCAGACCAGAGGGATCAACAGCACTTGAAAATCAATGATGCGTTGGTTCGTAGCGACTGCCATTTCCAGTGGCATAATCATAGTTATTCTTCGTTTGAGAATTTTCTAGATGGACTCAAATCCAAAAAACGAAAAAATATCCGTCAGGAACGGAGAAAAGTTACCGAAGCTGGCGTTACGATTCGCTGGCTCAGTGGTCATCAGACAACTCACCAAGATTGGCATGACTTTTATGAAGTCTACAATCTGATCTATCAGCGCAAATATGGCATGCCTGCGTTTAACCTTGAGTTTTTTTTGGAAATTGCACACACGATGTCGGACCAAGTCATTCTGGCACTGGCTGATTACCAGAAATCGGTCATAGCCGGTGCTCTTTTCTACCGCGATGAGCAAACACTTTATGGCAGAATCTGGGGAACCCGACAAAGGATGGACTCTCTGCATTTTGAACTATGTTATTACGCGGGGATTGACTATTGCATCCGCGAAGGCCTTGCGAGATTTGATCCCGGAGTTCAGGGTGAACACAAAATCGCCAGAGGTTTTGTGCCAACCGAAACTCACTCCCTTCACTGGATTGCAAGTCAACCATTCAGACGAGCGATTCGTGAATTTCTTGAACGAGAGCAGTATGGGGTTCAGAGCTATATGAACAGTATTGAGGACCGCACAGCCTATGGGATCCAATCCACATGAATGATCTTTATGCTTCTCGCGGACCATTCATGCCACTTGCAGGCAGGTCACGAACGAATCCCAACCCAGTGCTGAATTATTTGCCGGTAATTTTGTTCTTCTTGTTGATTCTGGGGATCGTCATTTACAAGTCCAATACCATACCCGATCGGATTGCCAGTGAAGTAAGTCAGCAGTTAAAACCATATCCGAGACTGGCATCTGTTGCTGATGTTCGTGGTCGTACTCTGGTATTAGAAGGTTCGATCGACCCTTTTCCGGGCATGGATGAAGCCATTAGCCAACTCGCCTCCATCAGTGGATTGCGTCGCTTGGACGACCGACTGATCCGACTTAATCTTGCTTCACCCTATCTGCATCTAATACAAAATGAAGACTCAATTATCCTAACGGGATCGCTGAATCAGGAGGATTTCGATTCTGTGATTGAGCAAATTCAAGCTGCTTTTCCCTATTTAACGATTCGGCATTGGATTCAAATCGAAGATACAGTCGGGACGCCATTGTGGCTAGAAGGGCTATCGAAAAGTCTTAACACACTGCACTCGGTGAAAGACCTTGAACTCAGGGGGTGGAGAAATCGGTTACAACTGAATGGCAATATCCCAAATAAGGATAGTCAGACACTTGTTCGTTCCATGGCAGCCTCCCTAGTGCACCGAGTTGAAGTCGAAAACCGAATTGTCGAGCAGTCATCAACCAACCAAGCTACCAAGTTCTCGCTACGTGCAAATCAAGATGGTCTGGAGTTGTATGCCACGGTAAAAAACCGAGAACAGGCTACCCAAATTCAAAATGCCGCTGAGCGTGTCTTTGGGCTGGTCGTCGGGAGAATAGAACTCAACCCAAATCTCGAAAATGACCCAGTTCTATCATCTATGCTGCCTCTTTTTCCCGATTTGGCACTGGTGAAAGACTTACGCTTGATGAGTGATGGAAATAAATACGTTGTATGGGGTGAAGTATCTAGTTCGAATCGACTTGAAAAGATTACCCAACGCATCCGCGAGCTGGGGATGGCGAGCGATATCAAAAATAAAATTCACATTCACAAAAGTAACACGCCAGCCATTCTGACAATGCTTCGCTATGACAAGCAAATTACCTTATCCGGAAAACTCCCGAGTTCATTTGTTCGAAACCAGTTGCTGGAATCTACCCGAGAAATCTTTGCTACCAAAATCATCGAATCCTCGCTCGATATTCTACAGCATGTTGAATACTCTACCTGGATTGAAATATGGCCTGAAGTGATAAAATCCATTCCTCTGGAGGTTTTTGGTATCGCTGTTGACAATTCTCAGGTCGTCCTGACGGGCATGCCGGAATCGGAAGAACAGAGTCAGGGCATAGCACTCCGAATTGGTGAGTTACTCCCAGATTATCAGGTCCGTAACTGGATGCGAATATCCGACCTCTAATATTGAATTGCACATCAATTCGTATCGCTTAATAAGTAACGAAATTCACACCCTTTCCAACTGTATCACTTTCATATCCCCTAGCCATTTTGTCCTATCGACTGACCTTTTCATGAACGCACCTGTACTCCAAAGTATGACTGGATTTGCACGAAGTTGCTCTGAATCCAATGGTCAAGAATATGTTTGGGAAATCCGCAGTGTCAACCATCGCTTTCTCAATATTTCTTTCAAACTGCCGCCTGCGATGCGTCATCTTGAAACCCGTATTCGCGATATGATACAAGCAGTGATTCATCGCGGTCATATTGAAATTTCCCTGTGGATAAATAGTGCCTTTAGCGGTAATCTTGATGACTTGAATCAAGACAATCTCGACGCATTAGCAACTCTCATGCTTCGTGTGCATGAGAGACATCCCGAGCTATTACCCAGTAGTGTTTCTGAATTACTGAGGTGGCCGGGTATTCTGCCTGAAGAGCCGGTGGGTAGCAGTATTGAATCCCTTCCGGGGTTTCAGGCTAGTCTCGATCAATTGGTCCTTAGCCGTTTGACTGAGGGTGCACGACTAACCCAGATCCTCCGTGAAAAACTGGAGCGCTGCCTGTCTATGCTCGATCGTCTGCAAGAAAAATTGCCTGATATTGAAGACCAAACCAAACAAAAACTACTGCAACGCATTGATGAAATTGAGCATGAAGTTGAATCGGAACGCATTGCACATGAAATAGCCCTGTTACTGATCAAGCATGATGTTACAGAAGAGTTGGACCGGTTGCATTCGCATCTTGAAGAATCAATATCCCTATTAGATGGAGGTGGAGCTGTAGGACGACGTCTTGATTTTTTGATGCAGGAACTAAATCGAGAAGCCAATACACTCGGTGCCAAATCCTCAAGCACGGTCATGACTAGTGCCTCAATCGATCTCAAATTGCTAATCGAGCAAATCCGAGAGCAGATACAGAACCTTGAATAACCTTAACATCTCCAACCGCTACATGCCTAAGCAAGTAACTGACCCGAAAATTCTGATCCTCTCTGCACCTTCTGGAGGCGGTAAAACTAGTCTTGCGCTAGCACTTGCCAAGGGCCGTACTGATGCACAGATAGTCGTATCCCATACGACAAGAGAGGCACGACCTGGAGAAATTGACGGTGTTCACTATCAGTTTGTGGACTACGACACCTTTCGGAGGTTGATTCATCAAAATTCGTTTATTGAGCATGCTTCGGTATATGGAAACCTGTATGGTACATCCCATGTAGCGGTCAATGAATTACTGAAGTCTGGAAAGCATGCAATTCTGGATATCGACTGGCAAGGAGCTCGTGCGGTCAGAGAGTGCTATCCCCAGGCAATTTCAGTTTTTATATTGCCACCTTCAATCCATGAACTTGAGCAGAGACTAAGGGAGCGCAATCAGGATAGCGAACTGGTGATTCGGCAACGCATGGACAAGGCCATGGAAGAATTAAGTCATCAGGATGAGTTTCAAGTAATGCTCGTCAATGAGCATTTTGAAGAATCCGTTACAAAATTAAACGAAATACTCGACTCGGCTGATAACGAATGAATAGAGAGACCTCCCAAGTATAATTGAAGAGAATCTATTGCATTTGATCGCTCACGGCCTGATGGGTATCGACTCGCGGACCACTCTTTTGTTTTGGAATGACTCTGTGCAAGCCTTTGTATATACCGGACCGATCATCCCGAATGTTCTTTCCTGTAACCGCCCTTCTGTTGCGGTCTCAGCACAACAATCAGGATATCGGAATCATCTTAACCAACGGGTATACAAAATTTGTATTTTGGAATACGAACGACTGGTTCCAGTTTATACCAAAATATGGGAAAAATCATTCTGCCCTAATCGACAATTAGAATCAGCGAAACCCATGAGATTTTTTATAGCACTAGGCGCACTGGCCACACTTATAACGGGATGTGGAGGTAGTGGAGGTACCTCTATGCACATCACCGAAACGAACTCAACATCCATGACAATGAATAATCCCCCGCAAGCACG
>JAPOUQ010000033.1 GCA_026708585.1 Gammaproteobacteria bacterium
TTTATACATGAAGTATATACAGCTATGAGTAAAATAGCAAGAGATAGTGTTCTCAAGTGAAATGAGTCTAACCAAGGTCAAGTAAACTGTAGTTGAGCGATTTAGCGATTGGTTGGTATTTACCAGAACCCCCTGTTTTTCCCCAGACACTAAATATTTAACTGCCGTCTACAAGAATCCATAATGACGGCAAATGTTTGGGAGCTTATAAAGAGAACTTGACAATCGAAAAAAGAGCATGAATCACCCTCTTATGAGGGGTAAATCAACAAAGAATCAGCACCAATCAATGAATCATATGGCTCGAAACATTCTGGTCAAGTTATCTTTATAAGTCCAAATATTTGGGCCCCCAGGCCAAACAAATCAATCCACTGAATCAGGTTTTTGATCTCGACTCTCGGACCCTATGACCGTTAGTAAGGCGGTTCGAATAACACTTATCCGATATTTTAAGAGTTTCAGAATAGGCAATACCATGAAACAGAATCTCGCAGTTGTACTCGGTACAAACCTCGGAGTATCCGCAACCCCCTTTGGTCTGCTCAAAGCTTCTAAATTTGACGCGACAAAACGTGCCTAGAAAGCGCAATGGAACATTTGGATTGAGTACTGCAACACAATAAGAATCGAAACATTACCCGCCGACCTGGTGAAAGTTGCCGAGTATCCAGCCATGCGCGCCAAAACCGCCATGCAAGGCATAGCCCCCACTCTGCAAACTGCCAACCAAAAGCAAGCACGCCCGCTCGATGTCGAAGTAGTAGCAAGCATCCGAGGTCATATCAACGGCAGCACCAATACCATGATCAAAGCCGCCGAAACGATGGCCATTGTTCAACTGATTTCAGATTCCGAGTTGCGTCGCTCCGAATTAGCTACCCTCACTTGAAACGATCAAGTGAAGTCGATCATCGGCAAAATCTAAGTTGGATTGAGACTCAAGGAAGGTGCCTTAGTGTGCTTTTTGTTTTATGTTTCATAAGTGAAACTGTTCAATGAGGAGTCGAGTGAATCAATCGTCCATACTCGGATCTGCGAGGGATGAGGCGTGATAACACCCTCATCTACTCGGTAGCTTGCTACTCTACTGTTGTATGGTCCGCATCTTTAATTGGACATGTAATGCAGATCAAAAAAATTTAATCTTCCGCTGCTGTCTGACTTTTGACTTGCTCAGACAGCCAAAATTTAAACAGAGACTGGTAAGGCATGTCGTTCTTATTTGCAATAATCTTGATTCGCTCTAACAGTGAGACGGAAAACCGCAGAGATATAGAGGTGGCAGTAGGCTTGAGGTAAGGTATACGCACCGATTTGTCTTTAGACCAGTCAACATAGTCGGCAGAATTGTTTTGCTTCTAAAAAATCACGCTCTTCCTTTTCGGTAGAAAATCTAGATATGGGTTTAAGTGTTTTTGGCATAGTAACTCTTCTCTCTTCTGCTCATGGAGCGGGCTGATATTATCCGAATCTGAGTTTCCGTGGTCCGCATTGTGAAACTGATATGCAGTCGCCTTCCTTCGTCAGTTTGTCCGAGTGCGTGATAACGTAGTTCATCAATACTGTGTATCATGTCCCTTTGTTAAGGCTGATTTTAATTGGCGGTCGATTTAGAATTTTTGATTTCGGTATCTTCATGAAACCATCGCAGTTTTCGATGAAGTTTGACAACAGTGCCAATAATTAACAAAGTAGGCGGCTTGGCCGAGGCCCGTTCGACCAAGGCAGGCAAGGTCGATATCGTTGCACAATGTATCTTTTGATTGGGAGTGGTACCACGTTCAATAAGTGATGCCGGCATGTTAGATGGCATACCATGTTTGATCAGTTTCTCCGCGATGATTGACAATCCGTTCAATCCCATGTAAATCACTACTGTCTGATTTTCAACCACCAGTTGATCCCAAGGCAGATTGACAGTCCCATCCCGAAGCTGTCCTGTAACAAATCGTACCGATTGAGCATGATCCCGATGGGTCAGTGGAATACCACTATAGCCGGCACATCCAGAGGCTGCCGTGATGCCTGGAACTACCTGAAAAGGGATGCACTGCTCGGCTAGTTTCTCGATTTCTTCACCACCTCGACCGAAGATAAACGGATCTCCGCCCTTGAGCCGCGCAACTCGGAAACCTTTTTGAGCATATTCGACAAGCATCTCATTAATATCAGTTTGAGGTACGGCATGATGAGAGCGACGCTTACCGACATGAATCATGGTTGTTTCTGGACTTACCATGTCAAGAATAGGTTTCGAGACCAATCGGTCATAAAGCACAACTTGGGATTGTTGCAACAGTCGGTAGGCACGAAATGTCAATAGATCCGGGTCTCCCGGTCCTGCGCCAATTAAGTAAACCTCACCAACACCAACATGATGTTGCGGTTCATTGAGATAACTTTCAAGCAATGCTTCAGCATCTTCATAGTTCCCTGAGAAAATATGCTCAGCTACCGTACCTCGTAAAACTTTACCCCAGAATCGTTTCCGATCATCAGGTTTCTCTAAGGATTCACGAACTTTATGTCGATATTTTCCGACCATTCCGGCTAGTTTGCCATAACTCACCGGGATCAGTGCATCGATGCGCTCAGAGAGAAGGCGCGCAAGCAAGGGCGATGCACTACCGCTTGATACCGCAATCGTCATCGGTGATCTGTATATAGCGCTAGGGAATGTAAAGTCCGATGAGGATGCATCTGTTATTACATTAACCGGAATATTCATTGTTAGACATGCCTCGCGAATTTCTTGATTGAGACAATAATCATCTGTTGCGGCAATTACGAATGCATAGTCTTTTGTTATATCTTCTACTGTCCAGGATCGCTCACGATAAAACCCTCCTCTTTGAATTGTGATATTTTTGATTTCCTCAGTTGCACTCTTAGCTATAACATCAATCAAGGCACCTGCCTGACTAATCACCTTGGCACGACGTGTAGCGATATTTCCTCCTCCAACGATCAGGAATCGTCGGTCTGAAACATTAACCATCAGTGGAAGGTGCTTCATTGGACTGAAAATAAAAATTATGGCGAGTAATGAATTATATGTTTGGCTTATTGATATTTCGTTGAATTTGTAAAACTGATACTCATAATCGAGACTTATTCAACTCGATGGTTTTACGGTATGGTTGAAAATCGGATCAGACCTTGTTTTTCGAGTATGATAAAGTCATTCCTTTAAGAAAAAAGCCATGCGAAATATTGTAGGAGCTTGCACAGTGAGTCTGGATTTTGTTTCATGAATACACAGAATAAAAACGTTGAATACCGATGTGGTAAAACACAACACCAAGGCTACTTGGCTTTACCCAAGTCAGATCGGAAGCCGACACCAGGCATTATTGTCATACATGAATGGTGGGGGATCAATGACTATATTCGACATCGTTGCGCTATGCTTGCAGAGTTAGGCTACACAGCTCTTGGCATTGACTTGTATGGAGATGGTTATCAGGCAGAAAACCCAGATCAAGCCACCACAGCGATGAATTCAGTATTGAGCGATATCAGTTTAGCTAATAATCGGTTGCAGGCAGGATATGATTTCTTAGTGGCGCAATCGAATGTTGATTCCAGCAAAACAGCAGCAATTGGTTATTGTTTTGGTGGCGCAATGGCATTGCATATGGCCCGCTTGGGATTGCCTCTCTCTGCTGTTGTCAGTTTCCATGGTATTCTTTCTCCCTTTCGGACACCAGAGCACGGTAGTATTCAAGCTAGGATACTTATCTGCCATGGTCGTGAGGATGTCATGGTTTCCATGGATGATGTTGAAGAATTTCGCAAGGAAATGAAAAAGCTTGGCGCAAACTATCAGGTCAATATCTATCCCGGGGCAGGGCATGGGTTCACAAGTCAGAAGGCTGATCATAACGCTCAAAAACATGGTATTCCAGTTGGTTATAATAAACAGGCCGATCAAAATTCATGGAAAGCGATGAAAGATTTATTTTCTTTACTTTGGGATGAATGATACAAACGTGATCAGATTCCGCTCATTTACCTATTCAAAAATTATCGAGTCGAAGTGATTAGGGTCGAAATTATATTGAGATAAATCCGATGAACAATTCAAGCAAACGATTAATTGCAGGCCGAATAAGTTGGCTGATTGGGCTTTTGATAATTTTTCATAGTGCGAATGCACAGGATACCTTGGTCGATCCAGAGGGGTTTTTTGAATCAACATTCGGTGATCTGCAAGAAGAATTAGAGATCGTTCAGGACGAAGAAAAGACCGCACTCCTAATCATGTTCGAGACCAAGGATTGTCCATGGTGTGAGAGAATGAAAAAACAAGTGCTCAATCGATCATCAGTACAGGCTTTTTATCAGGAAAACTTTCGAGTTATTTCTATGGATGCTGAGGGAGATTTGGTGGTGATTGATTTCGATGGAAATGAAATTGAAGAGAGTGAATTCGCGTTAAAAGCAATGCGTGTACGGGCAACCCCAGTGTTTGCTTTTTTTAACTCTGAAGGCATCCTGATTACCCGATATACAGGAGCACTTAAGAGTGCTGATGATTTCATTCTGCTAGGCAATTACGTGCTTGAAGAGAAATATCTGGATATGAAATTCAGCAAGTATCGAAGAGAGCAAGCAGAGTCCTGATTGCATAACCACGATCATCTCTGATCAGGAAATGGTAATGATATTGGGAAGATCAGGACCACGGTTGTTACTAGCTGGATGGCTTATATTGCTGGCTTCCACTATTGATTTTAGTCTAGCAAAAACCATAAGGCCCGTACCCTTTCCGGATGTGCTAACGTTGGAGCAGGCACTTGAGATGCTTGATCAAAATTACCCTGACGTGATGGCAGCAAAAGCTTCAATTAAGCAGGCCGAGGCCAAAGTGTTGTCGGTACAAGTACAACAGGGAGCGAAAGTATCGATAGAAGCCGAACTTCGTCAAGCTGATCGACATATCCCCTCAAGCACGGATTTCATTGATGACAGTCGAGTGCGGTTGGTTGTGAAAACTCCGTTGAGTGATTTCGGCATGACTAAAAATCGACTTGCAGGCGCTAATATTAGTCTTGATGCCAAGCAAATCGACTATCAGAAGATCCAGGCCGAAAATCGTCTGAAGGTCATTGAAGCATTTCTCGAAGTGATTCTATCCGACTATGCCTATATTGTTGCTGATGAAGAGATGACATTAGCGTTTCTGCAATATGATCGAGAACTTGAGAAAATGGAGCGATACGAAGACGCAAACCCGATCAAAGTAGCACAGAGAGAAGTGCACTATCTTGACAAATTTGCAGTGCGTAGTGATGTCGATAACGAAAGAAGGAACAGTCGTCTTCGACTTTCCTTATTGCTAAATCGTCCTGATGCTTATCCAGATCAAATGGTTGAACCCGACCTGTTAGTCTACGATCGCCCCGTTCCAGATTACGATGAAATTTTGCCAGAAATATTGCTCAATTCACCTCAAATGAAAATAGCTCGTTTGAATATTGCAGCGAGTGAAAAACGTTTGCAATCTGCCAAAATGCTACGGCCAACTCTAGGGTTACAGTTTGAGGCAATTGGTTATTCAGAAAGTTATGCCGGAAGTCGAGATGATATTCGAGCCTCAGCTTTCTTAAGAGTTCCTATTTATTCAAAGGCCAGTCAGAACGCCGAAATTGTTGAAGCCATGGCCGAATTAGATCAATACAACGCTCAATTAAACTCCATCGAATATGAATTACGTATTCAAGTATTGGAGCTGGTTCAGAAACTAAAAACTAATCAGGCTGAACTGAACGCAGCATACAAGGAACTCGAATTTCGAGAGCACGAATTAGATCGGATAAGGCTGGAATATGAACTGGACTATCGAGCAAGCATAGGTGAGGGAAATCTGAATGTCGCAAAAGCCTTATATCGCGTAATGAGAGCGAACTATGAAAAGATCCTGATTTGGGAACAATTAGACATGTTGACGCCCGAGTCAAGTGATCAATCGGACAATTCCTAAACTATTGAACCAAAATGAATATGAATAAAGCGGCGATTTTATTGCTACACCTCAATATATTGATATTCTGTATGCTTCCCGCTTTTGCAGACTTAATTGGGCAGGTCTCGCATGAGCGAGTCTATCATCTGGGCGTCGGTATTAGTGGTGAAGTTCGTACTGTTCCAGCCGAAAGGGGTTTACATGTTGAGGAAAGTTCAGTCCTATTAACCTTGCAGGATGAGTATCTTCTCGCCGCACTGAAAGCTGCTCAAAGTGCATTGATATTAGCCGAGGCCCGTCTTTCCGTAGCCAATCGTGCGCATGCTCGAGATGAGGAATTGTATGACGAAGGTTCTTTATCACTCAGCGAGCTGGAAGAGTCCGAGAACATTCAAAAGCAACTGAAGCATAAAAGGGACTTTCGTGCTCAGGAGGTAGCAAACAGGGAGCATGACATTCAATTAAGTCGAATCCATGCACCTGAATCAGGAGTCATACTCGATTGGTCTTCCTATAAAGGTGAGCGCGTGAATCCTGAGATAGCGCCTAACACCCAGATTCTTTTCGGTGCCGGTGACAAGATCTTGGAGATACCACTAACCCAAACACAAAATCAGATACCCACAGTAGGTGCCAAAGTGAATTTGGTTGATTTTATGGGTGTTACAAAGTCTATTTCCGTGAAACGATTGGAAATAAGAGAACTTGAAGGAGTTGTTCAACTATATGTTGATCAACCTGAACAATTACCCAAGTTTGGAACCTATGTGAACTTAATAAAATGATTAGCTGTTAATGGATTAGCTAATCAATCTAGGCATTTCAAGAGGCATACTGTTCTCAAACATGTATTCTTATGAACCGTGTATGAGATTTTGATTGAAGTTGAGAAGTTATGGTTATGGATATTGCAATGTGTATTGCACTAAACCAAAACTTCGAGTCTGGTTGAATCCGAGGACATCGCAATGATGTCCTCGGGTTAGGAAAATTAAGGTTTTGCTGTTGACAGACCAAGGATTTCCCAGGTTTGCATTCCACCCCGGAACCATTTAATTTGTTCTGCTGGATATCCGTATTTGAGTAGTGTTTTTATGCTTGCTGGAGATTGTCCGCACCACATGCCATTACAAAATAGTACCAGTGTTTTGCAATTGGAGTAGTCGAACACTTCAGATACCGTGTTATTGGCCAGTGCTTCATCAATCGCAAAAACATCCGCTCCATCAACCGTAGCGACGTTAAATTGGTCGGTCATAATACTGGTGATACCTTCTGTGGTAGCACCTTTAGCCGGTACTAAATCAGTCCAAGGGATATTCACAGCTCCAGGGATCGTACCTTTGGCTACCCAATCTGGTGTACGTGAATCAATTAGCAGAATGCTGGAATCGCCATTGGACAATTTCGAGGCATAGTCAAGCACCTCGATTTCACCCAATGTTTCAACGCCAGGTGCCAGTGACATCGGTTGGATACAAAACGGGGGGCAGGGGCGAGAGGTCCGAGAATAGGCCGGAATTACAGTATTGCTATTATCTTGGTTCCGCATGACTTCAACAGGTTGTCCGTTGTGCATGAGGGTTACCGACATTAAATCCGGGGTAATTCCCACCGGTTTATTTTCAGCATGGACACTCATAGTCAGACAGAAAGTCAGTGCAGTGATGCCCAAAATCAGTGATTTTTTCATTAGGTTTCCTCCTATATCATTTCTGATTTGTTTGTTGGTTAACCAGTATAGCAAATTTGTTTTAAGATTATGTTCAGAAAATAAGTCCGAATGCTACATTGCACTAATTTTTGTTGTTACGAGCCGAGATTGGATCAATAGTGCGGAAAAATGGCCAAGAATTGTCGGAATGGCCGGGTTCGGTTCATGAAGTATGCTCATAACAATTCTCTGATTGTTGTGTTGAAGCGGGTTTTTGGTCTCACAGCAAATTTTGGGCGAATGAATTCTTGTCCATTTTCAGCCCGTTCCCCGTTCTGGATGGGTCCAGAGTAAATCGGGAAATTGAACAGTTGGAAGCAGCGTATCTTCCACAGTGCTTCATCGAGCAATTTCAGATCAACCGAGTTGTCTTTTAATGTTCAATAGCAAGAATGATGAAGTGCAAGGCCTGTCAGTCTTACAACCCCAGCAAGTACCGCCCTGTTTGCTGTACCACTTGAGACCAAGTAACTTTAAGCATGAAAAACTTGGGGGTTACAAGCGTTTATAAAAATTCCGATAGACTATATTGGCTGAAACATACATAAGCAAATCTGACTAATCAAAATAAAATTCGTCAAATAATAATAAAATCAGTTTACTACGGCTTTGGCTGAGCGATTCCCCAACCTGTAGCTGATATCATTGCAATTGTACGGGTGTCTACGCTAATACATTGATCAAAATTTAATAGCGCCAAATATCAACATCCTGACCTGTTTCTCGAATTAAGTCAGCTCTTTCGCTCAAATATCTTTGCAAGCTTGGCTCACGCCGATAGGCTCCAGATGCCACATATTCCAGTGAACCCAGTATATGAAAGGTTTTGAACATCGCATCCAATACGAGTACCTGTTGACCGTCCGAATCGTATAATACAATTGCCGGGGCATATTCAAGACCCAAGTCTCGTGACCATTGTCGAATCGTTGAAGAAGTACCATCTGGCCGAATCACCTGATCTTCAGACCAGCGGTTGTATCGAACAAGGGTGAATTGTTCAAGTATGGGTGCTGCATTTTTATTTCTGAACGTTTTTTGATGAAGTAACTGACATGCTTCACAGTTCGGTTCTTCGAAAAGTACAGCTAACGGTCGTGATGTAGTCTTGGACAAGTCGAGAAGTTGTAAAACCGGCCATCCTGCTTCAACCAGCGGTGTGCTGGTGTTAGGCTGAGAAACCAAAGATAGATATTCAGCAAAAGTCTGTTCACGCTCTCTTTGCTCAGCAACATAATTTAGGATATGAAAAAAGTCCTTCGGCGGACGATATCCATCCAGTCGAAACACGACCTCTCGCTCTTCCGAAAAGAATAAAAGAGTTGGAGTAAAGTTAACCTCTAAAGCCGAGGCTAGCGTTTTTTCGGTAAATGACTGACCGCCAACCTGAACAACTTCACGATCGCCCCACATATTGATCGCAACCAAATCAAAATTTACTTGCATGAAATCCAAGATGTCTGGGTCTTTGAAATTATCTTCTACCAGCACATTACAGTAAGGGCAGCCATCTTGATGAAAATAGAGAACCAGTCGTTTGTCTTCAACTGTGGCTTCAGCGATATCTTCTTCAAAGTCGAGAAAGCTTTCCTTAAACCAGTCCGGATGAGTGGTTTCAATTGCCCCAAAGAACTCACCTCGTTGTGAGGTCTCGGCCCAACTCGGTATACCTACAAATGGCATTGAAAGTAACAGCATTGCAAGCCATGCAACAACTGTCTGATTATGTAAAAACGTCATGCGTGATCGATGTTTTAGCCAAACAAACCGGTTAACTGTAAGCATATTATGATCCGTGCAGGATCGATATTCAAGGGAATGTTTGGTAGTGGATCAGTTGAAAATCGACCCACTTTCAAGAGTAGCAAATCGCTATTGTTATTTGCTAGCCTATTTCAGACAAAGAGGTAGCAGTTTTGAGACAGATCAATCCAAAATGCTATTTGCTGTCTATTCATAAAAAAATTTAACCTAGTCAAATGACTAGGTTAAATTAGTAGCAATCGAAAATCAATGAATAATAGATTATGAAGGAAATAGGCATTTCAGAACTCAAGGCTAAGTGTATTGATGAGTTGAAAACCGTACAGCATACCGGTGAACCGCTGCTTGTGACTTTACGCAAACGCCCTATTGTCGTGATTAACCCATATGCCGAAAAATTCCTAAGAAACGGGAGTTAGGCACCTTCCGGGGTCAGATAACCATACATGGGGATATTGTGAGTACCGACTTTGTTAATGAGTGGGAATTTGAGCAGTGAGATTTTTGCTGGATACATATGTATGGCTGTGGTCGCAAGAAGCGCCAGATGAGTTTGGGGCGACTGCACGAAAAAAAATTCTAAACGAAGAGAACCAGCTCTTCGTCTCGAGTATTTCAGCATTGGAAATAGCTCGATGGCGTGGGCTAAACGCCTCACCTTAACGATGCAATTGAGTTCTTGGATTGCAGAAACCCTGAACGGTCTAAAAGCAGAAACACTCCCGATTACCAATGGAATAGCTTTGGCTGCCTACCAGCTTCCCGGAGAATTTCATCGAGATCCTACCGACAGGATACTGGTGGCCACAGCGGTAGTGCATCAGCTCACCGTGATAACAGCAGATTGCCGGATTTTGGAATATCCACATGTGCTTTCATGTAATGTCAGGATGTAACATTCACCTTTTCCAGAGAGCACAAATCGTTAGTCTGAGTCACAACAGAAAACATAAAGTAATGCTAAATGGTTGCATAATTTGCAAGATACATACACGAAAATAGTGTACAATATAGCCGTGTAAAATAATCAGATGACGATAATGAAAAACATAACACTGAGCGCAGATGCTGATCTAATTGACAAAGCGAGGGAACGTGCTGCTGCCGAACATACGACATTAAATGCACAATTTCGAATCTGGTTGGAAAATTATGTCCAACGCGATCAAAAAAGTGAAAGAACCATGGAAACGATCAGAGAACTACAAGCCAGTATTTTTACTAGTGGTCGTACGTTCTCTCGAGAGGAAATGAATGAACGATAAATATTTTATTGATTCGAATGTGTTCATATACTTGTTCAATGAAATTGATCATGATAAACGCACGCGAGCTGAAGATTTGATTCAATCAGCCGTGAGAGAAGGAATTGGCTGCATTAGTTATCAGGTTGTTCAAGAAACAATCAATGTAATCACCAGAAAGTTGAGTGCGTCAGTAGTACAAGCACATCAATTTCTCGAAGACATATTGGTTCCCTTATGGTCCGTTCATCCGACGAAACAGCTCTATCGTTCTGGACTTGATATTATGTGGCGTTACAGATTTTCGTTTTACGATAGTCTAATCATCGCTGCTTCACTTGAGGCTAGGTGCAGAATTCTATATAGCGAAGACTTGCAAGATGGACAGGTAATTGGAAAACTAACAATCGTCAATCCGTTTCATCAGTCATAATTTCAGATTCGAAAACCATACCAAAACTATTTTTACGTATTACCTATGCAATTGGTTATGGACAAGGGGCATTCATATTCGATGCATGATATACAAAG
This sequence comes from Gammaproteobacteria bacterium, assembly GCA_026708585.1. GTDB lineage: Bacteria > Pseudomonadota > Gammaproteobacteria > Arenicellales > Poriferihabitantaceae > Poriferihabitans. Next base: position 11,225 of record JAPOUQ010000033.1, read on the forward strand.
TGCTAGTTTGTATAATCTTAGGCATAGGCCCCACCAAAATATCAAGGCGAAATCCACAGACGTGACAACTGAACAGTTATTTATCCGGTAGAATCATTAACGGCATATTATGCAATGAATGCCGGTCATACCTGTTTGGTACCCGAACTTAAGCGATCAATCTCCACATCATGAAACCTGATTCAAAGTAATAGAAATATGAGTGATATCATCGATAAAAATATCGACCAAAAGAAGCGTAAAAGTCTCAAGGAGTTGGCCGGTGCGACAGGTATAGCCATGGCCGCCCAGTTCAACCCAGCGCTAGTTGGTCATGTATTCGGGTCTGATCGTCCAATCAAGGTCGGCATGCAACTGCATCGTACCGGTATAGGTGCTTCATATGGCAGATGGTACGAAAGAACTGCGGCTGCAACTGTAAACCTCATTAATCAAGAAGGGGGTATCAACGGACGCCCAGTTGAGCTCATCGTAGAAGACGATGGAACCGATCCAAAAAGAGGGGCGGAAGTGATTGAGAAGTTCGCCACCCAACATAAGACTGATGTTGCTTACGGTACTTTGTTTTCACATGTGGTGATTGGATCATCACCCCGAGCAGGAGAATTAAAGTTGCCCTACTACGTAGTATCAGAGGGATACCATGTAGCTTCTGGAGCTTTGAATCGGTACGTATTTCAGCCAGGAATTACGGATGTTCGATCTCAAATGATTTCCATGGCACCTTGGATTGCAGAAAATCTTGGCAAAAAAGTCACCATGATCTTTCCCGATTACGCATTCGGATATGATCACCGAGATTATTTCTCTCTCGCAATTGCTGAACAGGGTGGTGAGGTTCTTGAAATGATTCCAATTCCACCAACAGAATCTTCTTTTACCCGCTATTTCCCAAAGATTCCACGCGAAACAGAAGTACTATATCATGTGTTGGTCGGCCCGGGTGTCTTGACCTTTGTCAAAGAGTTGGGGCAATTCTTTGGAACAAGAGAGCGTCCCCGAATATTCGGTTATATTGACTCATTGGAAGCGGTGGATTTTGCAACACCACAACTTGAGTTTTTACAGGGTACCCATTTTTGGGAAGCATTTCCCCGTTATGTTCAACCAAACCAGACCCAGCATGACCAATATTTCCGGGGTCAAGTCGGTGTTGATCAAAACGGTGCTAGTGTCAACGACCCTCGAGATATTTCAACTTACTCACATATGTTCGGGTGTTGGGAGACTCTATTTATTATCAAGGAAGCCATGGAAATCTGTGGGTATTCTGGACCGGAAAATCGATCAGACCTCGTTGAAGCAACCGAATCGCTAACCGAATTTCCAGAGAGCCGTAATCATCCTCAGGGAAGCAAAATATTTAATGGCAAAATTCATCAGTGTTTCGGTATTCAGCATATTTCTAGGGTCGAGGACAGCCGGCTGAATGTTGTGCATACCACGTCTATTGAAGATGGACTGTATGAGCCGGAAACTGACTATCTGCAGATGTCTCTCTGACGAGAAACATCGGGCCGACTTGATCATCAATCCGAAAAAAGCAGGTTTCAATTGTTTCAAGCGACAAATGCTCAAATAAACGAATAGGTCGATCTTGGATCTAGGCCCGTTCCTGCTTCTTGCTTCACTAGAAGGTTTAGTACAAGCCGCTGTATTGTCTTTGTCGGCGCTCGGTTTATGTCTGGTATTCGGGGTATTGCGTGTGGTCAATGTCGCACATGGTGAGTTTTATATGCTAGGGGCGGTCATCGCTTGGTTAGTCAGCAATACACTGATCGGACACCCACTGTCCGGATTCTTACTTGCATTACTGGTTGCACCACTATTCGTGGGGGTGATCGCTTTTCTAACAGATCGGATGATTCTTCATAAAATCAATCACAGTCCCGAAGCAACGATTGTGGTCACCATTGGGATGCTGTATGTTATCCAACAAAGCGTATTAATTGGATTTGGGCCTGATGCCCGAACAATAGAGCCGCCATTTTATTTTCATATCAACTTTCCTTGGTTTGGATATTCCGGATATAAGCTTTCAGTCATCCTGATGGCAGCGGTACTGTTGTTGATGGTTTGGTATGTGATCAGCCGGACTCGGTTAGGTCTTGTAATGAGAGCTACACAGCTTGACCGGGAAATGGCTCAAGTCTTAGGAATTCCAGTGGGTTGGGTGTTTGGGCTAGTTTTTGCATCGGGGGCTATGTTGGCCGCTCTTGGTTCAATTCTCATCGCGCCGATTCGTCAAGTTCATTACCTGATGGGGCTCGACCCACTTCTTATGTCTTTCATAGTGGTTATTATTGGAGGCTTAGGAAGTATTCGTGGGGCACTTATGGCTGCTCTCCTGATCGGTATGAGTGATGGAATTATCTCAATGTTTTTTTCCCCAACTCTTGCCAAGATGTTCTCAACACTGCTCGTAGCACTGGTCCTGATCTTCAAACCGGAAGGGCTGTTTGGGCAGCGCCAGTCATGATTAATAATCCCAGCAATCGCTCAGTCACACTGCACATAAGTGCGTGTTTGTTCCTGTTTCTGTTTTCGTTCATATTGTCAGACTACCATCAATTGATTATCACCCGGATCATGATCCTTTCAATCTTCGCGCTTGGTTACAATGTTCTTTTTGGTTATGCCGGTCTACTCAGTCTGGGTCATGCCCTGTTTTTTGCCTGTGGGTTCTACGCAGCCGGATTGCCTATTTATCACCTAGGTTGGGAAGTGCCGTTTGCATTCCTGTTTGCAATTGCAATTTCAGCAGTTGTAGCTACTTTGATTGGTGCCATTGCTTTGAGAACACATGGTGTGGCATTCATGATCGTGACCCTTATGTTTTCACAGGTTGCCTATCTGACAACACTTCATTTTTCCGATATTACAGGTGGAGATGAGGGTCTGGTATTACCAGAACATGCCAGAAGTTTTGAGATCATCGGGGTACAGTTTGATTTGACCTCTCCACAAACCCGTTATTACATTGCTCTCGGATTGCTATCTGTCTCGGTTCTAGCTGTGTACCGATGGGTAAATGGTGGTCTTGGTCGTGAATGGGTCGCAGTAAGAGAAAATGAATCCCGCACCAGAATGCTCGGATATAACACTTTCCTGATCAAGCTAAAGGCAATGATTATCTCGGGTACATTGTCCGGTGGGGCGGGTGCAGCATATGCATTGATGTTCGCTTATATCGGTTCAACCTTTGCAAGCATCCAGTATTCGATTGATGCGTTGCTATACACTCTGCTCGGAGGGGCAGGAACAGTGCTTGGCCCGATTCTTGGGAGTTTCATTATGTTTTATTTGATTGATTTTTTCAGTGAATACACTACAGCCTATCTGCTTGCAACAGGCGTGATTCTCATTCTGTTAATGTTGTTTTTTCCGCTCGGTGTATTGGGGACCTTGAAAAAAAAATGGTTTCATTGGATACCATGAGTGTTCTTTATACAAAAAGCCTAACCAAGCGATTTGACGGGATAATTGCGGTTAAGGATGTCGATTTCTCGCTCAAACAAGGAGAAATTCGCGGCATAATCGGTCCCAATGGTGCAGGCAAGACTTCCTTTGTTAACTTATTGACTGGGCGTCTCGCACCTGATTCCGGTCAGATTGTTTTTCAGGGAGTCGATATAACTAGTCAACCTACATGGAAGCGGGCACGTCTGGGAATATCTTATAGTTTTCAGATTACGAATATCTATTCGGGTTTGACAGTTTTCGAGAATGTTGCAATCGGTGCTCAGATGCGTATTCAGCAATCTTCGAAATCAGGGTTGCCATTCGATCAGAAATCCAATCTTGAAGAGATTGTTGACAGTTGCTTGAGTCTGACAGGTCTCGATGGGAGTCGTGCACAACTTGCAACAGAACTGGCATACGGCCATCAGCGGTTGCTGGAAATTGCAATCAACCTTGCAGTTGAACCGGTGTTATTAATTCTTGATGAGCCAACTCAAGGTTTATCGGTCGATGAAATCGAAGAATTCACCGATTTGCTTAAAGGTATTCGATTAAATAGAACCATCATTCTGATCGAGCATAACCTGCCGTTTGTAATGAATCTGGCTGATCGTGTGACGGTGATGGATCAGGGAAGTATTCTGGCTGAAAATGATCCGAAAGCTATTCAGTTGGATGCAAGAGTCAAGGCTATCTATCTCGGAGAATGAAGTTCCACGTTGAAAAATTAACAGCGGGATACACGCCCGACAGTCAGACGGTTCATGATATTTCGTTCGAAGTTGATCAAAGTGAAACATTATGTTTGTTGGGTAGAAATGGTGTCGGTAAAACTACTTTGCTCAAGGCGATCATGGGGCTCATGCCCCATATGCAAGGATCGGTCTATCTTGATGACGAGAGGATTAGCAGGTGCCCGACCGAGCAGATTGCGGGTGCCGGAATTGGTTATGTACCACAGGGGCGTAGGTTGTTTCGCGAGTTGACCGTTCAGGAAAATCTGGAAATTGGTGCCTATATCCGTCCCCATAACCGAGTGGATTACGAAAGAATCTTTGATTTATTTCCAGGACTGGGGGACAGAATTGGACAGATTTCGGGCACTTTAAGTGGAGGTGAGCAACAGATGCTGGCTATGGCGCGGGCATTGTGCCTTGATCCAAAAATCCTGTTGCTTGACGAGCCAACCGAAGGTTTAATGCCTACCATGGTTCAGACCATAGCTGAATTGGTGAAGTATTTGATGTCGACGGGGGTCTCTGTGGTTATGGTCGAACAACGTCTGGATATAGTGAAATTGGTGGCAAGCCATATTTGCCTGATGGATAGCGGAAGCATTGTCAAGACCCTATCCATTGAAGAATTACCGTCAAATATGGAAACTATCCATCGCACTCTCAGTGTTTAGCTCTATCCAGAGTTTTCCCCGTTTCTTGAAATGTATGCGTCGAATAAACCGAGATCTCAATTGAGATTATTCAGGAGATTCTTCCTTCTCTGGGTGACTGGATGTTTGTTAGTGTCTATGTCTGTCCCAGAGTTTGTCTTGGCACACAGTGCCGAACGAGGTCTGGTGTTGTTGCTTCCAACCCAGTTATACGTAGTAGGCGGTGCAGCATCGGTTCTGGCTTCATTTTTACTCCTTTCGGTCATATCGGTAGATCGATTCAAGCGGTTTACGGATCGAAAAATTCACCTTTTTGTCTATCGGGAGTTCGTTGGCACAATTTCGAGTCTGGTTTCATTTGCGATATTATGCGGTCTACTTTTTATCGGGTTTAACGGTTCAGCAGATCCATTGCGTAACCCATTGCCACTGGTATTTTGGACTGGTTTCTGGGTTATATTCACCGTAATCCAGTGTTTAGTCGGTGATCTCTGGCGTATCTTCAATCCTTGGCAAGGTCCCGCTCGACTGATTAGGCACCTTTGTGGATTGTCCAATTCTCTGGTGAAGTTACCGAAAGGAATCGGTTATTTGCCAGCAATCATACTTTTTCTCTCTTTCGCCTGGTTTGAACTCATCGATATAGCTCCCGAAGACCCAAAACGTCTAGCTATGTTCCTGTTGATATTCTGGTCAATCAATTTCGTTGCCATATTAGTTTTCGGTGAAAAAGACTGGTTCGAGCGAGGCGAACCATTTTCAATTTTTTTTCGCCTGATTGGTGCAATTGCACCTTTTCGATGCTGCCGCGAAGGTAAAGACAAACGAGCAATTTATCTTTGCGTTCCTGGATATGAATTAACCCAGTTCTCGGCTTTACCGATATCCGGGGTAATTTTCGTGCTGACTACACTGGGTACTGTGTCCTATGACGGCCTTTCGAGAACCTATCTATGGCTTAAGGTAATCGGAGTCAATCCATTGGAGTATCCCGGAAGGAGTGGGGTCTGGATGCAAAATACTACTGGTATGGTGATTGCATTGATATGTCTAGTTTGCTTGTTTTCTGCATGTGTTTTTCTTGGAGTCCAAAAGACAGAAAAGGGTTCATTTCATCATCTAGCTGGTCGACTGGTATATTCGATCATCCCGATTTCTCTGGTGTTTCATTTTGCTCATTATCTGACCCAAATACTGGTGAACAGTCAATACTTAGTTCTGTCCTTGAATGACCCGATGACTTCAGGCCTGAGTCTACTGGGACTGAATCGTTTTCACATAACGAACTCGTTTCTATCTCATCTTGATACTGTTTCGATCATTTGGGGAGTTCAGACTACTGTGATTGTAATTGGGCATATTGTTGGAATTGCAATCGCACATTCGATTGCCTTGTGCGAATTTCCGAACAAGCGTGAAGCAATAAAGAGTCAGTACTTTATGGCCGGGCTTATGGTTGCGTATACAGTATTTGGCTTATGGTTGCTCTCAACGATTGCGCTTGGATAATACAAATCGAACTTTATAATTCTGTATGCTCTGGTATATTGATAAAAGCAAATCCATTCACTTCTAGCCCTATTGAGATTTCATTCATATGAAGATAGATAATGCACTACAGGTACGAGTCTGGCGGGGTGGTAAAAACGGCTATTGGTCTGAATATGCTGTAGAAGCCCGTGATAATCAGACTGTATTGGATGTAGTCACCGAGATTCAACGAAAATTTGAACCTTCACTGGCCTATCGTTTTGCTTGTCGAGTTGGGGTTTGCGGATCTTGTGCAATGACAGTCAATGGACAGCCAAGATGGACTTGTCGAACTCATGTTAGGAGAGTTATACATGACGAACTATTGACAATTGAACCCTTGCGTAATCTTCCACGCATCAAGGATTTGGTATGCGATCTCGAACCGTTTATTCAAACTTGGCAAAGGGCGGGTGCGATCTTTCAGGGTCAGACAACTCGTAACGATAGACCACAAAAAGTCAATCCTGAGTCCAGCTCACGTAAACTGGCTGATTCTGCTCTTCAATGCATCAATTGTGCTGTTTGTTATAGTGCTTGTGATGTCGTGTATTGGAATCGCAGATATATTGGCCCAGCAGCACTTAATCGAGTATGGACGCTACTGAATGATGAGCGACACACTGCACAACAAGAGACATTCAATAAGGCATTCTCTCGGGATGGATGTGGCTCGTGTCACAGTCATGGAAATTGCACAAGGTACTGCCCAGTTGAATTAAGTCCAGCAAATAGCATAGCCGGATTGAAGAAACTGGCTTTTATATCCGTTAAAAATGGCAAATGAACATGAATGAGCAAACTCTGTTTGTCGTGCAGAGGATTTCGGCAGCGATTCTCATTCCATTTGTTCTGGTGCATCTTGGCCTGATTCTAGTCGCTGTTGAAGGAGGGTTGAGTGCTAATGAAATTCTATCTCGTACCCATGGTAATTTTATCTGGCTACTGTTTTACGGATTATTTGTTGTGGCGGCGGCCATCCATGCCCCAATCGGAATTCGCAATATCCTGAGAGAATGGACAAAACTTGACTGGAGAATGATCAATGGATTGGCGATGGTGTTATGCGCGATTCTGCTCATTCTCGGAATGAGTGCAGTTATTGCGGTATTTTGATTATGCTTTCTCCGCTACGAACACACAAAAGCTATCTGGCTTCCATTGGTCACCGTGTCTCTGGTCTGGCTCTGACTTTGTTTTTGCCCATTCACTTTTTGATGTTAGCTAGTGCATTAGGAGGGTCAGAATCTTTGGATACTGCATTGGCATTGGTCGAACAACCCGTTTTCAAGATTGCAGAGTGGGGTTTGGTTTTTTTTCTGGCGCTCCATTTGTCCTTTGGGATTCGGGTCATCGCATTGGAGATATCAAGTTCTAATTCGCCTCGCAAGTTTGGTAAATGGGTGATCTCATGTCTGGGATTTTCGTTATTGGTCAGCGTTCTTATGCTAATTCAGATGATGTGACTGTTATGAATATTCTTAATTCAATTGAAACCCTGAGTACAGACATCCTGATTCTCGGAACAGGTGGAGCAGGTCTGTTTGCGGCTTTGCATGCGCGACAAGAAAATCACCAGGCATCGATCACGATTCTATCCAAGGGTTTGTTTGGTAAATCAGGTTGCACTCGGATGGTCCAAGGTGGATTTAATGTCGCCTTAAATCCGGGTGATTCCATCGAACGACATTTCATGGATTCTATAGTAGGAGGTAAGTGGTTGCCCAGGCAGGATTTGGTATGGACCTTGTGCGAGAAGGCCATTGAGCGGATTTGTGAACTCGAAAATGAGCTGGGTTGTTTTTTTGATCGAAATCCAGATGGCACACTCCATCAGAAGGCCTTTGCTGGACAAAGTTTTGACCGCACCGCTCATCGCGGTGATCTGACGGGGATAGAAATCATCAATCGCTTGATGGAAAAGGTTTGGACTTTGGATATTCAAAAGCTTGAAGAACACCGGGCACTTGAACTGATCCACGCCAAGGACCGCTCAGGTATTGCTGGGGTATTGTGTTTGGATATTCGGACTGGACAATATCGGTTAATTCGGGCCCACGCGGTACTACTTGCAACCGGTGCTGGACCAACAATGTACAAATACCATACACCATCAGGAGATAAAACCTGTGACGGTTTGGCTATGGGGCTCCGATATGGGTTGAAACTCCGTGATCTTGAAATGATTCAGTTTCATCCAACGGGTGTATTAGCAGGCCCCTATACGCGGATGACTGGGACGATTCTGGAAGAAGGCTTACGCGGAGCGGGAGGTTATCTTCTCAATGGTGATGGTGAGCGTTTTATGCAAAAATATCATCCCAATGGAGAACGTGCGACCCGAGATATTGTATCGCGTAGTATGTATCATGAAATTCAATCGGGCCGGGTTACAGCTCAAGGTGGATTGTTTATTGAAATGGCTCATCTGGGTCCAGACAATGTTCGCAAAAAATTTCCCGGCATGGTAAAACGTTGTAACGATTGCGGTTTTGATCTTGCAGCTGGTCGGGTTGAAGTTGTACCTACTGCGCATTACATGATGGGTGGTATTGAAATGTCGGCAGACGGTTCAACATCTTCGCCAGGCTTGTATGTTGCTGGTGAAGATGCAGGCGGCGTTCATGGGGCTAATCGATTGGGTGGAAATGGGGTCGCTAACTCAACAGTTTTTGGTGGTATCGCTGGTCAGGCTATGGCAAAAGAAATGTTTCAGGATGCTCCCTTGCGTGATCCTGATCTAGAGTCAGTGGAGCAGGGATATTTGCGTACAGAAAAACCCTTTGGCAAATCCCCTGAACGCTTGTCAGAACTTCGTGATCAATTGCAAGATAAGATGTGGGAGTGCGTGGGCATCGTACGTACTGAATCCTCGATCCGTGCAGGAATTGAAGGGCTGGAAACATACAACTGTGATCTGTCCGAGATTGGACTTCCTGATCAGGACCGAACCTTTAATCTAAGTTGGCAAGATTGTTTGAATTTGTATAACTTGATTGAAGTTAGTCGAGCAGTTGCACTCTCGGCTTTATCTAGGGAAGACTCAAGAGGTGCGCATTTCCGAGAAGATTTTCCAGACACCGGAGAACTAGAGTCATCAACCTATACTCAAGTGTGTCAGAAAGGTGAAGATCTAACTGCTGATATGATACCAGTTGAATTTTCGATTGTTTGTCCTAGTGAATCATTGATCAATGACGAAGCTGGGATACCGCCGAAAGAGCAATCGAATTCTTAATATTATTGAGGTAAGGTTAATGAAATCGATTTCACAAGAGACTATTGAAGAAGCCTGCTACGAAATCATGAAGAAAGCAGCGATAGATATTCCTGAAGATTATCTTACAGGAATCAAGCACTCGGCTGAGCAGGAGAAGGAGGAACTTTCAGGATTTGTCATTAAGACCATGGTCAAGAACTACGAGACCGCCACTGCCGAACGTCGACCCATGTGTGCCGATACTGGCCTACCCCGATATTTTATCAAGGTTGGAGACGATGCTCGATTTGACGGTGGTTTCACCGGTATAGAGCGCTCAATCCGTTCGGCAACAGCTCGAGCTACTCAAGATGTACCGATGAGGCCGAATCGTGTACATCCACTTTGGCGCACTGATTATAACAACAACGTTGGTATCAATGCACCCGAAGTGGAATGGAGTTTTGAGCCGGATGTTGGATGGATTGATATTACAACTGTACATAAGGGAGGGTTGTTTGGCACAGATTACCGAATGTTGTTTCCAGGTGATGGTATTGATGGTATTCGGCGATTTCTTCTTGATACCCTGATTGCCTTCGGTAAACGCGGACTTGCTTGTCAGCCTGCAATCATTGGTGTTGGAGTCGGAGGATCCAAGGATACCTGCATGCAACTTGGTAAACAGGCGGCATGTCTGAGAATTGTTGGGGACCGGAACCCGGATCCGAAAATTGCCGAACTGGAACTTGAGTTAATGGAAGCGAGTAACAGCATAGGCATGGGGCCGATGGGATTTGTCGGATCATCAATGGCGGTTGACTTGCATATTGAGGTTGGATTCACACATACCGGAGGAATGCCGGTGAGTATTCATACATTTTGTCTTTCTTCAAGACGAGCAACTGCAAGAATCCATGCTGATGGGTATATCGAATATCGCACTGACCCAAAATGGTTCACACCCTATTACCGAAGAGAAGGTGTTGACTGGAATGGTGCAAAACTTCATCCGGTAAGACAGTATGCTTGAGAAAATTACCATTGATTTGCCGGCATTACCGGAATCCCTCGCAACATTAAAACCTGGTTCAATCGTATATTTGAATGGGGTTGTATATACAGCTCGTGAGGGGGTCTATGATCGGGTTCTGAACCAACAAGGGGTTTTGCCGGTTCCGATTCATGAGATAACGAATGCGAATTTCCATTGTTCACCGGCAGCATCCGTAAATACTAATGGTTCTTATCAAATTGGTGCTGTAACTGCAACTGCGAGTTTTCGGTTTTCGAAATATATGAGTGACTGGCTGGATATTACTAAAACCAAAATCGTGATTGGCAAGGGCGGTATGCCGGCTGAGGATTATAAAAATATTCTGGCACCAAGAGGAGCTGTGTATTTAACCACTGTAGGTTATGGAACCGGAGCACTACTAGGGAAAGGGATCAAAAGGGTATTATCTGTTCACTGGCTTGAAGAGTTGGGAATTGCTCAAGCTATGTGGATGTTTGAGGTTTGTGACTTTGGCCCATTCCTAGTTGACAGTGATCTTGATGGTAAATCCCTATTTGCAGAGCAAGGAGAGTTAGTTAATCAGAGTATTGAACAGGTCTACGATGGTTTACGGAAGCCAACTCTGTTACGTTATGGTGAAACGGACAATCGAAAAGACGAATTGATATGATTCACGAGAATGAAAATGCATCGTGCGAGTTTGTTTCAGATATTGTTGTTGATGATCCGCGCTCTGCCCATTAGCCATAAATAGTGTCACAGCAAAGGGGTAGAAATTCTATGATTT
>JAPOUQ010000048.1 GCA_026708585.1 Gammaproteobacteria bacterium
TTCTTACACAAATGTTGCAATTCGAACCGCACATCATCGATCAAGAACACCTTCTTATACAGGAACCGCCTGATTGAAATCATGCAATTTGAACTCCGAAACTTGAGGTTTAAATTTAGCGAGTTGCTCTCATTTATTCATTTATCTGTCGCAAAATTGTTGTCCAAATTTTGAATTGAAGTTATAATCGAGTGCTTAACTATTTTTTTTGATTTAGTTTGGCTTCTTTTATAAGAGGCAAGGGGCATCGGCTTCGGTCAGACTTTATTCAGGGTAGTTTTTCGGCTTCCTGATATAACTTCGAGATCAAGATCAATCGATGCATTAGGACCCCGCTAGAGCGGGGTTTTTCATGCTTGGTAGTATGGTTTCTCGAGCATCAGTGCACCAAAATGAGCCGGAGTTATTGGTGGTTGTAACTTACAAAAGTGCAGGTTTACAGAACATTGTCGAGAAAATTTCTCGGGATATCGATGAACTCGGATATGAATTGCTTCATACCGAACTTACACAACAAGGTAAACAGCCCTTGTTGAGGATCTACATTGATGCACCGGGTGGTATTCGAGTTGATGATTGTGAAGCAGTCAGTAACCGAGTCAGTATGATTTTGGATGTTGAAGATCCGATTCGTTCGAAATATATCCTGGAGGTTTCCTCTCCTGGACTCGACAGACCACTTGTTCGACCGGAGCATTTTCAGCGTTTTGTTGGTGATAAGGCAAGGATTGTTATGATGCAAAAAATGAGTGGTAGAAAACATTTCTTGGGAGAGATTAATCAGGCAGGTGAATCAAGTGTAACTATTGCGGTTGATGGTGAATTATTTGAGCTGCCCTATGAGGATATCAAGTCGGCACGAATTGATCCTGTCTACGAATAACTTGGATTGGGTTGGAAAATGTCAATTTCGAATAATGAAATCTTACAGATGGCGGAAGTCGTTTCTCGTGAGAAAGAGCTAGACAAGGAGATTATTTTTGTCGCAATTGAGGCTGCATTGGCCACAGCTATCAAGAAATTGCATCCAGATGATATCGAAGTTCGAGTAAATATACATCGAAACACAGGAAAATATGATACTTACCGAGTTTGGGATGTCATAGAAGATTCAGAAGAGAACCTTTACCCTGACCGACAGATTGCACTAACAGATGCTCGTAAAGACACTCCGCAGTTGAATGTAGGTGATCAGATAGAAGAGTTGATGCAAGAAGTCAATTTTGGCAGGATTGCTGCTCAAGCTGCAAAGCAGGTCATTATGCAAAAGGTTCGCGAAGCGAAACGCAATCAGATTGCTGAACGTTATGAGGGAAAGGTTGGTGAGCTTGTTTCTGGGTTGGTGAGAAGAGTGGATCATGGAAATGCGATCATTGATTTGGGTGATGCGGAAGCGATTTTGCCGAAAAATGAAATGATCAATCGAGAAGGTCTTCGTCCCGGAGACCGGATTCGTGCTTTATTAAAAATCATTGATACGGAAGCCCGTGGTCCACAATTAATTCTCACAAGAGTTTCACCGGAATTTCTAATCAAATTGTTCAAGTTAGAAGTTCCAGAGGTGGGTGAAGGAATTATTGAGATACTCGGCGCAGCCAGAGATCCTGGTTCTCGCTCCAAAATAGCTGTGAAAAGTAACGATAGTACCATTGATCCAGTGGGTGCCTGTGTTGGTATTCGCGGTTCCCGTGTTCAGAGTGTCTCTAATGAAATAGCTGGAGAGAAAGTCGATATAATTGTCCACTCTGAAAATCTAGGTGAATTTGTTATTCAGGCGCTCGCTCCGGCAGAAATCGAATCGATTTACATTGATGATTCGAAAGAATCAATGGATGTTGTAGTAACTGAAGAAAACCTGTCCCGTGCGATTGGTCGAGGCGGGCAGAATGTGCGTCTGGCTTCAGAGTTGACTGGATGGGAATTAAACCTTATGAGCGAATCTGAAGCGCTAGAAAAGCAGGATGAAGAGATGCATCTGCTAGTTGCCCAGTTTATGGCTCAGTTGGACATCGATGAGAATGTCGCAGGAATTTTGGCGCAGGAGAATTTTGCATCGCTTGAAGAAATTGCCTATGTTCCAAAAAATGAGCTGATGGATATCGAGGAATTTGATGAAGATCTGGTTAACGAATTGAGAAGCAGAGCCAGAGATAGTTTGCTCCGCAATACCTTTGCAGATGAAGGAGAAGGAATCCCAAGTGAAGATTTGCTAAAGCTTGAGGGAATGAATCCGGAACTTGCTATTGCATTGGCAAAATCGGGGATTCGAACCAGTGAAGATCTTGCTGAATGTGCTGTAGATGAAGTTCTGGAAGTCGTCAACATTTCCGAAGAGGATGCTGGAAAGTTGATTATGACAGCACGTGCACCATGGTTTGCTGAATAGTCAAATAAAGAAAGAAAAGTCGAATAGCAAATCAATCATGTCAAAAGACACAATAGAGACATACGCGAAAAAGCTTGGTATTCCTACTGAGAAGTTGCTTGATCAGCTTCGGCAGGCTGGTGTAAAGGGTAAAGTGGCTAATGCTGTTCTTGAGGAAGATGACAAAAATCGGCTCAGAGAATTTAAAAGCCAGACAGCTCCTACTGGAATCGTTCGTACTGGACAATTTTCCAGGCAAAAAACTGTCCGAGAGGAAATAAAACAAACATCTCAGCTGGGTTTGGGGCGTGCAACGCGTTCGGTACGAGTTGAGAGAAAAGTTAAGAGAAAATTTATTGATCGACGGGTTCTCGAAGCTGAGTTGAATAAGCAAAAAAACGCTCAGGGAGAAGAGAAAGAGTCGCAGAATGAATCTATAGCCACACAACAAAGTTCAGAAGGGGATGTTCCAGCAGATGTATCAGATCGAAATCAATCGGAGGCAATTGTAGAAGATATTGAGTTTGTTGAACCAGAGGAAGCTCCATCAACACAAACTGAAAACGCCTCAGAGGTTGTTGCCCAAGATGCGACAACTGCGAACGATGAAGAAAGTCTTGATCCTCATCAAGAAATGGAAGAATTGTCAGATGCAGAGGCTGTCGATAATGATCTTGATTCAGTTAAAGAAATGATCACCCCCTTGGAAGATGGTAGCTCAATGGTCTTGCCATTGGATCCGATTCCTACGGAATTGTCCGGCAAAAGTAAAGGTAAAGGTAAAAGAAAGTCAACTTCTCATGAGAAATCGAATAGTTCAGAAGTTCACGATGGAGAAGATAGTAACCGAGGTGCATATACACCCGGAAAGAAAAACAAGTCTACTCCTGATTCAGCGAAATCTGGGCGTAAACGGGATGTCAAGAAATGGAGAATAGAAAACTGGAATGCTGATGATGATGAACCCGTAGGTCGTGAGGAGCTCCATGCTTTGCGACGCAGAGAACGAAAAAGAAACCCTTCGGGCACTCGGAAGGCAGGCAGTGTTTCAACCAGTATGACCCATCAGCATGGCTTTGAAAAGCCCACTGCTCCGGTGATTCATGAAGTGATGGTTCCAGAGACCATCTCTGTAGGAGAACTAGCTCAAGCCATGTCAGTTAAATCTGGAGAAGTCGTAAAACAATTGTTTCAGATGGGTATGATGGTAACAATCAATCAGATACTGGATCAGGATACGGCTATCCTGCTCGTTGAAGAGATGGGGCATGTTGCGAAGCCTGCGGTTTTTGAGGATGTTGAGACCGTCTTGAGAAAAGAGATGGATGAAATTGACATGGTTACAAGACCGCCAATAGTTACGGTCATGGGACATGTCGACCATGGAAAAACATCATTTTTGGATTATTTGCGAAAAACTAAGGTCGTTGCTGGAGAAGCGGGGGGAATAACCCAGCATATTGGTGCATATCGCATTCAGATTCATGATCAGGAAATTTGCTTCCTAGATACTCCGGGACACGAGGCTTTCACAGCAATGCGAGCTCGAGGCACAAAAGCTACCGATTTGGTGGTTTTAGTGGTTGCAGCTGATGATGGTGTCAAGCCACAAACAATAGAAGCAATCAACCATGCGAAGTCAGCAGAAGTACCGATCGTTGTTGCCATCAATAAAATTGATCGTGAAGAAGCTGATTCTGAGCGAGTGAAACAAGAATTAACAAACCACGAACTCATTCCTGAAGAGTGGGGTGGAGAAACATTGATGAATGAGGTTTCGGCTTTAACAGGGCAGGGTGTAGACTCTCTATTGGAGTCAGTCATGATCCAGGCAGATCTCTGTGACCTAAGGGCGAAGCCCACAGGCAAGGCTTCGGGAATGGTAATTGAGGCAAGGCTCGATAAAGGTAAAGGACCGGTTGCTACTTTACTGGTTAAGGAGGGATTACTTCAGAAAGGAGACATTTTGCTTGCTGGAGAGGAAACTGGAAGGGTTCGGGTATTGAGTGATGATCAGGGAAAGAATATCGATAAGGCGGGACCATCTACACCGGTTGAGGTTCAAGGTTTGGCAGGTGTACCAGTTGCTGGTGACGACTTTATGGCTGTTGCTGACGAGAGAATAGCTCGAGAAATCGCATCTATCCGTCAAGGAAAATCCAAGGAACGTAGTACCGCTCAACAACAGAAGAGCAAAATGGAAGGTATCTTCAACAGGATGGCGGAAAGCAGTATCAAGACCTTAAACGTTCTAATCAAAGCTGATGTTCAAGGATCGGTTGAAGCGATCAAGGAAAGCTTAATCAAATTATCAAGCGATGAGGTGCATGTCAAGGTGGTGCATGGATTGGTCGGTGGTATCAATGAGTCTGATATCAATCTTGCAAAGGCTGTTGAAGCGGTCATTGTTGGGTTTAATGTACGAGCTGATGCTACAGCAAGAAAACTCATAGATTCAGAAGAAATTACGGTCTTTTATCATAATATCATTTACGATGTGGTTGATACCATAAAGGCGAGCATGACTGGACTTATGGATGAGATCGCAGTTGAAGAGCATGTCGGACTAGTTGAGGTTCGAGATGTATTTCGATCACCAAAGATTGGTGCGGTTGCAGGCTGTTATGTAACCAATGGATTAGTGAAGAGAAACTTACCTGTTCGGGTGTTACGGAATAATATTGTTATTTTTGAGGGTGCGATTGATTCGTTGAGACGTTTTAAGGACGATGTCAACGAAGTGAAGCATGGTTATGAGTGTGGCATCGGTATAAGGGACTATAACGATATCAAAGTTGGCGATCAGATTGAGGTCTTTGAAGTTGTGCATAGTGCGCCGACTCTTTGATTACATTCTTCAAGTTATTATGCGTTCATTCAATGCAAGAAATCGATCGAACACGCCGTGTTGGAGAATTAATCAAGCGTGAACTCTCTGACCTGATTTCCAGTCAAGTACATGATGATCGTATTCGAAGTGTGACCATCACTCGAGTTTCAGTTAGTCGGGATCTGAAAAATTCAACAGTCTTTTTTTCCATGTTGGCCGAACCGACGGATAAGAAGAATATCGAGAAGGTACTGAATAAATGTGCTGGATACCTACGAAAAAATTTGAGTAAACGATTAATGATGCGCACTACTCCGGCATTGTCTTTCCAATATGATGAAAGTATCGAGCATGGGTTGTCGCTCACCCAATTGATCGATTCATTAAACGTCTCTCATGACGAATAGGCATGATCACGAGCCGGTTCCTGTAAACGGAATATTGCTTCTCGATAAACCATATGGTTTGAGTTCTAATCAGGCTTTAACTCGCGTAAAGCGTCTATTGCGTTCCAAGAAAGGGGGACACACTGGCGCACTGGATCCCATTGCAACGGGCTTATTGCCCCTTTGCTTTGGAATGACAACACGAATCGCAGGTATTTTCCTGAATTTTGATAAAACCTACGAAGTTACTATACGTTTGGGGGAGACCACAAAAACAGGTGATACTGAAGGAGAGATAGTTTCTCGTTCACCAGTCAATGCCAATATAGCGAGTATTGAGCAAGCACTTGATCGGTTTCGTGGCAAGATTCAGCAGGTGCCACCGATGTATTCGGCAATAAAGAAGAATGGCACTCCTCTTTACAAGTTGGCTCGAAAAGGGCAAGTGGTTGAACGAGAATCACGAGAGGTTGTTATTTATAAACTTGAAGTTCATAATTTTAATGAAAACAATCTGTCTTTGACTGTGGAATGTTCCAAGGGGGTTTATATTCGTAGTCTTGCTATGGATCTGGGTGAATCGCTCGGCTGTGGTGGTCATGTTCGAGAATTAAGAAGAGTAAAGGTTGGACATTACAGTATTAATGATGCGATTGCCTTGAGAGAATTAGAGGATATGCCCTCAGATGAACAGAGATATAGTCACCTGCTACAAACCGATGAAGCGTTAGATCATCTTATGAAATTTAAAATTCCTAGAGAAAATGTCTTATCATTTTGTCAAGGACAATCCGTTCCGTTGACAACATCGGATTGGGAAGGTTTGGGGCTTGTCTACTCAAATGACGGAACATTTCTTGGACTTGGAGAATGCGATGAAGTTGGAAATATTCATCCGAAAAAAGTCTTTTCACAGGGTATGTGATTCATTAAATCACCCGATATATCAATAATTCTCTGTTAATTTAACAAAGTATATTTACATTTTCTTCATTATTTAATTGCTATTAAGTGTTTTCAGATAAACCATGTTCATTGGTTTATTATTTCAGGTTTGTTTTCTTGAGCGATGGTGAGACAAATTGTCATCGGTTTTTGTTGATGAAAACCATGATATAACAATTTATTAATGATGAGTAGTTCTCCAGTTATTCATGTATTATCGGGTATGAGTAAAAAACGAAAAATGAATAGGACTCAACTATGGAAAATCTAAAGATTATTGAATTGATTAACCAGGCACCATGGCGAGAGGCGGTGACCTATCGAGACAGTTGGCCACACGAATATGTCAGGAGCGACGCTGATCATCAGCGAGAGTTATTTGAGCTTGTGTGTGCTCGTTTCCGTGCAGGTGAAGGCGTGGATGGTTGGTTTTTTTCCTTGGGCAACACCTACCTTTTTCTCGGGGGATATAAGTACTGGTTTATGACTCATTGGGATGTAATTGATCTCAATGATGGTCAAAACTATATCTTAAATCGTGCTCCTTTATATCGTGATAGGCGTGATTTTGTCATACAAGATGGTGATACTGGTAAGGCCAATGACTATCCCGTAAAACCAGCCATATCTGATAGTTCTGGAGGTCTACAAATCCCTAGTATTTTATCAGATCGATAAATTCAATATATTGAAAATGCTTCAGGAGTTATGAATGGAAATAATCAAACTCGAAGATTTTCGAAAAATTCATATACACACCGGAACAATTCTTTCGGTCAAACTGAATGAGAAGGCCAGAGTTCCTGCGTGGGTTTTGGAAATAGATTTTGGTAAGGATTTTGGAGTCAAGACTACCTCCGCACAATTGACTGAATTATATTCATCTGAAAACTTAATTGGCACACAGGTTATTGCGGTGATGAATTTTCCATCACTTCGGATAGCTGGAGTCAAATCTGAAGTGCTAGTTTTGGGTGTATTGGACCCAAAAGGAGTAGTATTGTTACGGCCAGATGAGAAAGTTGAAAATGGAACTAGAGTAGCCTGAATAAAACAGCTTGATCTGGCTTAAGAGGGTAAAATGGTAAAAACCTAGAAGAGAGATTTGGCTCCCCGGGACAGACTCGAACTGCCGACAAGGTGGTTAACAGCCACCCGCTCTACCAACTGAGCTACCGGGGAACAAGAGTGCGTAATACTAATATTACCGGTCAAATAGGTCAAGTCATTTGACTTAAAACTTAAAAAATTACTAATCCTAGCGCGGATTGAATATTATTGAGTCGAAGGCATGATGATAAAAGTGGGATTGGGTCCGATTATCGATGTCAGTTCTCGAATCCTTATATTAGGCTCTTTGCCAGGCGATATCTCACTTTCGACGCAAGAATACTACGCAAATCCGCGTAATCATTTTTGGAAGATATTATTTTGCATCTATAACCAATGCATTGAAAAGGACTATGAACTGAAGCGAGCATTTCTCCAAAGGCATGAAATCGCGTTGTGGGACGTGTTGAAATCTGCTGAACGCAAAGGAAGCCTTGATTCGAACATTCGGTCTCCGAACGTCAATAATCTTGAGGAATTGATCCAAGAATATCCAAAGATCAGAGCAGTCGGATTGAATGGAAGGAAAGCCTGGCATATTTTTAACCGTCACTGGGGTAGACATCCTCTTTTCAATATGAATGGCATCAAAATTGGATACTTACCATCTTCAAGTCCTGTCCCGGGCAAAAACGTCAAGTCATTTGACCAAAAGGTAAAGGTTTGGCAAAATTTTCTGGCACGAAGCACATAGCAGAAAAAAGATTCCCGATTACTACTTTGTGAACATCAAAAAAGTAATATGGCCGACATCAATTGAAGTGATCAAATCATACGATAACCGTTGAAGTTTGGTTTTTTTCAAGAGTTCAATCGAATGGTAAAATAGGATAACGATCACTGATCGTTTTCTTCAATCCAATCAATTCTTCTTTAGCCTTGATTCCAGAACGCGTGAATAGCTCCTATCAACTGGTTAGTGAGTTCCAGCCATCGGGTGATCAGCCCGAAGCACTAGAAGCCTTAATCGGAGGTTTAGAACAAGGAGAGGCATTCCAAACTTTATTGGGAGTCACCGGTTCTGGAAAGACATTCACTATGGCAAATGTAATTGCAAATACTGGGCGTCCTGCACTCATCCTCGCACATAACAAAACACTGGCTGCTCAGCTTTATTCTGAAATGCGGGACTTTTTCCCAAAGAATCGAGTGGAGTATTTTGTTTCATATTACGACTATTACCAACCGGAGGCATATGTTCCGAGTTCAGACACCTATATCGAAAAAGATGCCTCGATCAATGAGCACATTGATCAAATGCGTCTCTCAGCGACTAAAGCAATTCTCGAACGCGAAGATGTAATTATTGTTGCTACAGTCTCAGCAATCTATGGTCTTGGAGATCCTGCTGCTTATCATGGAATGATTTTACATGTCAAGATCGGAGATCAGATTAACCAGCGGGATATCCTCAGAAAATTGACAGATATGCAATATGTTCGAAATGAGTTGGAACTTCGACGTGCGTCATATCGGGTGCGTGGTGATGTAATTGACATATATCCAGCTGAGTCAGAACGTCTGGCGATTCGCATCGAATTATTTGGCGATGAAATCGAAGGACTGTCAAAATTTGACCCATTGACTGGTGTTGTTGAAGAGCGAGCAAATCGGGTTACCGTTTATCCAAAAAGTCATTATGTAACAAAAAAGGAAACGATTCTTACAATTATGGATCAGATAAAGGATGACTTAAAAACACGTCTCAAGGAATTGAGGAAATTGGATAAACTGGTAGAAGCTCAGCGGTTAGAGCAACGCACGTTGTATGATATCGAGATGATGCAGGAAATGGGATATTGCAATGGCATTGAAAATTATTCTCGATATCTATCCGGCAGAGATATTGGTGAACCCCCACCTACTTTGATGGATTATCTCCCCGATAACTCCATTGTGTTTATTGATGAGAGTCATGCCACGATTCCACAAATAGGAGCAATGTATAAAGGTGATCGATCAAGAAAGGAGAATCTTGTGGAATATGGGTTTCGACTACCTGCTGCTTTAGACAATAGACCACTCAGGTTTGATGAGTTTGAATCAATGCTTCCACAGGTGATATTCGTATCTGCAACACCGGGTGATTATGAGACAACAAAAACCTCTGAGGTTATCGAGCAAGTTGTGCGACCAACAGGTTTACTTGATCCTGAAGTTGAAATGCGTCCAGTTGAATTTCAGGTTGATGATCTACTCTCTGAAATAAACTCGAGAGTCGGAGTAGGGGATCGAGTTTTAGTTACCACACTGACCAAACGTATGGCAGAGGACCTGACTGAATATTTTCATGAGCATGGGGTTAAGGTCCGTTATCTGCATTCGGATATCGATACTGTAGAGCGTGTCGAAATTATCCGCGACCTGAGAAAGGGAGTATTTGATGTATTGGTAGGAATTAACTTGTTGCGTGAAGGATTGGATATCCCTGAAGTATCATTGGTAGCAATACTCGATGCGGATAAAGAGGGGTTTTTACGTTCAACCCGCTCGTTAATTCAAACCATTGGGCGTGCAGCTCGACACCAGAATGGGAAAGTTATTCTATATGCAGATCGAGAAACGAGATCGATTCAAAGTGCCGTTGAAGAAACCAATCGTAGAAGGATAAAACAACAAAATTACAATCAACTCCATAACATCACTCCCAAATCAATTATCAAGCCGGTTAAAGACATTATTGATGGGGTGATTACAGCAGACCCTACAACCATGAAAGTGATTGCAGATGAGGGATCGATCGATGGAGAATTTTTGGATCATACTGCAAAATCTCCTAAGCAACTTGGAAAAATATTGAAGCAGTTAGAAAAGAAAATGTATGAACATGCAAAGAACCTTGAATTTGAATCAGCGGCGACGATTCGTGATCAAATTAATCAAATACGAAATAGCAAGTTCATTGAGGAGAGCACACTCTGAAGATGGAATATTTCCAATAAAGTGAAATCACTTTTGAACTTGTTCTGAAAGTAGGTCAAATAGTTGTATCAGGGGTAAACCAAGAATTGTATTTGGATCATTGGACTTAACTTGTTTCAAAAGAGCAATGCCGGGCCCTTCGATTCTGAGACTTCCACAAATATCATAAGGTTGTTCTCGTTCTATATAAGATTCAATGGTTTGCCGGCTTAATTTTCGATATACAACTTCGCAAGTTTCATGGATAACACTGCAATTTTGTGTTTGTGTGTTCAATAAGGCAAGACCGCAATGTAGCAAAATGGTCGAATCGGAGGCCCGAGATAACTGTTCAATAGCTTCGCTACGGTTCTTTGGTTTACCAAAAATATGTCCTGCACATTCAGCGATTTGGTCTGATCCAATAATCAAACTATTTTCTTTTTCAGATAATGTCTCGGCTTTTGTTCTGGCCAGTCTTTTCACCAGTTCCGAAGCCGATTCTCCTATATATCGGGACTCATCTATTGCAGGTGCATGCCAAGTGAAATCAAGACCTGCTTTGGTTAGTATCTCTCGTCTGTAGGGAGAGGAGGAAGCCAGTATGATTCGTTGAGTATTCATGGACAGTGTCATCTGTAATAGGAAAAAACCGAAGTGGAAACATTTAAATAAAAATGTCCCAGCCAGATCAGTTTGATAGTATAGACATTTTCCCATCATTTATGAGAGCAAGTCCTTTATTAAACATCATAAAATCAGCTCGCGAGGTCACAATGTTCATTAATCGCATAACCGACTCATAGAATATGTTGAAAATATCCCGAAAATCCCCATTTTCGTTCTGAAAGTTCCTGCTCAATGATAAGTTATTCTATGAATCAAGGACTACAAATTTATACCTGAAAGTTATGATTCATAGTATACTGCGATGCAGAAATATTGGTAATTTAATGGAATTGATTGAAATGTCTGTAACATTAACAACAGCCGCAGCTAATCGAATAATTAATCACTTGCAAACACGAGGTCATGGCGAAGGACTTCGAGTGTCCGTAAAGAAATCCGGGTGTTCCGGTTATGCCTATGAGTTGGGCTATGCCGAAGAGATCAATGCTTCAGATTCCGTATTCGAAAGTCATGGTGTTAAAGTGATCATAAATTCCGAGCACCTGTCTTTCTTAGATGGTATGGAACTTGATTATGTGGAAGACGGTCTATCATCGGCATTTCATTTCAAAAACCCCAATGTTACGGAGCAGTGTGGTTGTGGAGAAAGTTTCACTGTTAATTGATTTATTGTCTTTTAGCGAAAACTCGATCTGCTTTAATAAATCAAGATTAGTTCGACCCTGAGCACCCTCTTATTTTTGGATGATTATCTTTCATCCGTGTTGGTTTCATGACATCAATTCATGTTGATATACCCGAATCGCAACCGAGACATCAATCGAGTGCGGCAGTAATTACCCTAGGTTGTAAGGTGAATACCTTTGAGTCCGAACATATCGCGTCTGGGCTAGAGGCAAGAGGATTCAAGCGCGCACCTTCAAATGAATCTGCTGATTTATTCGTGATCAATACCTGTACGGTAACCGCTGAGGCGGACCGACAGACCCGCCAGTTGATTCGGCGAACTATCCGTAATCATCCCGCAGCTAAAGTTGTAGTAACTGGTTGCTACGCGGAGATTGCTCCAGAGATTTGTGCGGACATTCCTGGAGTAGATATGGTTGTTGGGAATAGCCGTAAACTACAAATTCCAGAATTAATAACGCATCGAAACTGTTCAGAAGAATCATCCAAAATTCAGATTGAGGATATTCACAAACATATCACCATTCCTAACCAACTCATTGAGGGATATGAAGGAAAGAGCAGGGCGTTTATTCAGGTTCAACAAGGATGTGATCAAGGTTGCACATTTTGTATTATCCACACAGCACGTGGTCCAAATCGATCATTTTCTGTCCCGATGATTAAACGGCAATGCAAGAAATTGTTCGATAATGATTATAAGGAAATTGTACTTAGCGGTGTAGATATTGGTTCATACGGTTCGGATATAGATGATGATGTTGTTAACTTGAGTGGGTTGATTAAACATATCCTTCAAATTGAAGGTGACTATCAAATTCGTCTAAGTTCAATTGATCCAGTCCATATCACAGATCAACTGATTGATCTCATGGTTTCGGAAGATCGGATCTGTAAACATTTACATTTATCGATGCAAAGCGGTAACACTTTGATCCTAAAAAGGATGAAAAGGAGAGCTACTCGAGAAATGATTTATGAACGTGTGGGTGCATTGCGGAAACGGTTATCGGATCTCGTATTGAGTGCCGATGTGTTGGTTGGTTTCCCGACCGAGAGCGACCAACAGTTTATGGATACCATTAAGGCGATTGATGAGTTGGAAATTGCCTATCCACATGTTTTTAGTTACTCACCTCGAGAAGGGACACCGGCTTCGAGAATCCCTTCACAGGTATCGAAAGAGGTAAAAAAATCCCGCTCCAAAATCGCCCGAGATCAAGGTGCTTTGGTATGGGAAAGGTTAGCGAAAAAAATAGTCGGTCGAGATGGGCGTGTGTTGATTGAAAACAAGATTGTTTCAAAAGAGCTAGATCAATCTTTGGGTAGAATGTCCAATTACCATCCGGTTGTGTGCAACGGGGTATTTGAGACCGGTACATGGCAAAATATTAAAATCGTGAAAGCTGAAGATGGTTATCTTGAAGGAATACCATCCGAAGTTTGATTGCATATTTTGTTGATTTTTATAATTGAGTACTTTTCTATCGTTATACTATCTGTTTTTCTTGATGGTCGTACTGTGCCATAAACTACAGAATTATTATTATCATCATTTGAGGGTTTTCAGTGATACTTAGCGGTGCTGATATAGTCGTAAATTGCCTAAAGGATGAAGGGGTCGAATACATATTCGGCTACCCAGGGGGAGCGGCATTACATATCTACGATGCAATTTACAACCAGGAAGCGGTCAAGCATATTTTGGTGCGTCATGAGCAAGGTGCTACTCACGCAGCTGACGGTTATGCTAGAGCAACTGGTAAACCGGGTGTGGTGTTGGTAACCTCAGGTCCAGGTGTTACCAATACCGTGACTGGTCTCGCTACTGCGAATATGGATTCCATTCCCATGGTGGTAATTACTGGTCAGGTGCCTTCTGGATTGATCGGTGATGATGCTTTTCAGGAAGTTGATACGGTTGGAGTGACGAGACCCTGTGTGAAACACAATTTTCTGGTTAAGGATGTGAAGAAGATTGCCGAGACCATCAAGAAGGCATTCTATATTGCGATGTCTGGAAGACCGGGTCCTGTTGTTGTTGATATTCCCAAAGATGTCACAGCCGAGAAGGCAGAATATTTTTATCCAGACAAGATTCAAATGCGATCTTATCAGCCTCGGACACGCGGTCACAACAAAATGATCAAAAAGTCCGTTGAATTGTTGCTGGGTGCGAAAAAGCCAATTATTTATACTGGAGGAGGTGCGATTCTGGCAGAAGCAGAAGCACCCTTGACAGAGTTGGTGGATAAGTGTGGGTTTCCGTCGACTAGTACATTGATGGGGCTCGGTGCAATTCCAGCTACAAACCGAAACTTTCTCGGAATGTTAGGTATGCATGGTACTTATGAGGCCAATATGGCAATGTATCATTGCGATGTGATGTTGGCTGTTGGAGCCCGATTTGATGATCGAGTGACGGGTGACCTCGATAAATTTGCACCAAATGCTCGAATCATTCATATTGATATTGATCCATCCTCAATTGGCAAAAATGTTGCAGTAGAAGTACCCATTGTTGGAGATTGCAAGTCTGTTCTTGAAGATATGCTTAAGGTACTTGATGGGAAAACCGACTCAATAGATCGCCCAGCGGTTGATGATTGGTGGAAGACGGTAGAGAGCTGGAAGGCGGTTGACTCATTGCAGTACGATATGGATGACAAGTTAATCAAGCCGCAATATGTCATTCAAAAACTGTTTGAGATCACAAACGGAGATGCCTTCGTAACCTCAGATGTTGGCCAACACCAGATGTGGGCGGCTCAATACTATCATTTTGAAAAACCAAGACGCTGGATCAATTCTGGGGGTCTAGGTACGATGGGCTTTGGATTACCTGCAGCCATGGGAGTACAACTTGGCTTTCCAGATGATTTAGTTGTTTGCATTACTGGTGATGCAAGTATACAGATGTGCTTACAAGAGCTGTCGACATGCCTTCAATACAACTTGCCAATAAAGATAGTAAACCTGAACAATCAATACATGGGTATGGTTAGACAATGGCAGGAATTTTTCTATGATCGAAGATATTCGCATTCCTACATGGATGCCTTACCGGATTTTGTGAAACTCTCCGAAAGTTATGGGCACATAGGTATTCGCGTTGATGATCCCAAAGATGTAGAAGGCGCAATACAAGAAGCAATCAGCTTGAAGAACCGCTTGGTATTTATTGATGTAATGACTGACCCCGAAGAAAATGTTTATCCCATGATTGCGGCGGGCAAGGGTCATAATGAAATACAGCTCAAACCATGCCGGAATGAAGTTGAAAATCGGGAACTAGCCTGATGAAACGAGTTATTTCATTATTATTGGAGCACGAACCCGGGGCTCTGGCACGGGTAGCCGGATTGTTTACAGCCCGTGGATATAATATTGAATCGCTAACCGTTGCTCCCACAGAAGATCCTTCTCTTGCACGAATGACCATAGTTACTACTGGAACGGATGCCATCATAGAGCAAATAACCAAACAGTTAAATAAACTGGTTGATGTTGTCAAGTTACGTTCGTTGTCCGATGGCCGATATCTGGGTAGAGAATTGCTACTGGTAAAAGTTGAGGCTAGCACTGCTGATCAGAGAAATGAAATGCAGCGATTGGTCAGTATTTTTCGGGGTCGCGTTATTGATGTAACAGATGCAACTTACACCATTGAAATGACGGGGCATTCGGATAAAGTCGATGCTTTCTTACTAGCGTTAAATGATGTTGAGTTGATTGAAGTCGTACGCTCTGGGATTCTAGGGATTGGCCGAGGTAAGAAAATTCTAAGGGCATAATTCATGAAATTTGATCATGCTTTTTTACCAAAAGAAAAATATTTTTTCTACTAAGAAATATTATCAATAAAATTTGATAACTTGCTATCGATATATTTAAATTCAACAATAATTACGAGAAGTTTAAAATGAAAGTTTACTATGACAGTGATGCGGACCTTAACAACCTCAAGGGGAAGCGAATTGTAATCATCGGATACGGTTCACAGGGTCATGCACATGCTAATAACTTGAATGATAATGGTTTAGATGTCGTAGTTGGTCTTCGTGAAGATTCATCTTCCTGGGCCAAAGCAGAGCAGAGCGGTTTAGCTGTGGCAGAGATTAAGCAGGCAGTTTCTGAAGCTAACATCATCATGATGCTATGTCCTGATGAATTGATGAGTGGTATCTATTCTGATATTGAAAGTTCAATCATGCAGGGTGCAACACTGGCATTTGCTCATGGTTTTAACATTCATTTTGAATACATACAGCCGCGCGAAGATCTTGATGTCATTATGATTGCTCCTAAGGGTCCAGGACATTTGGTTAGGTCAACATTTGAAAAAGAGGCGGGTGTACCTTGTTTGATTGCTATCCAGCAAGATGCGACTGGTAGTGCGCATAACACTGCTCTTGCTTATGCATCAGCTATTGGCGGTGGTCGTGCCGGCATTATTGAAACGACATTTCGGGAAGAGACCGAAACGGATTTATTTGGAGAACAGGCAGTTCTTTGTGGTGGAGCAACCTCATTGGTTCAAGCAGGATTTGAAACTCTGGTTGAAGCCGGATATGCACCTGAAATGGCGTATTTCGAGTGCTTGCATGAGCTCAAGCTAATTGTTGATTTGATGTATGAGGGCGGCATAGCGGACATGCGTTATTCGATTTCAAATACAGCTGAATTTGGAGACCTAACCCGAGGACCAAGGATTGTTAACGAGCAAACGAAAGCAGAAATGAAGAAGATTCTGTCGGAGATTCAGTCTGGCGAGTTTGCACGTGAATGGATGGATGAGAATGCGCAAGGCGGAAAAAGATTTCCGGAATTGCGTAATCGTGGACGCCAGCACCCAATAGAAGAAGTGGGCGAAAAGTTGCGGTCCATGATGTCATGGATTTCAGATAACAAGGTTATCGACAAGTCAAAAAACTGATACTTGAAAGGGTTGATTATTCGTTAGTCTCTTTTTATTTATGACCCGCGAACTACGCGGGTTCAAAATTTCTCGCTGATTGTCTAAAAATTAGATGAAACAGCGAGCTTATCCATTCATTGCCAAGGAAGGATGGATTCATGTTATTCTTATCTTGTTTGTAAGTTTTATTACAACTTACTATTTTGGACTTATAGCCTTACCGATCTGGTTGCTGGCACTTTTCGTTATTCAGTTCTTCAGGGATCCACTCAGGATAATTCCAAATGATGAAGGTGCGATTGTCTCACCAGCAAGCGGTAAAATTGTATCAATCTGTGAAACTGCGAACCCTTATATGGAAGGGGATTCAGTATTCATGATTAGTGTATTCATGAATATTTTTTCAGTTCACTCGAACTTGATACCGGTTGCAGGTAAGGTAGTTGATCATTGGTATTCGCCAGGGCGTTATGTGAATGCAGCTCTTGATAAATCATCCGAGGAAAATGAACGCAATGCAATTCATATTCGGACGGGTGATGAGCATGATGTATTTTGTGTGCAAATTGCTGGATTAATCGCCCGAAGAATAATCTGTTATGTTCAGCCCGGTGATTTGGTTAAGGCTGGTCAACGCTATGGCTTCATTCGTTTTGGTTCAAGAGTAGACTTATATATGCCAAGGTCCAGTACTATTAAGGTAAAACTTGGTCAAAAAGTCCACTCTG
Source organism: Gammaproteobacteria bacterium (assembly GCA_026708585.1). GTDB lineage: Bacteria > Pseudomonadota > Gammaproteobacteria > Arenicellales > Poriferihabitantaceae > Poriferihabitans. The sequence continues at coordinate 17,501 of JAPOUQ010000048.1, forward strand.
GGAATGATATAATAGGATTTTTACCTACAAAATAATTAACCGAATTGGTTAATTTGATGTGTAATGTCTGAACCCAAGACGTCTGGACCTCGAAAAGGGATTTATTTTCTCCCAAGCCTGTTCACTACGGTCGGATTATTTTTTGGCTTCTTTGCCATAATTCAGGCTACCTTAGGTCACTATCCCCAAGCTGCTGTTGCTATTCTGATTGCCATGATTATGGATGGCTTGGATGGTCGAGTGGCACGTTGGACAAACACCACTAGTGATTTCGGTAAGGAATACGATAGTCTAGTTGATGTTATTGCCTTTGGAGTGGCTCCAGGAATGTTGATTTATTTTTGGTCTTTGCAACATATGGGTAAAGCGGGGTGGTTGATCAGTTTTGCTTTTACGGCTGCAACAGCACTTCGTCTAGCGCGTTTCAATACGATCACTACTAAGGAGAATCGGTATTTCTATGGCTTGGCCTGTCCTCCAGCTGCTGCATTCGTTGGCTTTTGGGTGTGGAATTTTTATGACGCTGGATTTGTTGGATCTGAGTTGGTTGGATTCAGTGCATTGATTACTTTTTTGATGTCCATGTTGATGGTTAGCAGGATTAAGTATCGCAGCTTCAAGGATCTTGATCCGAAAAACCGTATTCCGTTTATTGTTTTGCTCGCCATTGTTGGGACGATTGCACTTATATCGTTTGATCCACCTTTAGTCTTGTTTGTTATGGCATTAGCTTATGCGTTATCCGGTCCTATAATGTTTGTGATTGGCAGATTTAAGGGAGTTGAGCAGACGAATGTATTTATGGAGGATGATGAAACTGAAGATGAAGATGTTGAGCATGAACAGGGTAATGTGAAGGTTCTTGATACTAAAAGTAATTCGAGATCGGAGTGATGAAAAATGAAAACTTGCAAGATTGACCAGGATCAGTTGATCAAATAGATTGACGATGCAACAACCGAAATATTCATTATGGATCCTGCAATATCGGATAAGACTGCTAATGCACTTTTAAAAGCCTCAGATCGAACAAATAGGCCTTGCAATATTCTAATTGATCTTGATGCGGATGTTGATCGGGCTGGTTATGGCTCATAACCAGTAATACGGAATCTTATGGGTAAGTGTAAGGTGAAAAAAAGAAATGGCCTAGGATTGCCGCATTTGCAACATCTGAAATTGCAGTCATGTGAATGCCTATTGCAGAAAGCGTCGATAGTATAGAACAAGTTTCTCAAAATGGTATCCTCTTTGATGGTCGCTCGATTCAAACATTGATAGAGTTTATATGTGAGTTGATGTCTTTGGATTCAAAATCATTAAGTCTAAAGGATTCTGTAGGTGACTTGGATACTGGATCAGATCCGAATAATTCTTATGACGGACAGAATAAAGATAGAAAAGCTAACAAAGAAGATCTTGATAAACCTAGCCAAGGTAAACGGTCGGAAGATCAATCTTTTGAAGGTGATACAGAAAATGGTAAAAACAAACATAGAGATACTAATAGCAATGATCCAAATGCACAATCTGAAGATAAACCTGTAGAAGATGTAAAGGAAAAAGATATAGAAGATGTTGAAGAAGATTTGAGAAATCATCCACCGCGAAATATTTCACAGGAAAAGATACTTACTGTATATAACGGTTATGTTGGGTATATAGAAATTAAAATGAGCGGGACTAATCTGGAAAATAAGATCAATCTAAATATTCCCAAAGAAATTATTGAGATTGGTCTTCGTGATGAGCTTCGGGACCAAATATCAGAGATGATGATAATTGATATAACTGATACGGATGATTTAGGAGTAAAGAAGGAGAATGAGCATCTCAAAGCTTTCAGGACTTTATTTCAAGGGCAGATGGGAGAGCCGCTAGGGAGAATATACAAAACAGCGAGTGGCAGGTCATGGAGATGAAGTTGAAAGAAATTGAAAGGTTGGTTGAGGAATCAAATAATAAAACTGACTCATATAATAAAATTCTGAAGAAACATATAGAGAAAGTTGCGAAAGAATGGTTTCGTTCACGTCAAGAAATACGCAATCTTTATAAAAATCCTGAAAAACTGTAGGAATTGTTATTACGAGAGTTGCAACCTTGTAAGCGAGTAAAAGTGAAGATAAGTTCCACTCTTAAAGATTTAACTTGGGCTGATTTGAATAAGCAATGGATTCGAAAAAGATAGAGGAATTATATTCAGAACTTCGGGAAACAGGTCTATATAAGAAGCGAAAGGCTTACATACCCAATGGAAAAAATTAGATCTTGTTGTACATGACCTTTGCTCAACCCTGATTGGAGCTTCAATTATAAAAGTTCTAAACACCTCTGAAAGTTGAACCAAGTATCATTGCATAGATTGATTAGAGTTTACGAATAATTCTGGTTTAAGAAAATTCGAGATGTCGTGTCACGATAAAAAGTGTCAAATATGTCTGTTATAAGAGAAAAACTAAATAATCTTTTTCACCCTGGCAGCGGAAAAATTCCACCACATCTAACCGGTCGTGAGCAGGAACAGAATTATTTCCATAAATGTCTCAATCAGTTATTGGAAAAAACCTCCCCAGATCAAGATATGATCATATATGGTCCGCGTGGTAATGGAAAAACTGCCTTGCTTCGTTATCTGAAAAGACAAGCATTAGAAATGACTAATGGGAGAGTGGATATTGCATGGACTACTCCACGCAAAGCGAATAGTTTGGAAGGATTGGTTAGTATCATAACTGGAAGCGATAAGAATATTTTGAAAAGACTTAAAGGTCTGGGAGTTTCTGTAAATTTTGGAGTTGCAAGTTTCAATGCAGAGTTCGATGTGCCTAGAGCAACTGGGGTTATAGAGGAAATATTGCAGGAGAAAAGTAGCAAAAGTCCATTTATTTTAATTATGGATGAAGCCCATACATTGACTCCTAAAATGGCAGGAATCCTGCTGGATGCCGGTCAAAATCTACGTGGAGAAGATTGTCCTTTTTTTCTGATTTTGGCTGGAACACCGAATCTCGAAAAAATTTTAAATCTAGCTAGCGCAACCTTTTGGGATAAAAGTAACGTATTTCCTTTGGGGCGTCTTACAGCTAGAGAAGCTAAATTCGCGCTGACAATACCATTGAAATCCTGTCAAATAACTTGTGCTGAAGAATCTGCAGAAGAGGTAGCCTATCGTGCCCATAACTATCCTTATTTCCTGCAAATATGGGGTGACTGTATTGCCTCTCAACTTCTTGAGACTGGGTCAAATGAATTGACAATGGAGATTATTTCAGGGGCTGAGCATATTGCGATTAACAGATGCACGACAATTTATACCCTACGCTACAATGAATTAAGTGAATTGGGTTTGATTCCATTGGCTACCGATATAGCTAAGACCTTCAAGAAAACCGAAGACCAATATATTCCGGTTCAGCAGTTTGAGAAGTTGATTGATCAATCGTTGACTGAACGAGGCTTGCCGGTCAACCAAGAAATAATTCGGAAGAATATCCAACAGCTATCAGACATCGGTTATATCTGGAAGATTGATGTTACAAATGGAATGAAAGACGAGATACCATTACTTTGTTATGAGCCAGGTATTCCGAGTCTAATGAAATTTATTCGAAGGCAGTCAAGACCTTAATCGATTGAAGTTTTTCTATATCTGTTTTTTATTCAATCTTACTCCAGCTCAAACCCCAAAATCCAACACAGCCTTCAGTTTACCTATCTTGAAGTAAAAATACATCCGAGTGTTGGATTAATAACGTGGTATGAGATCCTAAAGGTTTTTAGCAATAGACTATCTATTGCGCTTTTAACACTGTTTGCATGTAATTTCTTGATGAAGTTAAGGGTACCAAAGAAAATGATCTATAATTTTAATTTTCGCAGAGAAAAGCGCCGAGAATTCGAAACGTTTGTGAGACTTTGTGCACTTCGTACTGGACAGGTCATCAATTACCATGATCTAGGACGCGATGCAATGGTGTCTTCAGCTACAGCGAAAGAATGGCTGAGTTTGCTTAAAGATGGTTTTTTGGTGAAACTCGTGTATCCCTATCATACTAATCGAACCAAGAGAATGACCAAGAGTCCCAAGCTCTACTTCTTAGATGCAGGGGCTTGCTGCATGGCTTAGCGGTTGGAGGGATGCTGATCAAGCGAGGTTAGGTCCTATGAGCGGACCGCTGTTTGAGACACAGATATTATCAGAAATCTTGAAATCCTTTCGCCACAGGGCTAGGGAGACTCAGATATATTTTTGCGCACAAGAGATGGTCAGGAGATAGATTTCCTGATCGAGACTGATGGGCAGATATTCCCCATTGAAGTTAAGATGGGTTCCATTAGTCCGAATTCGTTAAGTAGATTAGATAAAATTGCGAATTCGAATTGGCAAAAAGAACAAGTTGTATCGCTTGTTGCAGAAGACACACCTGTAAACTTGACCAACGAATGGCTATTATGTGCTCCGAACAATCTGGACTTAAGTTTATTAAAGGATGAGAGTTTAACTTGCTAGTTTCTTGAAATCACATTTAACTATTTCTGTTAGTTCGCTCTGATGCCCATCAGAGTAAATCAAAAGTGAAGTTATATGATTAATTTTCTCAGACCATCAACTTCACAAAGAAACGAAAAATCAAAGAACCTCTGAGACTGTAAATGGGGCTCAATAATTTTTATCTTGATCTAACAAATTTATTGAAAATCCCATTTTCTTTGTTTACAATCCGCCTATGCAACAAACAAATACAGCATTAACCCTCCCAATCAAGGTCGCTTCAAGCGAGCGCTTGCTACTTCTACTGCGCTTGACGGCGCAGTAATCTTCTATCATAAATCTATCTCTTTATTTTCTTGGTTGGCTATAGACCAATCGAAGATGAATCCTAAATTGTTGCTGTTTAGAAAACAAAATGAAAGAAAAACTTGTAATATTTGATACCACCTTGCGTGATGGAGAACAAAGCCCCGGAGCTTCGATGACGCAGGAGGAAAAGATAAGAATTGCCCGTCAACTTGAGAAAATGAAGGTTGATGTAATTGAGGCTGGATTTCCGGCCGCTAGTCCCGGAGATTTCGCATCCGTTAAAGCTATAGCCGAACTCATCAAAGATAGCGTTGTTTGTGGATTGGCACGAGCAAATCCGGACGATGTAGCAAAAGCAGGCGAGGCCCTTAAGCCCTCTGATTCATCGCGCATTCACACTTTTATTGCTACTTCACCAATTCATATGAAAAGCAAACTTCGTATGTCAAGCGAGCAGGTTGTAGAACATGCAGTGGCAGCGGTTACTCAAGCTCGGAAATACACCGATAACGTTGAATTTTCACCTGAAGATGCTGGACGTTCGGAATTTGATTTTCTGTGCCACATTATCGAAAAAGTAATTGATGCAGGTGCAAACACAATCAACATCCCAGATACAGTCGGATACAACTTGCCTAGCCAATTTGGCAACCTGATTCAGAATCTTATCGAGACCATCCCGAATTCAGATAAAGTTGTATTTTCTGTTCACTGCCATAACGATCTAGGATTGGCAGTAGCGAATTCGTTGTCTGCGGTTATGGCTGGAGCTCGACAAGTCGAATGTACGGTAAACGGCCTAGGTGAGCGAGCTGGCAATGCTTCACTCGAAGAGATTGTGATGGCTGTTCGAACAAGACAGGACGAATTTAAATGTGATACCGGTATCGATACAACACAAATTGTTCCAGCGAGTCGTCTGGTTTCAAATATCACAGGATTTCCTGTGCAACCGAACAAAGCCATTGTTGGGGCAAATGCCTTTGCTCACGAAGCAGGAATACATCAAGATGGTGTAATCAAGGCTCGAGAGACTTATGAAATCATGATGGCTGAAGATGTCGGTTGGGGCTCAAATCGTATGGTACTCGGCAAACACTCCGGTCGTCATGCTTTTGTAGATAGGCTTAAGGACTTAGGATTTGAGTTTTCATGTGAAGATGAAATGAATGATGCTTTTCGCCGATTTAAGAGAATGGCAGATAGTAAACATGAAATATTCGATGACGATCTCCAAGCTTTGGTAACGGAAACAGGCAATCGAGCCGAAAATGATCATTTCACTCTAAAACATCTCAAGACCAGTTCAGAGACGGGGACTGCGCCTTGTTCAAGAGTGGTGATTGAAATTGATGATAAGGAGGTTGTATCAGAGCAATCAGGCAATGGCGCAGTTGATGCGACCTTTAAAGCGATTGAAGAAGTATTGCATACCCAAAGTACTCTTCAGTTATTCTCGGTAAATAGTGTAACCAGTGGAAGCGATGCTCAGGGAGAGGTCAGCGTTCGTCTGGAAAAAAATGGCGAAGTGTTTAACGGACACGGTACAGATCTTGATATTGTCGTTGCATCAGCCCGAGCTTATGTGAATGCCGCGAATAAAATCTACAGTCAGGAGACCCGAATTCATCCGCAACGAGTTACTGGAATATGAAATGAAACTGGATCGGCGTCGTTCCCAAATTTTGGGCCAGATGGGTATAGCCATCTGGAAATCACGCCTGCCTTCAGATAACGACTTAACTCAGGGGGATCTGAATATAGAAGATGAAATTGAACAAATTGAGGAGCCTATTTCAAATGAGGTTGTACCTCGACAGTTTGCTAATCTTGAAGAAATTGCCTCTGCCGTGCGTTCTTGCCGACTTTGCCAGTTATCGCATGAGAGAAAAAATGCTGTGCCTGGTACCGGTAATCCGACTGCTGAATGGATGTTTGTCGGGGAGGCTCCGGGTCAAGATGAAGACCTACAGGGAAAACCTTTTGTAGGTCGTTCGGGTCAGTTACTGAACTCAATGTTCGCTGCTCTAGGGTTAACCCGTGATCAGGTTTTTATTGCGAATGTCATCAAATGCCGACCACCAAGAAATCGCGACCCTTCTGATGATGAAGTTTTTCAGTGTACGCCTTATCTCAAAGCACAAATCGCCATGATTCAACCTCGTGTAATTGTAGCGCTGGGCAGAATAAGTGCTCGGTTACTGCTTGATGCTCATGAAAAAACACCAATCTCAGAGTTACGAGGGGATGTGCACACATATGAAAAGACTGGGATACCCTTGGTCGTAACGTATCATCCTGCCTATCTTCTTAGGAGTCCCGACCAAAAGCGAGTTGCATGGCAAGACTTATTGCTAGCTAGATCTCAAATGAAATAGATTGGTATCCAAAATCGAGCCTCGAAACTTATTCTTTTCTGATGATTAGCCGCTGTCCATGGACAATTTCTGATGATGGGTCTATACCATTCAATTCTCGAAGCTGTTCTACAGAAATCCTAAAGAGATTAGCAATGTGTTCTAGATTATCGTTATTTTTTGCATAATAGATACCATCACCAACCCTAAAGATTGAATTCTTTATGTTTTTTCGGATAACCAGCGATTTCGAAGTTTTTGATTGTATATCTCCATTCTCTAAATTGTTACTTTCCAGAGTAACTTTCGATTCCGAATCGAAGAAAAATTTCTCCTCATCAATCCTGGGAATTGGTATACGGAGAGTTTGATCTGGATAAATTTTGTCCGATTTCAGGTTATTGAGCCGTTTGAGTATCCGAGTATGGGTATTATATTGGGCGGCAATAGCACCTAAATTCTCACCTTTCTGAACACGATGAATGTCCCATTTCAAATGTACCCAAGGTGCTTTTTTAGCTAGCGTGTTCAGTGAAGTTGCAGCCAATTGAAAAGGGACCACAATATCATGAGGACCATCAGGGGGAGTAACGCCATTCAAATATTCTGGATTTAGATCCTTCAGAACTCGAGGTTTAACTGAAATCAACGAGGCCATTAGAGTTAAGTCGATTTGTGATTTCGCATCAACTACAGCAATGGTTGCTTCTTTAGGAATAGGGTACAGGTTGATTCCATATTTTTTTGGGTTCGAGATGATATTACGAATTGCTATAAACTTTGGCAAATAGGTGCGGGTTTCTCGAGGTAGTTTCAGACTAGAGAAAGTTGTTGGTTGATCGGTACGGAGATTCACATTGATTGCATTACGCACGCGCCCAACGCCTCCGTTATAACTAGCTAAAGCTAGCTCCCAGTCATTATCGAACTCCCCCAAAAGAAAAGTGAGGTAGTCCAAAGCAGCCTGTGTGGATTTAATGAAATCCTTACGTTCATCGATCCACCAATCTTGACGCAATCCAAATTTTGCACCTGTTGAGGGGATAAATTGCCATAAACCGACCGCTTTTGAAGTCGATACTGCTGTTGGCCTGAAACCACTTTCAATAATTGGAATGATCGCAAGATCAACAGGTAAATCACGTTTTTTGATTTCTTCAACAATAAAGGGGAGATACCAATATGCACGTTTTGATACCCTTTCAAAATATTCTGGAGGATTGCTATACCTCTTCTCAAAACTTTGAATCAGTTTTTCATCGAGATTGGAGTATTTGAGCTTGAAATTTTTTTGCAAGAACTCCCACAAATTTCTATTGTCGAGAAGATTTTCTTGATTTACTCCTGTATCCACGACCTCGCGATTGGTAATTCTGCTATCTACAAATTGCTCTTTCTGTGTATCTTCGGGTGCATTGATATCATCCGATGTTTGGTGGTTTTGGGCGCCGGAGGCATTGATCGACAATCCGATGACAAGTATCGATACTATCGGTAACTTTCCAGCAAGCACAGTCGAGATTATCATAAAAAAACTATTTCAAAATAGAGCAAGAAGGGTGTTTATTAAGGCCACCGATAAGAATTCAAATTGGAATAGATAGAATGTACTAAAGAACTGAACAGACCTGATATCGGGTTATCAAACGGGTAGAGTGAACAGATACATATAGGTAAATTGTAACGAACTAATCCAATGATTTATCTTAACCGATAACATCAACAGTATTATAATATCCGCTTTTCAATCAGAAAATAGTAATGAAAGATCCCGTTAGAGTGTCAATAACCGGTGCAGCTGGTAATATTTCTTATGCTCTGTTATTTCGAATCGCTGCAGGAGATATGCTTGGCAAAGATCAGCCGGTTGCGTTGCAATTACTTGAAATAACCCCCGCTATGCAAGCACTTGAAGGTGTGGTCATGGAATTGAATGATTGTGCTTTTCCGTTGCTTTCCTCAGTCAATATCTCAGACGATCCGGGAGTTGCATTTCGTGACTCCAATATTGCGATGTTGGTAGGTTCCAAGCCACGGGGGCCAGATATGCAACGCTCCGATCTGATCAAGGATAATGGAGCCATATTTTCAGTACAGGGAAAAGCGTTAAACGACAATGCAAATCGTGATATTAAGGTGATTGTTGTGGGTAATCCAGCGAACACTAACGCATTTATTGCGGCAAAAAATGCTCCAGATCTGAATCCGGCCAATTTCACTGCAATGATGCGACTTGATCACAATCGAGCATTATCGCAATTATCAACGAAACTGAATCTGCACCATACTGAATTAAGCAAAATGACTGTATGGGGTAATCACTCGGCTACCCAGTATCCAGACATTTCAAATGTAATCGTAAACGGTTCAGCAGTTTCTGATCAAATTGATCAACACTGGCTAGTCAACGACTTTATTCCAACCGTTCAGAATCGTGGGACAACCATAATTCGTGCAAGGGGGGCTTCCAGCGCTGCATCAGCAGCTTCAGCTGCAATCGATCATATGCGTGATTGGGTGTTAGGTACACCAGATGATGATTGGGTTAGTATGGCTATCCCATCTGATGGAAGTTACGGTATTCAAGAAGGGTTAATGTATTCATTTCCGGTGACCTGTATAGACGGTAATTATCAGATTGTACAAGGCCTGGATATCAGTGATTTCAGTCGTGAGCGCATGATTGCAACCGAGCAAGAGTTAAAAACTGAAGTTGATGCTGTAAGTCATCTTATATAGAGTTTTCATGAGACTGTTACATCTAAAAATTCATCTCGATTTTCTGCTTTGAGATGAGTTGACTATTCAATTGGCAAGTATTTCTTTCGGTCCCCCATTGTTGCTGAATGTTAAAATTATTGCGGCAAAAAAATATAGTTTTACCAGTATTTGAATTGACGGGCAGCATACTATCAAAAGGAAGTCAATTGCATAGTCTGGAATTTATGTGACCATTGCACTTAATGTAGCAAATGTTGGAGATACGCTTTTGGATGGCGACATCGAGTTGTTCAATCCTAAAGTGTCTGAAGCTTTAGGGGACGCACCAGCACTTCCAAGGGGGTGCCCGGTTATACCGGTGTGCGCTACGCGAGATTATGGCTTCCTAGAACATATGGGAATGGGTGTTCCACGGAAAATTATTCAGGGAATGAAGGAGTACAATGGTACCGACCCAGAGCTACTTGAGGAAAATGAGCGTTTTGCTGTAATACTGCAGGGCGGGTGATTGCTTACCATCAACGAAGAGACGACAAGTTGCTAAATTAGTGAATGCGTAGTCTTTTGGTATTGCCTTGACTTATGAAGATCAGCGTTATCATACCAACTTATAATCGAAAACACCTGATCGACAGAGCAATTCGTTCTGTACTAGCCCAAACCCATTCTGCTTACGAGATACTAGTCATTGATGATGGATCGACTGATGGTACAAGTGATATGGTTGCTTCTACCTTTCCGAAAGTCAATTTGATTCAACAAACAAATCTTGGAGTCAGTTCAGCTAGAAACACTGGAATTGCCGAATCATCAGGTGACTGGCTGGCATTTCTCGATTCAGATGACGAGTGGTTGCCGGATAAATTGAAACTGCAGGCTGAACTTTTGTCTCAAAATCGAGGAAAAATTATCCATACAGACGAAATCTGGATACGTAATGGAAGGCGAATCAATCCAGGTAAGAAACATTGCAAACCCAGTGGCTGGATATTCAGTAATTGCTTGCTGCTTTGTTGCGTATCACCATCGTCGATTATGATCTCTCGTTCAGTCTTTGATGAGTTGGGCAAGTTTGATGAATCATTACCTGTTTGTGAAGATTATGATCTCTGGCTTCGAATGTCCGCTCTCTATCCATTCGCTCTTGTTAATAAACCCCAAATGGTCAAATACGGAGGTCACCCTGATCAATTGTCGAAACGGTACTGGGGTATGGATCGATTCAGAGTTCGGTCAATTCTCAATCGTCTTGAGTCGGGTCAACTGAATCCCATGCAGGTAGATGAAGCGAAAAAGGTACTTTTGGATAAATTACAAATTTTGATCCATGGGTTTATCAAACGAAAAAAATACGCCGAAGCTGACCATTATGAGCAATTACGAATTCACTGGGGTCAATCGTGATATTCACCATTAGCGCATATCGTGCCGAAGCGGAGTCATTTCTGAAAATTTCGAATTTTGTTGCTGATCAATCGATTTCTGAGTTTCAGGTTTTTCGATCTAAGCATGTAGTTTTGGGTATTTCTGGTGAGGGAAAGAGGAGGGCTGAACAGCTGACAGGATTGTTAATTTCTCGATATGTTATCGAACTAGGGCTAGAATCCTCGCTCTGGTTCAATTTTGGAATTGCTGGTTCAGGCTCCCATGAGCTTGGAAGTTTGGTTTATGCTAATGAAGTTATTGATGTTGAAACTGGAACCCATTGGGAACTTTCTCCTCGAAAAACAGGTAATGAAGTGGTAGCGACACTCAATACAGTTATCGAGCCCTCCCGAGAGTATCAGGAGGGTATGATTTATGATATGGAGGCCTCTGGTATATTGAATATGCTGTCTAGACACTCGCTAATTCGACAGGCCCTGGTTCTGAAATTGATATCGGATGGGTCGGACCATCCATTTTTCTGTGTAACAAAATCCGATATTGTAAAATTGTTGAGCGATACCGAACCAAAAGTCCGCTCGATCTTTCATGCATTGTCACAACCTTATCGATCCAGAATTGGCGATAGAAAGCCTGACTTCGGGAGACATAATTCCATTCGTCAATATGGTTCGAAATGATTTATACTTCAGGCAAGCAGTTACTCTTTCCAGATTACCATGATTCGACCATACTATAGACATTTACCATTATTTCTGGGTTTTCTTCTCATTTCCATAAGTCCAATTTCGATTGCATTTGACAAAGATGAAGAGGCAAGACTTATTGAGAAATTAAACAGAATATCTTCCAGAGATATGCTCATCGAGAAGGTCGAGCCTTCTGAAGCTGAAGGAGTTTATATCGTTACAATGGGTTCGAACGAGTACTATGTTTTCAGCCATGGTGACTACATACTGGTGGGCGATCTTTATGATACAGTTAGACAAGTTGATGTCGGACAAGAACGTTCAAACAAAAGGATTGCAGAGGCCATCAGTGCTGTGTCGGAAGACAATATGATCATGATGGGCGAACCCCTAGAGAAATATGTAACAGTGTTTACCGATACTGATTGCTTTTATTGTCAGAAGTTTCACTTGGAAGTCGAGGCCTTGCAAAACGAAGGTATACAAGTGCGCTATCTCATGTTTCCACGTTCTGGTATCGGTACTGAAAGTTATATTGAAGCCGTTTCCGTTTGGTGTTCTGATGATCAAGCAGATGCAATGACCGTAGCAAAGGCAGGCGGTACAGTAAAACAGGTACAGTGTGAGAATCCCGTAGCTGATCAGTACGAGTTTGGCCAATCGATTGGTATTCGAGGAACACCAACAATCATTTTACAAAACGGTAAAGTGATAAACGGATATGCCCCGCCCGATGTATTGGTTGCAGAATCTGGTTAAGTTCGGGGTTTTTGTAGTCGGTTGTTGATTCTGATATCTATGAATCAGTAGCATTTGCTTCGGGCAAAGATTCTGATTGCGATGGTGGAGCTGAACCCTCAAAATGGCTAATTTTGTCATCGATGAATTCGATGAATAGAGTACGGCGAATAACGCTACCGGTTTTTCCGTCTCTTAGAAAATAATAGTAATCCCAGCGATCACGATTAAACGGGTCGGTAATTAATGGCTCTCCCAAAATATCAGCAACCTCATCTTTGGTCATTCCCAGAGTGATCGAGGATAACATCTCGTCGGTTAGCTCATTGCCTTGCTGGATGTCTGGCCGATATAGACATCCTGATATTACCAAAGCAAGGGCAGCGATAATCAGATAAAAATGGTATTGCAGTTTCATTATGATACCGTTATGAGAGATATTTGACCATTGCGATCTCATCGCAGTTATTAAAGTTGCGGCAGTGAACACAAACATTCCAGACTTTTTCGGGCAATTTTGCCATATCCACTACCTGAAATTCCAAATCCTGAAAAAACTCAACAACGTAAGTTAGCGCCATCAACCTAGCCAAGCCCAACTGAATAGCTTCTCTTTCTAATTGCTGAACAAGACGTTTACCTAAGCCATTATGATGGTAGTCAGGATGAACCGCTAAACTACGAATTTCAGCAAGTTCGTGATTATAAATCATGAGTGAAGCACAGGCAGCAAGTTGCTCATGTTCACGAATAATCCGAAAATTCCGTAAGGAATGATAAATATCAGTATTTGAACGAGGTAGGAGAATACCAGAGTCGGAATACATCGTGAGCAGATCAGAAATGTCGGGAACATCATCAAGACAAGCCTCTTTAATCGTTAGATGAGAAAGGGCATTCATAGTGATCCCACCGAAGAAAGTAATTGACGAGCATGCTCTAAGGTCTGGGAGGTAACTTTCTCTCCGCTAATCATTCTGGCGATCTCAGCTATTCGTTCGTTTTCGGTTAATTTTCGAATCATGGTTTCTACGCCATCCCTTGTGTTTTTGATAACAACGAATTGATGGTTTCCATGAATAGCGACTTGGGTCAGATGTGTGATACAAATCACTTGACCTCTTTCGCCGAGTTCACGTAGCTTCTGCCCTATTGTATTCGCCACCTCGCCACCGATTCCAGTATCTACTTCATCAAAAATCATGGTCGGCGCACTAGATTCTCGAGACAAAACAACCTGTATAGCAAGGGATATTCTGGATAATTCTCCACCAGAGATTGTTTTGTTGAGCGGTTGAGTCGGTATACCTGGATTACCAGAGGCTCTGAATTCGACAGATTCATTACCATAACGTGTAATCCCATCCCCAGATTCAGGAATTAGATGAATTTCAAAGCATCCCCCCTGCATTCCAAGGCCGTTGATTATTGTGGAAATATCTTTCTGGAGTCCCTTTAATAGTTTATTTCGATTGGCTTTAACAGTCTTACAAAAACAGAAATAGTGTTGTATGACTTTATTTAGTTGTGCCGTCAATTCTTCGATTTCAGTTTGTGGGTCGAAAAGTGTTTCCAATTCAGCCTGAATATTGTTCATATGATCTGCTAGCATTTCAGGATGAATCTTGTGCTTGCGGGCCAATGAGTGGTATTCAGAGAGTCGATCGTCAATCGATTTTAGTGATTCAGCATCCAACTCATTGTCATAGATGAGAGGTTCAAGTTGTTTAGAGGCTTCTTCTATATTGATCTGTGCCTCTAAGAGCAATTTTCTGATTTCAGTCAGCTCTGGTGCAACTTCGATTAGCGGATTAAGACGGGATATATGCTTACTAAGGTGGCTATTCAAACTGTCTGTTTCGCTACTGTAAAGATTTTCATAAATACTGGATGCGGCAGAGATTAACTCAACTTGATGAGCACCTCTACGTTGTTTGGACTCTAATTCATCCCATTCTCCCTGTTTTGGGTTCAGTTTTTTTATTTCATCTAAATGAAATTGCAGTATCTCAATCTGCTTCGCATCCGTCTCACTTCTTTTCTGTATTTCCTGTATTCGCAACCTTAGATCACGAATTTCTTGGTAAGATGAACTTATCTTCAGCATGAGTTTTTTATTTCCTGCCGCTTGATCGAGCATATCCCGTTGAATTTCAGATTTTAGTAAGGATAGGTGTTCATGCTGTCCATGGATGTCAACAAGTAATTCACCTAATTGACGCAGCTGTGAAGCTGTCGCAGCGTGATTATTGATGAATCCTCGACTCGAGCGGCCCTTGCGTAGTACTCTGCGTAAAATACAATCTGTACAATCATCCATACCCTGAGCGAATAACCATTCCAGCGCAGGGTGATTCTCTGAAAGGCTGAAACCCGCCTGAATTTCCGCGGATTCCTGTCCATAACGAATTTGCGTTGCTTCTGAACGATCTCCAAGGAGCACGTTGATCGCATCAATGATGACTGATTTGCCCGAACCGGTCTCGCCGGTTAAAGCAGTAAAGTTCGCTTCAAACTCTATGTCCAGGTTTTCAACGATGGCAAACTGGCGGATTTTGAGCCAGTCGATCATTTATCCGTGCCAACCTAGTTTGTTGTAGAGAGTTTCAAAATAATTAAAACGATCTGACTTAACTAGCTGTAATTTTTGTTTTGCTCTGGAGATATTGATAATTTCGGAACCATCTAGCTCCATCAGCATAACTCCATCGAGAGCGAGGTTTGGAGGAAACTCGTTTGGTTCAATATTTGAGATATGGATTTGGTCCGTCTCTGACAATAATATCGGCCGATTACTCAAGGTATGTGGACAGATCGGTGAAAGGCAGATGACTGGTAGGTCAGGGTAAATGATCGGACCACCAGCTGAAAGAGCATAAGCCGTTGAACCAGTAGGGGTTGAAATAATCAAACCATCTCCCCTCGGTTTAGTAACATATTGATCATTAACATGAATACTAAATTCAATCAGTCTTCCTATATTTCCTTTCGAGAGGACTATTTCATTCAGTGCAATGCTGGATAGTAATTTTTTGCCTTCGCGAATAACTTTACACTGGAGAAGGGTTCGATGTTCAACGTGAAAATTGCCTTCCAGAATTGAGCCAAGTGCGATTTCGAAGTTCGACATTGGAATATCTGTTAGAAATCCTAGTCTTCCAATATTGATGCCAACTGCTGGTACTCCAAATTTTGACAACTCTCGGGCTACGCTCAACATAGTGCCATCACCACCGACAACAATCGAGAGATCGAGTAGTTCATTGGGAAGTTTTTCTTGATCCTCCAAGCGCATACCTTCAATTTGTGAGGATGTAGTATGACCCAAGTAGACAGACAGATTATTGCTTTCAAGAAATTTCTTTACCTGGATAACAGCATCAGCGACGCTGTGATCATTGAATTTTCCAAAAAGGCCAATATTGTTAATGCTCACGACTTCTAGAACTCACTCAATAGAGTATTATATATTTTACAATTGCCTTACAACTTTGTGATTTTTGAATTAACAAGATTGGTCGAACAAGGTTGTATAATTTTATTACGTAGATGGTTATACAGGATATTAATGTGTCTCACTACATAGTACACCAATTCATGCACTTCAAATTCGTAAGAGCCTAATGGTTTATTCAGATCAAATATCGTTAAATGATCGGGCAACCTTTGTTCTCGATAAACTAGTGCGTCATTATATTGATGACGGTGTACCAGTAGGGTCAAGAACGCTTTCCAAAATACCGGCCCTAGGACTGAGTTCAGCAACAATCCGCAATGTAATGGCTGATCTTGAAGAATCGGGTTATATACACTCTCCTCACACCTCTTCGGGTCGTATTCCGACTGCAAAGGGATACCGTTTCTTTATCAATAACTTAATTAAGGCTGATTCTTTTGACAATATATCATATGAAGAAATGTCGGGACGATTTAAGAGAGTCGCAGACCCTTTGAGTATTTTGGTGAATGCAACAGAAATGCTATCCCAAATCACCTCTTTTGCGGGCATTCTGTCAACGCCTGATGTTAGTTCAACCTGTATCCGACAAATTGAGTTTATCCAGTTGTCGAAAAATCGTGTATTGGCTATTTTGGTTACTGAAGATGGCCAAGTGCAAAACAAAGTTTTGTCGACAGAAATCGAGTATACAAGTTCAGAGTTAATTGAAGCCGCTAATTTTTTCAATCATAAATACAGTTCAAAATGTATTTCCGTTGTCCGACGAAAATTGTTGGTACTCATGCAAAAAGATCAAAAACAAATGAGAAGAGAGATGTCTACTGCGATCAAGATGGCTAGCAAACTATTAGAACAGGATACAAAAACTTCTGAAGATGTATTGATTAGTGGAGAGAGTAATTTGCTTTCAATTTCTGATTTCACCGAGGTAAATCGTTTAAAGACCCTGTTTGAAACTTTTCGAACCAAAAAAATATTGTTGGATTTGTTGCAAAACAGTTTGGCTGAATCTGGCATCACCATCTTTATTGGTGAAGAGTCGGGTATTGAACCACTTCGAGATTGCAGTCTTATCTCAGCACCATATAAACAGGATAATCAAATCGTTGGTGTGTTAGGTGTGATCGGACCCACTCGTATGCACTATGAGGAAGTGATCAACACTGTGGATATTACAGCACAGATTGTTAGTGATGCATTAAGCATGCAAGTTTCAGTTTAGTCTTCCTCTGATTGAGACATGGAACAGGAGATTACTCCGGAAAGATTGTTTGAGCAGTTTGAACCCCAGAAGAGCTGGCCGATTCACGACTGGTCGCCAACTCAGGAAATGGAGATTGGTTTGTCGATTGATCGATTGGGCAAGTGGTTTTATCAGGAATCTGAAATCACACGAGACAGGATGCTCAAGTTCTTTTCATCCTTGTTAATTTTTGAGGACGATGGGTATTTTTTGATTACCCCACATATCAAGTATCTTGTACTTGTTGAAGAATATCCATTGTTAGCTATTGATATTGAAACCAAAGGGAAGGGGAAACATCTTAGTATTTACCTGCGAACGAATATGGACGATATGGTTACGGTAAATCAGTCCCATCCCCTTCGATTTGAGTGCAACCCTACGAACGGTCAGGTTGTACCGACGGTGGAAGTTAGGGATCGTCTTAAGGCAAAACTGACTCGGTCGGTTTACTATCAACTAGTCGATTTGGCTATTGAGTCAACTGATAATTGTTCAGATAACGAATCGGATTTTCATGTTTGGAGTGATGGCGTGCGATTCGAGATAGCCTGAAAGGTTTGTTGATCAATGCGATTTTGTATCATTGCAGAATATGTTTAAGCTTCTTAACACTGATGACGATATTCGGTATCTTGGACGCATGTAATGCTTTCATTTTTGATTTGACTGATTCAATCCTTGGATAATCCCAACGCTTCATAATCCAAGATTGGATTTTCACAGATGGAGTAGCTACGGCAAACTACATAGGAGGAGGTTCGAGTCGCCTTTTTTCGTTCAGGTCTTACAGTTTTAAAACCAAAACCATCATCCAAAATATCGTTTTGGCAAGGATTAAAACCCCAGTAAGAAATTCTCCATTGCAATCTTCTCATTTTACAAGTCTTGTCGGTCTAAAATCCATGTAAAATACAAGCCGAGATTTCCACAAATTTTTACATTCGAATAATTCAGGACTTTCAGTAAGCCTCCATCGTCATAGCACAATACAACTGTAAAGCTGTCATTCGGTATTTGTTTAGTTGAGAAAATAGCCACACGGCTTGAATTGTTCGGGGTTCTGTGGATACCTATTGATAACAAAATTTTTTGAAGGAAAACTATGAGCTGGCAGAGAAATATTTTACGTGTAGATTTAACCAGAGGGACTGTATCGACAGAACCATTGAACATGGAGTGGGCTAACGACTATTTAGGGGCTCGTGGTTTAGCTACCCGTTATCTTTACGAAGAAATGGAGCCTTCTGTAGACCCACTTAGTCCTGAAAATGTGCTGATTTTCGCCAATGGACCGCTCGGTGGGACGATGGCCTCAACCAGTGGTCGTTATGTTGTGGTAACGAAGGGACCACTAACCGGCTCCATCGCTTGCTCGAACTCGGGTGGAAAATTTGGTGCCGAGATGAAATATGCTGGTTTTGATCTTATCATTATCAGAGGAAAATCAGATCGCCCAGTTTATCTCAAAATTTCAAATCATCAGGCTGAGCTACTACCTGCTGATGAGATCTGGGGGCAAACTGTTTGGTATACCGATGAATGGATTCACAAGCAACATCAGGAACCAGAAATGAAAATCGCTGCAATTGGCGTGTCTGGTGAACAAGGTGTTCGTTATGCCTGTGTGGTCAACGATTTGCATCGTGCTGCAGGACGTTCGGGAGTCGGAGCGGTTATGGGGAGCAAGAATCTAAAAGCAATTGCAGCAAGGGGTTCTCTTGGTGTAAATAATGAGAACCCGAAACAATTCATGTCTGCTATCCAAAAGACCAATAGTGTTTTGCATAAAAGTGGTAATCGACGGGGTCTGATGCGCTATGGTACACATGCAATGCTCGATAACATGCAGGAGTTCGGAGGGCTTCCAACCCGAAATTTCCAAGATGTAACTTTTGAGGGTGCGAACAGTATCAATCACGAATCGGTAACCACCAAAAACAGAAATGGGCATACCAATCTGATTCGGAATGCGGCCTGTTTTGGGTGCACCATTGGATGTGGGCGTATTGCTCATATAGACCCTAATCATTTCAGTGTGAAAGACCGTCCCGAATACCATATTGCCTCTGGAGGTTTGGAGTATGAAACTGCTTTTGCATTTGGCCCTGTAGTCGGAGTTGATGATCTTGATGCATTAACTTTTGCAGGATTCATGATGAATGAACATGGTATGGACCCGATATCATTTGGAGTTACCCTAGCAGCAGCTATGGAGTTGTATGAATTAGGTGCGATTACCAAAGAGCAGACAGATGAAATTGATCTCAGTTTTGGAAGTGCTGAGGCTTTGGTCGTCATGTCCGAAAAGACCGGAAAATACCAAGGTTTCGGAAAGGATTTGGGTCTTGGTTCCAAGTTATTGTGTGAAAAATATGGGCACCCAGAATTAGCAATGGTTGCCAAGGGTCAGGAATTTGCCGGTTATGATGGCCGTTCCATGCAAGGTATGGGTCTCGGTTATGCTACTAGTAATCGAGGTGCATGTCATTTAAAGCATGATACGTTTGAGGAAGACTATCAGACTCCCGGTACGGAAGGTAAAGCTGAAGCATGTGCTCGAACTCAGGACTTTGTCGCAATGGTAGACTCAACTGGCTTGTGCTTATTTACCACAGGTACTTGGGGGTATGAAGATTTTGCAATTATGGTTGATGCTGATCTGCCAGGTGAGTGGAGTGTCGAACGACTTCGGCAAACCGGTGAGAGAATTTGGAATCTTGAGAAGCTATTTAACTTAAAGGCAGGTCTAACCAAATCAGATGACACATTACCTCCACGTATTTTGGCTGAGCCGGTCCCAGCAGGATTTAACAAGGGTGGTGTATGTGAACTAGATGTGATGCTACCCGAATACTATAAAATCCGCGGTTGGAATGAGGATGGAATGCCAGGTATCGATAAACTAAATAATTTGTCTCTTCGGGTTTGAAGCCTTATCGAGTTTCATCTTGCAGGAGTTGCTCACTCAAACTAACGGTGCTAAATCCTGCGTCAACGTAGGTAATTTCGCCCGTAATTCCGGATGCCAGATCTGAACATAGAAATGCCGCAGTATTACCAACTTCATCTATGGTCACAGGCCGACCTAATGGGGCAACTTTTTCGAAATAGCCAAGCATTGCTCGAAAATTCTTGATACCAGAGGCTGCCAGCGTTCGTATTGGACCTGCTGAAATAGCATTTACTCGGATATTTTGACTGCCAAGGGATTGTGCCATATAGCGTACATTTGCTTCTAGACTCGCTTTTGCTAATCCCATAACATTGTAGTTTGGCATAGAGCGGACTGCTCCTAGATAACTCAAGGTCAGCATGCTGGCATCTCGACCCTGCATAAGTGGTAATGCCGCTTTGCCCATGGCAGAGAAACTATAAGAACTGATGTCATGCGCTAAAGTAAAGCCTTCACGCGTGACTGTCTCAAGATAATTTCCATCAAGTTCTTCGCGATTAGCAAATGCTATGCAATGGACAAGTATATCAAGGCTATCCCAATGTTCCCCAAGTTCAACAAATAAATTGTTGATATCATCATCACTTGAAACATCACACGGTAGAATTGTATTTGAGCCCAGTTGTTTGCCAAGATCAATGACCCTGGATTTAAGCTTGTCATTGGGATAGGAAAATGCAAGTTCAGCACCTTGTCTATGCATGGACTGAGCAATACCCCAGGCGATAGATCGATTATTCGCGATCCCGCAGATCAGCGCTTTTTTTCCGCTAAGAAAGCCCATATTGAAGTTATAAGTTTCAATGGTTATAGAACATTGGTTATTCTACATCATGCCCTTATGTTTCATTGAAAAGGATATAGGCGTAGGTTTTCTAATTTTGAATGTTCGATAATAATAATAAGTAAATTTAATGCCGAGCATGGTTTGAATGAAACGCATCATGCAATATCGGCATGAAGGTATGGAAGAGAGTACTGTGTCGATAGTCTCAATTGCTACTCGGGGTGGGCATCCAGCAGTTTCAATTGACAGCAAAGTTATCCAAGATCCGGCCAAGGAAAATCCGGATCTGCCAGGTGCTGATCGCCTTCGAGCACAGCTACAGTATCACTTTGGGGCAGATGGAAGTTCCGCTACATCCAACGAGATTATTGCGTTATGTGAACTGGTTCAGGAACTAGATCTGCGAGATCGAATCGTAACCGTTGATGACATGCATATCCAGATTGAAACGGCCGAACTGATGATTGAGCGGTGTGTAGCGGATTAGGTGATCACTGCGGTTAAGAAGAATCAGAAGATCAATGCTGGCAGAGTTCATGACCTCGACATGGAAGCCTCTGATCGGATCGATTATATACTGGAACAAGGACATGTCCGAATCGAATCCCGACACTGCACAGTAGTCGATCTAAAATAACTCGGAACTTTTTCAACCGGAAAAACAGATTGGCTTGAGTTACGATTTCGATTGAGTGGTCATGTTTTACGGCAAATGCTATACACTCCCAAATTCGTCCACCTCGAAATTCTTACCAAAAAAACTGAAAAATGGAGAAAATAGGATTTTTGTCTGGACTTGGATGTTTGTAGTTGTTATCAAAAAAGTTACATTCTGAATTTATCACTCTGGTCTCTGATCAGTCAAATATTCTCTATACCAAAAGGGTTATGCAGATTCTAGATGTTTCTTTGCAGTCAGAGTCTGAAATAAATCAAACAACTAGCAAAAAGCCTTATCTTGTTAGAGTGTCTGGAAATAGGATTCAACTTGAATATTTGAAAAACAAACGTAAGCCCTTTGTGCCGATGATATCACCCGGTTTTCAGGCTAAAGGTGGAGACCCTTTGCTCCGAGCAATTGGAATCAAACAGGGAACTGTAATCGATATGACTGCAGGTTGGTGTGTTGATGCCTCCAGGATAGCATGTTCGGGCTGTAATATCATTGCTTTCGAAAACAATCCTTTAGTTTATGTGCTGACTCAAAATGCGATTGAACATTGTCAGAGTCCTCTCATCAAACAAAGATTGGATTTAAGGCATGCAGACAGTATCCAAGCATTACAATCTAACGCCATAGATGCCGATGTAATTTATATGGATCCGATGTTCCCTTCTTATAAACGTGATGCAGCCTCACCTAAACCAATTACCCTGCTACGAGATCTAGTCGATCATACGCAGGACATGCATTCCTTTGATCGAATGTTTGAATTGGCTATGAATTCAAACGTTCGGCGTGTCATCATCAAACGGCCGCATCACCAGCCAGCAATAGAGAGAGGGAAGGTTGGTGAAATCAAGAGCAAACAGATTCGATACGACCTGTACTATCCTAGACAATAGGACAATGAGAGTTGATTCCACGCCAATTTATCTGAATCCAATTCCTGAGCCTGGTAGTCACGGAGTAATTGCTGGTCCTGAGGCGCTTCATGCAAGCAAATCAAAACGGCTTGTAGTTGGGGATAATTTATACCTGATGGATGGAAAAGGGACGAAGGCACTAGCCAGAATTCTGGATCAATCACTTCGAGGTGATGTACTCAATGTCCAGATCATGGAGGCCGAACATTTCACAGAAACTGTACCGCGAGTGACTCTGGCTAGCGCTATTGCTAAGGGTGAACGCCAATCCACTTTACTTAGTATGGCGGTCCAGGCGGGAATGAACAACTATGTACCTCTCGAATATGAGCACAGCGCAGTTTATTACAGTTCCAAAATGCAAAAACGATGGGATAATGTAATCCTTCAATCGTGTAAGCAATGTCGTCGGCCGTACATTCCGACATTTCGTCCATCGATGTCCTTCAAAAAACTCTGTGAGTTGAATCGAGAATCCGGGTTGAAAGGTCGTTGTCTGATGATCGCAGGTGATTCAGAAGGAGAATCACTACACTCTATGAATTTCACAAATCTGCATAATTATGAGGAGATTATCCTTATCATAGGGCCCGAAGGAGGATACAGTCGTTCAGAAAAACAACTAATTACTGATCAAAAAATATTAAAATTATGTTTGTCAGATCATATTCTTCGAATTGAGACTGCAGCAATTGCGATTTGTGCAGTAGTTCATCAACAAATTATCTCCAAGCTCTGAAAGAACAGAAATTATATGCAGCATCCAAGTAATCTGGTTTGGATTGACATGGAAATGACCGGTCTATCCCCAGACAATGATCGTATTATCGAAATAGCTAGCGTTGTTACCGACGCCCAATTAAATATTCTTGCTCAAGGTCCAGTCCTAGCTATCAAACAATCGCTAGAGTGTTTGGTTGCAATGGATGAATGGAATACACGCACCCATACGAAAAGTGGTTTGGTGCAGAAAGTGCGTGAATCCAAAATCGATGAACAGCAGGCAGAGTCCGAAACTTTGGAATTCATCAAGCTATACGTACCAACCAATGAATCACCACTTTGTGGTAATTCGGTTTGTCAGGACCGTCGATTTATGCATCGATTAATGCCGAAACTGGAGAAGTATTTGCATTACCGTAATCTCGATGTTAGCTCCGTAAATGAACTGGTTCAGCGCTGGAGACCAGATTTAATCAATGGTTTCAAAAAACGCAACACACACCGAGCACTTGATGACATTCTGGAATCGATAGAGGAACTAAAGTACTATCGAAAGGTTTTTATCAATGACTTAGCTTTCTAAAGATCGGTTATATCTCTCTCTTGCATATCGCAATTCCGGTTATTTCTCAATTGAACAAAAAGAAAATTGCGATCAATTCCAACTAACAGGTTTGGGGTCATAGAAACTATCTGCAAAATATAAGCATCAACAATATCTGGGTAAAAGAATGTCCTTGTACTTGTTAGCGTTCTAGTCGAATAGTCCCATTCAAATCTGGTGTTATCGGTTTAATTTAGGGGTTTATAAAGAATGGTTGACAAACAATTCCCAGCATCATTTAAAACCCTGATCTTGGCAATTATCTGCGATTATTTGCAAATTCAGCGGTAATACCGGTAATGTCCGGTTAGCACGGCAACACTTGTCAACCATTCTTTATAAGCCCCTTAATTTAATGGCTAACGAAAATGAAAACTTTATCCAAAAGTTATGTTCGAACTTTTTTATTTCGTGGATACGTTTGAATACCCCCACCACAATATGTAAATATTTGGGTAATTCTATAGTGGTTCAAAGAAATATTCGGAAAGTTACCCTAAAAAGTTGCCTAAGATTATAATCTGTATAGGAACGGTCATTATTCGGTCTGCCAATCACCCCGTCTACCATGCAATAATTGGCGTATAATGGTTACAACAACTGACTTGTTTCGTCCTAGTTGAAGCTGACCAATATTTACGGGTGCGCCAAAAAAAGATCATCGGGAATAGTATCAGTCGCAGTTGCTGAATTTGCCTGAGAAAAAGTATTTCTTTTAGGAGAGGGTCTCTTTTCCAGAACATAGCTAAATCAACGATAATTATTACAAGGCAAAAAATAGTATTTTCTAACCGGTAAAGAGTTTATGTATGAGAAGATTACATATTACATTCCGGAAATGAAAAAATAGACGACGCTAGCGATTGTAGAATGAAAAAATTCCGAATCAACAACAAAAGTGGATTTGTGAAGTGGTTAAGGACCATGCAAATTTCGTTTATGGTTATCGGAATGGCCATTTTCGGGACTACAGTCTTTGCATCTTGTGGTGGAAGTCAAGGACACTCTCATTCAAATGGTGGAGGATTTGTAGCGAACACGGCTTATGCCAGCGCTTCGGCTTTTATCGGGCCGCAGGCTTCACTTTGTGATAATGCCAAAGCACAACAACAAGCCCGCATTGAGGACAATGCCGTTGTTAAAGGTAATGCTGTTGTCTACTTGTCAGCAGTGATTTCAGGTAATGCCGTTGTAATGGAAGACTCTTATGTTATGGAATCGGCGAAAGTCACTGAAAATGCTGTCATCAAAGGTCGCGCACAAGTATTCGGGAATGCCCGGGTATACGGTAATGCGGTCTTTGCCGAGTCTGCTCGTGCGTATGATAATGCCCGCATCTACGACTCAGCAAGGATTAGTGGGTTCGCCGATATCCGTGGAAATTCATCAGTCTATGGGCAAGCGAGAATTTCAGGAAAGGCCCAAGTGATGGGAAATACCCAAGTTTACGACTCGGCAAGCATTTCAGGGGAGGTTTGGGTCAATGGCAATATCCATGTTTGCGGAAATGCTGTTCTAGCAAATCCGACTTATTTATCTGTGCGGGGAAACCAGCATATCGGTTGTAGTGATTCTGATTCAAATAAAGAACAGTTACCGGAAGGGAACACAGTTTCAGAGAGTTTATAACAGACAACAGAACGCTCATAATCATGGTAACGAAGGTTGGAATTCGTAACTCTCTGTGAAATAGGATAAAAACTCAACCATGTATAGGAATACTGTGAGGCTTTGATTTTGCAAAAGGCGAAACATAGGACGTTTTAATCCTTCACCAAAGATACGATTCATCTAATCTTTTACCCCACTTTTCTAAGGTTTAGTTTATGACGATAACATCGAAATAGTCTGGATTTAACGATCATTAAATCTCTGAAGAACGAAGACATTCGCGCAAAAAGATTTTGGACCTGCGGACAGTTAATCTGGGCTCTCGACTTTTGATTCTTGTAGAGTTTTTGTTTGTTCTTGTAATGCCCACCCAATATGTTCATCAACTAGATCAGAAACTGTTCCTTGGCGTGCTTTCAGTGATTGTATGACAGCTTTTGATTTAGGAGCATTTCCAAGAGCTACTGCAATATTGCGGAGCCACCTATGAAATCCAATCCGGCGAATCGCTGACCCTTCTGTTTTGATCAGGAATTTTTGTTCGCTCCAGTTGAACAGATCAATCAAGCGAGAGCTATTGAGCAAATGCCGGGGAGAGAAATCGGGTTCTTGGGAGATTTTGGCATATCGATTCCATGGACAGACAAGTTGACAGTCATCACAACCATATATTCGATTGCCAATTGATTTTCTGAACTCAACAGGTATCGGTCCATAGAGTTCAATCGTATGATAGGAAATGCAGCGACGAGCATCAAGAACATACGGAGCTATTATTGCCTGAGTAGGGCATACGTCAATGCAAGCACGACAACTACCGCAGTGTGAAGTGGTAGGTGTATCAAGTGGAAGGGGCACATCGGTATAAATTTCACCGATAAAAAACCATGAACCCTTATGCCTGTTCAGAAGATTCGTATGCTTGCCAATCCAACCGAGACCCGCCTTCTCTGCTAGAGGCTTTTCCATGACGGGAGCACTGTCGCAAAAGATCCGATATCCAAAAGGACCGATTTCCTTTTCAATACGTTTGGCAAGTTTATTCAGTCTAGTGCGAATGACTTTATGATAGTCTCTTCCTAACGCATAACGGGAAATGTACCCAATACTGGCATCTTCAAGTGCCGACTCACTCTCTGACATTGGCTCAGGAAGATAATTCATACTTGCTGAAATAACTCGAATCGTTCCATCGACAAGTTCCTTCGGTCTAGTGCGTTTTGTACCATGTCTAGACATATAATCCATCTTTCCGTGGTAATGATTCTCTAGCCACTTGCCCAAGCGAGATTCAGCCTGTTTAAGATCAATATCCGATATACCAATCTGCTCAAAGCCTAGTTCGGCACCCCATTCCTTAATCGAACGGGATAGATGTTTGATCTCATTTTGGTTCATGGGATGAGAGATATTAATCAGATAATTCTTAGCGCTACCTTTCTATACATATGCGAACATAGACATAGAATTGTTATTTTGTAGACAGACAAAAATGTCCATGAACAGAATTTTCTCCGGTGATTGTATATTATTGAAAAATCTCATTCGCCAAGAATGTAAAAGAATGGGTAAGGACAACTAAATATGATGAGTGAAAGTAGTCTACTTCGCAATGCCATTATGATCATGCTGATTGCATTGATTGTTGGCGCGTTGGCATCGATTGCATCCATATCATTTGTCTCGGCAGTTGTTTGGTTGAACGATGTACTTCAAGTGTCCATTGAAATAAGAGAAAAGGATACTCATTCATTTCTAAAAATTGGCATCTTTATTCTGGTTCCTGTAGTTGGCGGTCTACTGGTTGGATTGATATTAACGGATTTGCCAGAAGGACGCCCTGAAAGTCTCGTCCAGACCATCAGAATGTCCCAGTCCATGGTCTTCAAGCCCTCATTTATAAATGCTCTGAAGACTGCAATTGCATCAGTTGTAACTTTGGGAAGTGGGGCATCCTTGGGTCAGTATGGCCCTATTTCTCATATCGGTGCTACTCTGGGTTTGGCTACAGAACGGTTAGGTTCCAGATACGGTTTTACTTCAAATATGGGTATTGGATGTGGTGTTGCAGCTGCAATATCCACTGTTTTTAATGCTCCCATCGCAGGATTAGTGTTTGCACATGAGGTCATTATTCGACACTTCTCTTTAAAATTGTTTGCACCGATTGCTATTGCATCAGTAGTTGGATATCTAGTCGCCAATCATATATTCGATCGACACCAGCTATTCTATGTTCCAGAAGTGGGTGGAATTAAACCGGAGGAGTTTTTGGTTTTTGCCTTGATCGGAGTGGTGGGCGCACTAATAGCAACCGCATTCGTACGTATGATGCTGTATTTTACAGATGTGTCGAGACGACTGAATACTCCCCATTGGCTGAAACCACCAATTGCAGGAGCCGGCATGGGATTGGTTGGTTTGTGGGTACCGGAAATTCTTGGAGTTGGCGAACCGGTTATGCAGAAACTCTTAGTTGGTTCAGGATATCCTAGTAGCGAACTATTTATCATTTTGGCCTTGAAACTAGTCATGACCGCTATATGTTTCGGATTTGGTTTGGCCGGCAGCGTTTTCAGTCCATCTCTATTGTGTGGGATTCTTTTCGGGGCATTGATCTCAATGATTAGTGCTTCAGTCATGGGTACGCATTATTCATCAGCAACACCTTATATGGTTTGTGGCATGGTAGCACTAGTTGGGCCAGTGATGGGTTCACCCCTCACAGTGATATTAATCGTTTTTGAATTGACCCGAAATTATGATTTGGCGGTTGCTGCCATGGTCAGTGCCGTATTTGCAAATTTACTCGGATATCGTTTGATCGGTCGATCAATGTTCGATATGCAACTTGAGCGACAGGGTTTTGACCTCAGTATGGGACGTGAAAAGGTAATGTTGAGTGATCAGAAAATCGACGCCTGGATATCAAATAAGTTTTCATTACTTGTTGGCGAAACCAGTCTAGACATAGCAAAACAGGCCATCCTGAATTCTGGCAATTCAAATCTTTATATTGTGGATAATCAACATCGATATCTCGGATCAATAACACTAAATGATATTGTTCGAAAAGAGCAAGAAGCATTCGATTTGTCAAAGTTGCTGTGCAAGGATTATGCAGTTGAACAGATCATTTTTTCTTCTGATCTGTCGATTTGGGAAGCCATGGAGCGAATTCGTGACTTTACTGGAGAAAGTTTGCCCGTGGTAGATAAAAAAGATAACTACAGATTGATTGGAGTAATTTATGAGGCATCGTTAATTTCTGCCTATATCGAAACTCTTGAAATCGCTCGAAGCGAAGAACATGGCGGAAGAAAAGAGTAAATATCGTAATATACAGCAACTTCAATATAACAATGAAAAAATCTTATATAAAACAGATAAGATACTAATATCATGAAAAATAAACTTTATATTGCAGATCAGGTTCGCCAACTTGACCGATTTGCTATTGAGGGATTAGGTATATCGGGTTGCGAGTTAATGGAGAGATCAGGAAAGCAGGCCTTCCAACGTATTTTGGATATCTATCAAGAAACGAAAAGCTTTCTGGTTTTGTGTGGACCAGGTAACAATGGCGGAGATGGTTATGTTGTAGCTTTGTGCGCATTGGAATTGGGTATGCAGGTAGAGGTAATCTTCACAGAGAAGCCAAAAACGCCAGATGCCAAATTGATGTATCACAAGTATCTGAAAGCGGGTGGAATTGCTAACCAATATAATCCACTCGATCAGACATTGCCGGTTATGGGTGATTTGATTATCGATGCAATTTTGGGTATTGGAATCAACCATGCTCCAGGTGGGTCGGTTGAGCAATTGATTAATGATGCCAATCAAGATGCTCGTTCAATATTTGCACTCGATGTTCCATCTGGTCTAGAGTGTGATACAGGAGTGGCTTTTGAATCATGTATTACAGCGACAAACACAGTGAACTTTATTGGTAGAAAAGTTGGTTGTTATACGGCTGATGGCCGCGACCAATGCGGTACTTTGTTTTACGAGCCGCTGAATGTTCCGCTTGAAGGGTCTCATGAAGATACTCATTATGCAGAATTAATTGAGCCATTTCCCCTTGACTCACGAGTTCATAATTCCCATAAACGAAGGTATGGAGATCTGGCAATCTTTGGTGGTTTCACAGGGATGTTCGGTGCAGTTCTACTGGCTGGTCGCGCAGCCATGAGAGCGGGGTGTGGTTTGACAACCGTTGTAAGCAAACAAAAACATGCCGACATATTGGCAGTTCATTGTCCAGAGTTGATGAGTTTGGACTTTGCTAAAGAGAAGAAGGTTGAGGATTTGTTAGAAAGAGTGGATGCTTTGGTTGTTGGTCCGGGATTAGACGATGGAAAATGGGCACAACGGGTATTCTCTCGTATTCTGGATTTCCATGGTCCAGTTGTTGTCGATGCGGGAGCGCTCAGGATATTGGCAAAACCTGCCTATCGTATGAGACGAGATAATTGGATATTAACTCCACATCCAGGAGAGGCTGCAGCATTGCTTGATTGTGACAGTATGGATATACAGACTGATCGTATTGAATCTGCACGGGAGATAACCAGTATTTATGGAGGAATTTGCATACTGAAAGGGTCTGGAACTATCGTAGCGTACTCAGAGTCTGAAACTCCAAAAATTTGTGACCGCGGGAATCCAGGTATGGCAACAGCAGGAATGGGAGATGTTCTAAGTGGCATCCTAGGCGCATATTCAATCTACGATATGTCAATCAGTAAATGCGCCGAACTCGGAGTTTGGGTTCATTCTTATGCCGCAGACTTAGCCATAGAAGAATCTACGGAACATTCGCTTATTGCTTCTGATGTGATTGATGTGCTTCCGAAAGTTTATCAAGCTCTCGAAAATCAAACTCAAAATGAAACAGAATGAACGAATGTGTTCTCGTCGGAAGATGTAATCAAGTACAAGACTCGTAGTTTGTGAAAGGTTATAATAGGTACACGGATTGTTGTATGGAGTTACAGTTAAGTGTAGACGAAACAATGCTTGCGCAATCTCACCGAATTGATAATGAATCTTCAATGCTAAAATTCGGTGAAACGATATCTGAGAAAATAGAACCTGGGGAAGTTGTTTATTTGATTGGTGAGCTCGGTTCGGGAAAGACCACTTTAGTCCGAGGTATTTTGACGGGTTTGGGTTATCAGAAGAATGTGGTTAGCCCCACATATACATTGGTTGAGCCCTACAAAACTTCAAAATATGACATTTATCATCTTGATTTATACCGCTTAAACACACATGATGAGATTGAGAATTTGGGATTGAGAGATTTCCTTGATGGACATGCTGTATGTCTTATTGAATGGCCAGATAAGTTTGAAAAGAATTTACCCAACCCATCCCTGACGATTCGCATCAGAGTTCTCGGTCAAATTCGAGAGATATCGTTAAATCCAAGCCCTTAATACCTGTCCAATGAAAACGTCACTGATTATCAAACCGATTTTATTAACGATCCTGTTCAGTTTGTCGATTAATGCTAAATCTGCGGTTGTTGAAGATATACGCATGTGGCATGCACCTGAGCGATCTCGTTTTGTTTTTGATATCGATAAGGAGCCAAATTACAAGGTCTACACCCTGAAATCACCGGATCGACTGGTAGTTGATTTGAATCATTCAACACTCGGTAGGCCTATGCCTCCCGCCAATGAGCTCGGTCCATATATTGGAAAAATGCGTTCCGGGAAACCAAACCCTAATACCTTGCGAGTGGTATTTGAACTTGCCAAGCCGATCCGCTATGAACTACAACTGTTGAAGCCCTTCGACAGATATCAGTATCGCCTTGTGATTGATTTTTATGATAAAGATCATGTGCAAGAACAGGCACCGACACTAGCAAGTGTAACTACTCCTAGACAAAACAGAGAACGAACCGGCGATATTCTAATTGTCATTGATGCTGGTCATGGTGGTGAAGATCCAGGCGCTGTTGGAAAACGTTCATATGAAAAAACCATTGTACTTTCAGTCGCAAAAAAACTGAAGAAAATGATCGATAAAGAGCCAGGGTTACGTGCTGAGTTGACCCGGACCGGCGATTACTACATTAGTTTAAGGCGTCGAACAATTATGGCCCGTAATATGAATGCAGACCTGTTCATATCTGTACATGCGGATGGCCATCATAATACTAAAGCCCAAGGTGCTTCTGTTTATGCTTTGTCTCAAAGAGGCGCGACCAGTGAGACTGCCAGGTGGTTGGCTGACAAGGAAAATTCAGCCGATCTATCAGGTGGGGTTAGCCTATCAGAAATGGATGATTTACTAGCCAAGGTTTTACTTGACTTATCCATGACCCACACAGTGAGTGAAAGTGTCAGTTTTGGTATGGAGGTGCTTGATGAGTTAAAAAAAATCGGCAAGATTCATAGCAAACGGGTAGAGCAGGCAGGTTTTGCAGTTCTGAAATCACCGGACATTCCTTCTATTCTTGTTGAGACAGCATATATTACCAATCCATCTGAAGAGAAAATGCTGGGTACAAAGTCACATCAGACTAAACTAGCCACTGCAATTACTAATGGTGTCAAGCGATATCTACGCAAGAATCAAGGTATCTATGCCTATAAGTACTAACTGACAGTTTTTCTGACCTCCCAGTAGTTTCCCCAATGAATCGGATGCAAAAGAAAACTCCTGCAAAAATTCAACTACTCGATGATAATCTAGTCAACCAGATCGCCGCAGGCGAAGTAATCGAACGACCCGCATCACTTCTTAAGGAGTTACTAGAAAACAGTTTAGACGCGGGTGCAACAGAAATTCGTGTACATATCGATCGTGGTGGTATAAAAAGAGTTTCCGTTAGCGATAATGGCTCTGGTATACCTTGTGAGGAAATTCCACTAGCCGTCTCTCGGCACGCAACCAGCAAATTGAATTCTGCAGAAGATTTATTTCATCTTTCAACGCTGGGTTTTCGAGGAGAAGCATTGCCAAGTATTGCTGCTGTTTCGAGGCTGACTCTACAAACCAGAGTCGCAGATGATGAATCAGGATATGAATATCGCTCACAGGGTGGCAAAGCAACAGGTGAAATTCGTCCGATCGCACATCCGATCGGTACAACTGTAGAAATTGAGGATTTATTTTTCAATACTCCGGCAAGACGAAAATTTCTACGTACCGACCGGACCGAGTTTAATTATTGTGATACTACAGTTCGTAGAATTGCTTTGGGTAATCCAGATGTTGCTATAGATTTTATCCGTGATGGTAAAACGGTATTTCAGCTCTTTAAAGCAGAAAATGTTGCAACGATGTCGAAACGTATGATCAAGCTTTGTGGTCATCCGTTTACGGATCAATCAATGTACATCGATCATACGGTCGATAGTTATACTCTTGAAGGTTGGATTGGTCTCCCGACCTTTTCAAGGAGTCAGCGTGATTTGCAGTATTTCTTTGTCAATGGGCGACCAGTCACTGATCATCTGATCTCACATGCGGTCAAAAGGGCATACAGCGATGTTCTCTATCATGGTCGATTCCCGACCTTTGTTCTGTTTCTGAAACTGAACTCAAAGCTAGTTGATGTGAATGTACATCCTGCTAAGAATGAGGTTCGATTTCGGGAAAGTCGTATGGTTTACGACTTTGTTTTTCGTACTCTGAATAGAGCCGTAGCAGGTATTTCACCGGAAGATAGCGAGGTAGCACTGCCTTTAACGAATAGTCCTGACAGGAACTCACAAACGCGTCCTTCGGGCGTTATTTTCGGCTCTCAGCAACGTATTCAGATGCCTAGATCGGTTCAGTCTTCGGATGGAGGTTTGATTGCCAGTATATGGGATATGGGCCTGAATAAATCGAAGTCTGAAGATCAGGAAGAAAAGGATTTTCCACCGCTTGGATATGCGATTGCTCAGATAAAAGGCGTATATATTCTTGCGGAGAACAAGGATGGATTGATTTTGGTAGATATGCATGCTGCACATGAACGAATCACATATGAGTCACTTAAGCAGCAATTGGATTCTCAGGAATCGATTGAGACACAACCTTTGTTAGTTCCGATCAGAATTGCAATGTCATTCTCTGAAGTTCGTTGTCTGGAATCTTATAAAGATGATTTAAATCAGCTTGGATTTGAGCTGGAAGTATTTGCTGAAGACCAGGTAGTCATTCGAGCAGTCCCGGAATTACTCAAGAACAATGATATCGAAACTATAATTCGGGATACTGCTTCTGATCTTCTGGAACATGGAACTACCGATCGTCCGCAGAACGAAATTCATGAGGTTCTCTCTTCTATTGCCTGTCATGGAGCCGTTCGAGCGAACAGAAAACTGGAAATTCTTGAGATGAATGCCTTATTACGCCAGATAGAAACCGTTGAACGCTCAGGGCAATGTAATCATGGTCGACCAACCTGGATGAGCGTAACAATGGCAGAATTAGATAAGTGGTTTATGCGTGGTAGATAAACCTACTGTTCCCATTGTTATTTTTTTGATGGGTCCTACTGCAGTTGGAAAGTCAACGGTCGCCGAGCATCTCTTCGAAAGCTTGGATGCAGAATTGATAAGCGTGGATTCAGGTCAAATCTATCGCGGAATGGATATTGGTACAGCCAAACCTGATCAAGAATTACTGCAACGTGTCCCTCATCATTTAATCGATATTCGTGAGATCACCGAGAGCTATTCGGTCGCCAAGTTCAGAGACGATGCCCTGACTCTCATCGAAAAAATTATTGCTAAAGGAAAGACGCCACTTTTGGTGGGTGGTACTATGTTTTATTTTTCGGTGTTGGAAAACGGTATCTCAAAACTGCCCGGAGGGGATCCAGAAGTGCGATCTGAAATTGAACAGATAGTTCAAGAGAAGGGTTTGTTGTATTTGCACCAAAAACTGACCGAGGTTGATCCGATAAGTGCGAAAAGAATTAAAACTCAGGATACACAACGACTCAAAAGAGCATACGAAATATTCACAATTACAGGACAGCCTCCGTCATCGGTGATAGCAGAATCATGCCCCCAGAATCTGCAGATTCAATATCGAAAAATCGCTTTATTTCGTCCTCGGGAAATTTTACATAAGCGAATCGAGGTGCGCTTTATGGACATGATCGAAAGAGGTTTGGTTAGTGAGGTTGAGGGGTTAGCAAAATCAATCCGAAAACCGGAAATCTTACCTTCCATGCGCAGTGTTGGATACCGTCAGGTGATCGATTATCTTTATGGTAAATTAACCGATACGGAAATGATTGAAAAGGGCGTAGCGTCAACTCGGCAACTTGCCAAGCGTCAGTTGACATGGTTACGCAATCAATCCAACGTAGCTTGGGTAAATGCCGAGAATAGTAATCTTGAGAAGATGATTGTCAAATATCTTGAATCCATGAATATCCATGCAGACAGAACCTGATGTATCAGAAATAAACGATAAACCCCCTGACATTTCCTACTCTTAAGCGTTGGATACCATGTATATCAAGTCATGCAAAGGTGTGATTTGCAGTATCTGACAATCGTTCAGTAGTTAAGGAAAACAGTGCTGAGGCAGCAGGTGTTAATACTGTAGAAGCTCGCTTTATAATGCCTATCCGGTGCCGAATTACCGGCTTACGAACCTTGATGGCGACAAGACCGGGAGGCGCACCTCGTAAATACGAAGACAAGACGATTCCTGGTCCAACCCCAGCTTCACATAAGGCGAGAACAGTATGAATCATCCGTGGTTCAATGATGGCTTTCAGTTTTAGGCCATGTTTGCTAAGTGTTTCATCAATAGTTTGTCGAATACCTGTTCCAGTGGATACCGTAACAACACTTTCATCGATAAACTCGTGCCATGCTACAGACTTTCGGTGTGAGAGTTTATGGCCTTTGCTAAGAAGAAGTGTGATGCTATCTTCGAAAATAGGAATGAACTCTAAGTCTTCTTGTTCTTTCAATTCGCTAGCTATGGCAAAGTCTGCGACCCCTGTTTGAATCCAATCTACAATGAAATCCGCAATACCATCGAGAATACTAACGGTTACGTTTGGGTTGGTATTTCTAAACTCCGAAACAAGGCTGGGTAACAGTTTTGTTGCAACTGAGGGAAATGCAGCTACCGTTACCTTGCCCCTCTTCAGGTGAATAAAGTCCTGAATATAATCAACAGCAGAGTAAGCGGCATTAATTGCCTGATCTGCTCTTGGCAGGAATTCTTTACCCATTTCGGTTAATTCAACATTCCTTGTACTTCGTGAGAAAAGCGGTGCTCCAATTATATCTTCAAGCTGGTGTATCCATAAGCTTAACGTTGGATCAGAGACATGAATCTCTCGTGCTGCCGATGCAAAATGTAGATGTTTTGCAACAGCAATGAAAGCCTGAAAGTGCTTTAATTCGATATTCATTATTTAAATATATTAAATAATTTTGAAAAAAATACAAATAATTTTTTTAATGCAGTGCATGTTATTATGACTACAACTGAATCTATTTGACGAAATTAGAGTTGCAAATGGAGTTTTCGATGACCGACGACCAACGAACAATTCAAGATGCTCTTGAGGGTATCGTTGCGAGATTCCCAGATGAGTATTGGCGCGATACAGATCGGTCCGGCCATTTTCCAGAGGATTTCTTCAATACTGTCGCTGAAGATGGATGGTTGGGAATTGCATTGCCCGAGAGGTACGGAGGATCAGGGCTTGGTGTTACCGAGGCTGCCCTGATGATGATGACTATCGCCGCTTCCGGTGGTGGTATGACCGCCTCCTCTAGTATTCACATGAATATCTTTGGGCCGAAAACTATCGAAACTTTCGGTTCTGAAGAGCAAAAACAGCGCTGGCTGCCGGGTATCATCAAAGGTAAATTCAAAATGTGCTTCGCAGTTACAGAACCTGAAGCTGGCATAGATACAACGCGTATTTGCTGTCGGGCGGAACGTCATGGAAATCAGTATGTAGTAAACGGCCAAAAGGTTTGGATATCTACCGCCCAAATTGCCAAGAAAGTAATGTTACTAGCAAGAACCAGTCCAAGAGATGATAAAAAACCGACTGAAGGGTTAAGCCTTTTCTTTGCCGATCTAGACAGGTCAAAAGTAACTATCAGAGAGATAAACAAAATGGGTCGCAAAGCGATTGACACGAATGAGATCTATTTTGAAGGCATGGAGATACCAATTGAAAATCGTATTGGAGAGGAAGGACAGGGGTTCCGCTATATCATTCACAGCCTAAATCCCGAACGCATTCTGCTAGCTGCTGAAGCGATCGGAATAGGTCGTGATGCACTGGACCGTGCAGCTCGTTATGCCCGGGATCGGATCGTTTTTCAGCGTCCTATCGGTCAAAATCAGGCAATCCAGCATCCTCTTGCGAAAATCTGGATGGAGCTTGAGGCTGCTTATCTGTCCATGATGAAGGCGGCCTGGCTGTACGACACAGGACAGGTTTGTGGGCTAGAAGCAAATACCGCAAAGTACCTCTCAGCCGAGGCTGGATTTAATGCCTGTAAACAATCAATAACGACTCACGGTGGCATGGGCTATGCGAATGAATTTCATGTTGAGAGATTGATGCGCGAAGTGATGATTCCTTACCTAGCTCCGGTCAGTCAGGAGATGGTTCTGAACTACGTCGCTGAGAGAGCACTGGAGATGCCAAAATCCTATTAGACCAAAGAAAACTGCGGACTTGTCTGCAACATTCTGAATTTTTCCAGTAATAATTTAATTAACGAGAAAAAAACTATGAAAATAATGATTAAAATCACTATCATACTGTCTACGTTTATTACGTTTTTGCTACCTAGTGTACATGCAGTGGAAGTAGATGGCCCAGAATTACAGTGGAACATATCACTTTGGGGTAAGCAACGTGCCTTCACGGCGGGAGTAGAAAAGCTATCGTCACTTGTAGCTGAAAAGACAGGAGGTAATTGGGAGATCATATTGCACTATGGCGAAGCCCTGTCTAAGGGGAAGGAAAACCTAGACGGTTTGGCTATCGGTGCGTTTGAAGGTGCAATGTTTTGCAACTTCTATCACCCCCAGAAGAATCCGGCCCTGATGTCTTTGACAATGCCTTTCTTACCCATGAGTGAATGGGAAAACAGTCGCAAAATCCGTGATACTGTACTCAATAGCGAAGCAGTGAAGAAAGAGTTAGCGCAATGGAATGCAATGGTTTATTCTTCATCATTTCTACCACAATATGAATTTATGGGAACTGGTGAGCCACCTCGAACATTAAAGGACTGGGAAGGCAAAACGGTCCGGGCTGGTGGAGGTGTTGCACAGGCAATGAAGGTGTTTGGAGCAACCCCTACAAGTTTGCCTGCAACAGAAGTTTATACCGGTATTCAGCAAGGCACCATGGATGCAGCCTCCTTTCCTTTTACCTACAGTCATGTGGCTTATAACATTCATGAGGTTGCAGACTGGTATACCTCTAATCTATCGCCGGGTACATCCGAATGTCCTCTGGCTTTTTCCATCAGCGCCTATAACGCACTGCCTGGTCAATACAAAGCTCTTCTAGATGATGTGAAGGAAGAGGTTATTGATGCACAGATTCAGGCCTACATTGACATTGATAAAGTAAATTTGCCCATGTTGGAAGAAAAGCTTACAAAGGTCGTATATTCGGATGAAGAGCTCGCAGTTTTCCGTAAAGGAGCTGGCCGACCGGTGATTGATGCTTGGATTGACGAGAACCAGGACAAGTTCGACGCACGCGGATTAATCGAGGCGATTTTTAAATCTGTAGGTTCATCTTATTGAGTTGAAACTTGGCTTCATTAGCGTTAGAGTGCCGTACAGGTCTCGGCAAACCTGAAATCTATCTGACATCGATAGATGTTAGACAGATTGTGGTCTATAAACTGAAATTATATACAGTGTTAGCCATGTATCTTTTGACGGGTTCGCGGGACCTCCAATGAGAACACTTCCAATCTTCCAGTTGCTCCAATCCCGAAGGCTGACATGCCTGTATATATATGTTCGAGAAAAATAACGACAACTAAGTTAATAACTATGCAATTTGATATGGCCAGGATTTCATATAAATCCCTAATCGGGCATAGCCAGTACCAAAGTTTGATAATCAATTATGTGTACTTTCTGCACAAGTTTTTATGGGTAAGGGACTATAGATTTGTTGTGACTGGGAAAGTCTAGAATGACTGATTTCCTCGGACGAGGTATCCAGCGTGTTGACCGGTTCTTTGGTACGGTTGAGAACCTATTTAATCTTTTTGCGGGTTCGCTGGTTTTTGCGATGATGTTTCTGGGTCTGGTTCAGATCATCATGCGTAATGTTTTCAATTCACCGATCTACGGCTATATCGACATTGTTGAAATCTCGATGGTGGGATTTGCAGTCCTGTCCATTGCCTATGTTCAGCGTGTGGGTGGCCATGTTCGCATGGAGCTATTGATCACACGGCTTAAGGGACGTGCAAACTGGCTAATCGAAGCATTCGCCACCTCGGCTGCGATCTTTATCGTTGCGATACTGATCCCGTATTCATATTCGCACTTCAAACGGGCATTCAATTTCGGTGATAGCACGATCGATATCCAAATTACGACCTGGCCGGCAAAGCTGGTAGTACCGCTGGCACTGAGCTTTCTCCTGATTCGACTGTTTATTCAGTTGTTGGGTTATCTCAGACTGGTTGTTAATCCAAATCTGGTGCCGATCGGAGTGCCGCTGACAAAGACTGCGGCGGAGCAGGTAGAAGAGGAAATCATGCAAACTGGGGAAAAGGCAGATGCTAACGGAATTGAGTAATAGCGAAATCGGTATCCTCGGTGTCATTGGTTTGATCGTCATGGTCGTTTTAGGTGTGCGTGTTTATGTGGCGGCGGCACTAACAGGTTTTCTGGGACTATGTGTGCTTCGTGACTGGAATGTAGCAGCAGCCATTGCCGGTACCATCCCTCATTCCAAGACAGTAACCTATCCTTTGTCGGTTCTTCCACTTTTTATTTTGATTGGCTTTTTGGCATTTTATGCGGGCTTAACGTCCAAACTGTTTGAAGCAGCCCGACGCTGGGTAGGATGGATGCCTGGTGGTCTTGCTGTTTCCACGGTCTTTGCTACAGCTGGTTTCGCTGCGGTATCTGGAGCATCTACTGCAACAGCCGCAGTATTCTCGCGAGTAGCAATTCCGGATATGAAGCGTGTTGGCTATAACAAGAGGCTGACGGCGGGAGTGATCGCTGCAGGAGGTACGCTAGCTTCCCTGATTCCACCCTCTGCCATTCTGGTGATCTATGCAATCATTGTTGAAGAATCTGTCGGCAAGCTCCTACTGGCGGGGTTCTTGCCGGGAATCGCATCAGCACTGATATATGCTGTTCTGATCGTAGGCATGTGCATGGCCCGTCCAGACATGGGACGCCCAATCACCGGATTCACTTGGAAACAACGCTTCGAGAGTCTGCCGGGAACCTTCCCGATTATTATCGTAGTAGCGATCATATTTGGTTCACTCTACACAGGCACGGCGACTCCCACAGAGGCTGCCGCTCTCGGTGCAAGTGTAGTCTTTGGACTGTATGTCTATCGTGCATTGAAGTTGGGTCAAATGTCTCAAATAAAGGAAAAGTTGCGCGAAGCATTGATGGAGACAGCAAAACTTACGGTTATGATCTTTACCTTGATCTGGGGTGTATTTCTATTTGTTCGGTTTCTAGCTTTCGCAGGACTCCCATCGGTTTTTTCCGACTGGGTGGTAAGTCTTGATATGCCACCGATCATCATCATGATCTGCATACTGCTGGCCTATGCCGTTCTGGGCATGTTCATGGATGCAATCGGCATGCTGATCCTGACCTTGCCAGTAGTTTATCCGGCTGTAATCGCGTTGGGATTTGATCCAATATGGTTTGGTATAATTGTTGTGAAAATGGCCGAGATTTGTCTGATTACTCCCCCTATTGGGTTAAACTGCTTTGTAGTTGCTGGTGTGTCAAGGGATCTCAGAGATGATCAGGGTCGTTCGCTGGAAATCCCCCTGCAGGATGTGTTCCGGGGAGTTGGGCCATTTTTTGTGGCGGATATAATTACTGTTGGTGTCTTGTTAGCCTTCCCGCAGATCGTTCTTTGGTTGCCTAGCCTGATGGGGTAATTTGGAGGTTATGGAATGAAGCTTAAAAGGGACAGACTGTTCTATCGAGAAGATGATTTCACTCGCTATCAGCCGGCAGGTCACACGGGTACTGTCAATCGACGTATCGTCGGTCCTGAGCAAGGTTCAAAACACTTCGAAGTGGAATTGGGAATCATCAAACCTAGACAGAGTGTGAGTTGTCATTTTCTTCCTAGAATTGACGAATTCTGCGATATGTTACATGATACATCTAATGTGATCATTGGAGGTGAAACCTGCGAGGTGGGTCCTGATGAGGGATGTTTTTTCGTTGTTGATACACCACATGATTTTACTGCAACGAGAACCGAATCGGTCTGTGTTCTAGATGTTTATGGGCCTCCTTATCATGAGGGAGTACGAGTGGAGGTCGAAAGTGTATGATCTATTGAAAGGTGCAAGGGTTCTGGATTTGACAACGATCGTGCTTGGCCCTTTTGCTACCCGTTATCTTGGTGATTTTGGAGCGGATATTATCAAGGTAGAACCGCCATCAGGTGATCTATTTCGTTATGTGCGACCCGCTCGTTCCGACAGCATGGGTGCTGGGTATCTCAATAGCAATCGAAACAAACGATCAGTTATTCTGGATATGAAGTCTCCAGAAGGTAGGCAGTGTTTATTTTCTTTATTGGATGGAGCTGATGTTATCGTTCACAACATGCGTCCCAAAACGGCAAAACAGTTAGGTGTTGATCCAGAGAGCATTCGCAAGGTATTTCCAAAAATTGTTTATTGTTGTGCGGCAGGATATGCTAGTGGTGGAAGAAAAGCCGAACTCCCAGCTTATGATGACATCATTCAGGCTGCATGTGGAGCGGCCGATCTAAACCAAAACGAACAGGGTGAACCTAGATTTCTGCCTACAATTCTTTGCGACAAGGTAG
Source organism: Gammaproteobacteria bacterium (assembly GCA_026708585.1). GTDB lineage: Bacteria > Pseudomonadota > Gammaproteobacteria > Arenicellales > Poriferihabitantaceae > Poriferihabitans. The sequence continues at coordinate 59,206 of JAPOUQ010000048.1, forward strand.
GTGGGCTTCATTTGGCCTTGGCAGTTCTCTCGGGACTCATACATCAGACAAATACGGGTCAGGGATGCTATATTGAAGTTCCCATGTATGAAGGTATTGCTTCATTTTTACTGTCAGAGCATCTTGATGGCGAGACTTTTGTACCCGCAATCGGAACAACCGGCTATGAGCGTATTATGTCACCCTATCGCAAACCTTATGCGACCAAGGATGGTTATCTAGCTGTATTACCGTATAGCACGAAGAACTGGATAAATTTATTCAAAGCAATTGGCCGTTCCGATCTGGCAAAAGCAGGTTGGGTTCGAGACCCTGCACAGCGTAGTGATCGCATTAGTGAACTGTATAATATTCTTGAGCAGGCAATGCAAAAACACTCCACTTCGACTTGGCTAGAGATGTTGCGTGATCTTGATATTCCCTGTTCACCTGTCCAAGCACTCAGCGACCTTTTTGAGGATAAACACTTGAATGAAATTAACTTTTTCGATGAAGTAGAGCACCCTACAGAGGGAAAGATTCGCTCAGTACGCTCACCATTCTGGGTAGAAGGGGTTGATGAGAAACCGGATCATCCTGCCCCACCTTATACTGAACAAAACATTAATATTAGTTGGTATAAGCGGAGGGATCGTTAAGTCATTCCACATTCCCACATTTGATCAGTGTCTTCCCCTGATCCGAAAAAAGAGTGCTTGGTTATAACAATTGGTGGTTTCAACCCACGATTTATCATCACCCATTGAATGATTCTCAGCTCTCCCGAAAACGATGCCAAACAATGCATCTAGGGTATTTTCGGGTTTCTATTTTCGATTAGAGTCTTCAGCTGATCTAATGCTTCTTGTCTACTGATGAGAAAAATCAAGCGCTAAATGAATTCATGACAGCTTCGTATTTGTATGAGTTTTTGTTTGGAATCTTACGAAGTGGTTCACTGAATTTGGGTGAGGTTGTTTGCTCATTCATTTTATAGTTAATATTTAGGAGCGGATACCTAATGCAACCTTTTCGAAAATGCAAATATAAATTCGGATCGTTTTTTGGATTGTTTCGAGATTAAAATTTCGAATACAAGCTTCAACTCGTACTGAATTGTCGATATTGAATTTTCGAAACTACTTGCCTCACTATGTTAAGATGAATAAATGATGATTCGTAACTTTCAAACTAGAATTATGCTTAGTGTCAACTGATATGTTTACACAACCAGTTTGATAAGATTTGTTTTCTCATGGTCAATCGTTATTGTAAAGTAGCGAACAATATGAATAGAGCAATATCAATAAGCATTGTGTACTCGATAAAAGACAGTTTTCATTCACATTCTGTACAGGAACGATCAGACTCATTGACAAACGAATACTTCAAGCGGTTTTTGAACCACAAATCCATTTAATAAGAGAATAACAAATGCAAAAATATAGTGGGACGGCCCTGCAAGATCCATTTTTAAATATATTACGCAAAGAACGAATACCGGTATCAGTTTTCCTGATAAATGGGATCAAATTACAAGGTCAAATCGACTCTTATGATCAGTATGTGATTCTTCTGAAGAATTCGGTTAACCAGATCATTTATAAACATGCCATCTCAACCATAGTCCCAACTCGGTCTGTGAAGGTAACGCCAGATGAAGACAATTCGAATTAAAAATTGTTATGTTTGATGACTCGTAAGTCGACATTTGTTCGATTCGCAATGGATTAGAGATGGTTAGTCAACGTCCTGACCAAATTGTCGATTACCTAAATGAGGGTACCATTCAGTTCGATTCTTCATCAACATCAGATGTCCAATTTGAAAATCGAGATCGAGCGATTATTGCCTGTCAGGTTACAAATTCCGCACTTGCAAATGACCATGTTCTTGATGAACTAAATGAATTAGCAATTTCAGCAGGTGCAGTGGTTTGTGCTCGTATAGTGTCAGTTCGCTCAAAACCCGTTGCAGCAACTTTTTTCGGCAAGGGAAAAGTCGAAGAGCTCGCAAGCATAGTCGCATACAATTGTGCGTCGCTGGTAATTTTTGATCATTCGATTAGTCCAGTCCAAGAACGGAATATTGAAAGGCAAATTCAATGTCGCGTATTGGATCGTGCTGGTTTAATCCTTTCAATTTTTGCACAACGAGCCACATCAATGGAGGGTAAGCTTCAGGTCGAGTTAGCGCAATTACGACACCTATCAACTCGCCTCGTTAGGGGCTGGTCTCATTTAGAGCGTCAGAAAGGAGGTATAGGTTTGCGGGGTCCGGGTGAATCACAACTCGAGACAGACCGTCGATTGATTGGTCAACGTATTCGAACTTTGTCGTCCCGGCTTGAGAGGGTCGAATCACAAAGGAAGCTAAGGAGAAGGGCGAGGCAAAGAGCACCGGTTGCGACCATTTCACTGGTTGGATATACCAATGCGGGTAAGTCTACTTTGTTTAATGTGCTCACAGGCGCCAATACGCTTAGTGATAATCGTTTGTTTGCAACTCTTGATCCCACTATGCGACGCTTAGAATTACCAAAAGCGGGTACGGTAGTACTTTCAGATACTGTTGGGTTTGTAAGAGACTTGCCGCATAGTTTAATCGCATCATTCAAATCCACACTGGAGGAGGTGTTAAATTCAACTTATTTGCTGTTGGTTACCGATATTTCAGCATCAGACAGTCAGGAAACTCGAATGCATGTACGAGATGTATTGAAGGAAATTGGTGCAGATAACATACCTGTTATCCATGTGCTCAATAAAATAGACCTGATTAATGAGACGCCGAAAGTAATTTACAACAGCAACAATGTGCCCGATTCGGTAATGCTCTCTGCTATGACTGGGAAAGGATTAGATTTACTAATTAAGGCAATAGCATCACAGGTGAGCAAGGAATATGTGCAGTATAGAATTGAGCTTAAACCAGATGCTGGTAAACTGCGTTCCAAGTTATTCCAAAGATGTGAAGTCTTACAAGAAACCTATCTCGACAACGGCGGTATGGTACTTGATGTAAAGATGTGTGATTCCACCATGGGTTGGTTAATGTCCCAACAAAATTTCACAGGGAAATGGTCACAAGTAATCTGAATATGCCAATCTATCGTTATTTGCCTTAGGCCACTTGAAAGTAGTTGTTGGACATGGCTAATCTTTATGAAATGGATCGAATGGAAATGTCAACTAACATACTGGCTTTGAGCTCTTTGTAAGATACCCACGAAGCGGCCCCATGTCGACCCGTGTACCCGCCAGTACCGAGATAAATCTGACTTTATTTGCGATGTGACATGTATCAAGCCACAGATGCACTCAAAACATTGTATTGAGGGAGGGTTCTTTATGAACTATGACTGATAATTAAAAGGGTGTAGGATTCTATGACTTCACCGCAACAGGTTTCGTTGCAGAATGTCACCCGAGTATTTGTACTCTACCAAAGTGCAAACGGCCATAAAAGCTTACCTGCGATTGCTCTCAACCCGCGGATCTCTCATCATCAACCACTGAATGAAGGTCAAATCGAAACAGGTCTAGTTGTCGAGGTTTACCTCGGTAGAAATTCATTTTCCCTCGATGTTGTCCATTGATGAATTTCACTAGTCCTCACAGGTGATCGGTATGGTAGTCAATAATTCGGCTAAATTGTTGCAATTGGCCACCATTTCATAAAATCATCGTATAGTCTCAAGCGCAGATTGTGCTCTGTTAATAAGTTTTACAAGGTTTGGATAGGTTTAGTCGTGACGTGAGCATGACAGACTCTCACTCTCATTCAAAAATTTCGCTTTCTGTACTATTCCTCTATGCTTAAATATTTTGCACCAAACATAAATGCGTCATGGCTCTGCGAGAAATATCAAGAACACGGTTTTGAGCTCATGATATACTCTCAAGGAGATTAATAATTATGTTGTAAAGAAATTAGTGAGGTTTGTATATGCTTCTGAAACTAAATGTCAACGGTCAGAAGGTGGAGGTTGAGGCGATTGAAGGGATGCCTCTGCTATGGGTGTTGCGGGACAAACTCAAGTTGACAGGCACGAAGTATGGATGTGGGGTAGCTTCCTGCGGAGCTTGCACGGTTCACGTAGATGGTGTTCCGGTTCGATCATGTGTTATGTCTTCAGAAAATCTGGCAGATGCGGAAATCACAACCATTGAAGGGCTCTCTTCCAAGGTGGGCCTTGCCGTACAGCAGGCGTGGGCCGAGCATAATGTTGTACAGTGCGGTTATTGTCAGTCAGGGCAAATTATGTCGGCAGCGGGACTTCTTGCCGCTAATCCCAAACCAAACGTAAGTGAGATTGAGACTCAGATGTCGGGCAATGTCTGTCGTTGTGCGACTTATCAGCGTATAAGGGCAGCCGTTATGCGTGCTTCTGAGATTTTGCAGGAGGAAAACCAATGACCACTACCTTGACTCGCCGGGACTTTTTGAAGAGTACTTCTGCTGCGGTAGCAACTGCGATCGTGATCGGATATTCTCCCCGAGGTACGTTAGCCGCGACATCCGATGGGGACAGTAGCCTTACACCTTTTGTAAAAATCAGAACAGATGGTCAAATTGTTGTGATCGTTAAGCATTTTGAAATGGGGCAGGGTACCACTACCGGACTTCCAACTCTTGTTGCCGAGGAACTGGGAATTGAACTTGATGATATCGAAGTAGAGTTTGCCCCTTCTAACGCAAAACTTTATGGGAATCAACTATTCGGCGGTGCTCAGGGTACAGGTGCCTCGACAGCCATGGCAAATTCCTTCATGCAGTACCGCAAGGCTGGTGCAGCGGCCCGTGAGATGCTTCTGAGTGCTGCCGCCAAGGCCTGGAATGTCGATTCATTGACTCTTGATTTATCGAATGGAATGATTTTCGGTGACAGTCGAAAGGCCCCGATTTCCGAATTTGTTTCTGCAGCTTCCACCTTGGAAGTTCCTACCGACCCCAGACTTAAGAGTCCAGATACGTTTAGGTTGATCGGCAATCCGAATACGTCGCGTCGAGATAACCAACCTAAGATAAATGGGTCAGCCCGGTTTGCGATGGATGTCCAGTTGGATAATCAGCTGGTTGCTGTCGTATCCCGCAGTCCCAGTTTTGGCGGGACTGTGGTTTCCGTGGATTCAACAAAAGCTAGGTCAGTACCGGGATTTGTCGATGCCGTGATTTTACCGGCAGGAAACGGTGTTGTTGTCTATGCTGATGATACCTGGGCAGCTTTTCAAGCTCGTAAGGCGATAGAGATTGAATGGGACTTTAGTCAAGCGGAAAGTCGCAGTTCGAGTGAACTCGATTCAGCACTTCTAGCGTTAGTGAACACTCCTCCCAGTTTCGTTGCAAAACAAGACCATGGACTAAAAGAAACATCGAGATTGATTGATCGTGCCGCACAGACCGTCGAGGCCGAATTCTTTCTACCTTGGCTTTGTCATTCCCCGATGGAGCCTCTAACCTGCACTATCGAACCAACAACTGATGGAGTCAAACTCCATGACGGTTGTCAGTTTACAAGTGGTGCACATCAGGTACTTGCCGCTGTGCTCCAAGTGCCGATGGAGAAGATCGAGATCAATACGCTTTATGCTGGAGGGTCGTTCGGACGTCGTGCCACCATGACTGCAGATTATATTGTCGAAGCCGCTCTTGCCTTCGCGCTGAGTGACCAATCACGACCAGTGAAACTGGTATGGTCACGCGAAGATGATCTCTCAGGTGGTGCTTACCGGCCTGCATTTGCACACAAGGTTCGAGTTGGTCTTGATACTGACGGACGCATAATCGCCTGGGACCACCGGATTGCAGGAAAGCCCATTTTCAAGGGGACGCCGTTTGAGCAAGCATTCGTGCATAATGGAGTCGACCACTCATCCGTTGAAGGAGTGGTGGATACTCTCTATGGGATTCCAGGTCAGTTCGTCGGTCTTACCGATTTCAAGTCTGCCATAACCGTGAACTGGTGGCGTTCGGTCGGACACAGCCATACCGCTTTTGTTATGGAATCGATGATGGATATATTGGCGAAAGCCTCGGGTCAGGATCCGGTCGCCTGGCGGCTGGATCATCTTTCGGGGGATTCGAAAGACCAACAGAGACTGGCTGGAGTTCTGCGTTTAGTTGCAGAAAAATCTGGCTGGAACCGACCTTCAGTACCGGGACGAACTCGTGGAGTTGCAGCACACAAATCTTTTGGCACGTATGCTGCTCAGGTCGTCGAAATTTCAAGGGATACCATGGATTCTGTCAAGATCGAGAAAGTTGTCTGTGCAGTTGACTGCGGTATGGCGGTAAATCCTGATATTGTAAAGGCGCAGATTGAAGGTGGAATTGGTTATGGCATAGGCCATGTCATGCGCAACGAAATCACGTTCGAAAATGGCAGTGTCATGCAGTCGAATTATCCCAATTATCATCCGCTGCGGATATCGGATATCGGTGCCATTGAAGTCCATATCATGGATTCCCGGGAATCACCGACCGGAATTGGAGAACCTGGAGTACCGCCGTCCGGGCCTGCACTGGCCAACGCCATTGCCGTTGACGGGCTCCGGGTCACCCGATTGCCGATGGTCTCGAATGGAGTGCGTTTCGCCTGAACCTTTTTTCTTGTACCTGCCGGACTGGCATTTCAGGAAGTGTAACTCGCTTATGCACGGTACATGTCTGTTGACTGCATATGCATATTTAAAAAGGGGGATAATTGGCAGGCTGAGATCTTGTTTCTCGACCGGCTTCGGATGACCGAAAGAAGAAGCTGCCATTGCTGATCAAATTGTTTTGGAGCTTCCAATATACAAAAATGACTGCTAAATCATCTATAGCCGCCATTGTGCTTGCAGCCGGTCGATCCACTCGCATGGAATCTGGAAACAAGCTACTAGCTCAGATTAATGGAAAGCCTGTGCTACATCGAACCCTCTTGGCAATTGAAGGCGTTTCTCTACAACAAGTCATCGTAGTGACAGGTTTTCAGTCCAGTAAAATCGTAGAATCCATCTCACAATTTCCGGTGAAGACTGTCCACAATCCGAACTATCACCAGGGCCTTAGTACATCATTGCGGACCGGTATTCTTTCTCTGCCTAGTTCGACCAGTGCGGTGATCGTCTTTCTTGCCGATATGCCCGAACTCACCACTGAGGTGTCTAACCGGTTAATTCATGCCCATTTGATTTCAGGAGACAAAATTTGCATACCGGTGTTTTCGGGCAGGAGAGGGAATCCGATATTATGGCCAAGGCAGTTTTTCGGAGATCTGGTTTCTATTAAAGGAGATGTTGGCGGTCGTCATCTGGTCAGGAAATTCAGCCGACATGTGCAGGAAGTGCCGGTATATTCCAATTCCATTTTCAATGACATCGATACGTCGAACGACCTGAAACTGCATTGCATTCGCCAAAAACATTCTGTTCGTCTACTGGACTCTCATGATAACCGACGATACTGAAGTTTTACAGGTTGTAGTCGACTGGCTGCAGTCCGGATATACCGTTGAATTGGTCACATTGGTGGAAGCCTGGGGATCATCGCCTCGTCCTGTGGGATCTCTAGCGGCAGTGCGCAATGATGGAAAGTTGGTTGGATCAGTATCTGGCGGTTGTATTGAAAAGCAAATTGTGACCCGATTTCAGAAAAAGAACCGGACATCTGTCGTGGAGCACAATATCAGTCATGATCAGGCAATGCGTTTCGGGTTGCCCTGTGGAGGATCACTGAAGTTAGTCATGGAGCAGCTTAGCGATTCTGTTGCGTTGCGCGGTATCCTTGAGGAGCTCGAAAAACGCAAACTTGTTAGCCGAACTGTCGATCTTGAATCGGGCAAGATCGTAATTCAACCTGCACAAAGAGGTGAGAAGTTCCGATTCGATGGTAAGACTCTAATAAAGATATTCGGACCGAAACAGAGTCTTCTCCTAATCGGTGCTGGACAGTTGTCGCGTCATGTCGCAGAATTGGCTTCCGTCCTTGATTTTGATGTAACCATTTGTGAACCTAGGGAAAGTTTTGCAAGCGTTTGGAGCGTACCTGGCATAAGGATAGACTCGCGCTATCCAGACGAAGTGGTCAGAGAGTTAGCAATTGATCCAACGATTGCGGTTCTGGCTCTGACGCATGATCCAAATCTTGATGATCTTGCCTTGATGGAAGCGCTTGAACGCAATCTATTTTATGTTGGTGCACTCGGATCAAAACGTAGCAATGAATCTCGTCGTAAGCGCCTCGGCTTTTTGGGGTTGAGTGAAGACCGCATTGAACGTCTGCACGGTCCTATTGGTCTTGATATCGGTAGCCGAACATCTGCTGAAATTGCAGTTTCGATCATGGCGCAGGTTATCGCTGTACGTAACGGTAAGACTTTTTCAAGAAAGGGGACTACGTAATTGAACCACTAAAAAAGACAACAACAAAGACAATATGCAAGATCAGGAAAATGGTATGGACTGGATCAGTATATCCTACAACTTAGAGTATGTATTTGGGGAGAGTCTTGTTAGGTGGGCGAATAGAGTTAGAGGATCTAACTCGGTTCAAGGATCACTCTGGAGAAAATAATGAATGTTTACTCAATGAGGTAGTATTGAGAAGATCTTAATCGAATCAAGGGAGTAATGGAAACTGTCAAGTGCTACGCTAAAAGATCAATTTCGTTCACTTGTTACGAGAACGCTCAGGTTTCGGCTTCAATCTGCCTCCCGTAGGATTATACCGGCCGAAAAATCCAGACTGATTGGGCGGACCATCCCATTCTCTCACATTGGAAAAGACTAGCGATTGAATCCAATCATTATTGCCTTTATAATTCACACTCCATTTAATCAATACTCCTTTTCTCACTGTTTTGCTCAGTTTGCAAATTTCAGGAGAATAAAACCCGAGAGGAGACTTCTAATGAGACATTATGAAATAGTATTTCTGGTACATCCGGACCAGAGCGAACAGGTATCTGGCATGATGGAAAGATACCGAAAAATGGTCACATCCAATGGCGGTCATGTGCATCGTGAAGAAGATTGGGGTCGAAGGATTATGGCCTATATGATCAATGATTTGCATAAAGCGCATTACGTTCTTTTGAATATCGAATGTGACCTGTCTACTCTTCAAGAGATTGAAGCACATTTCCGATTTAATGATTCTATTTTGCGGCATTTAGTCATCCGACGGAAAACGGCTATTGTTGAACAATCTGCAATTCTCACCGCCAAGATTCAAGAAGATGAAGCAGAACAGCTAGCTCGTGAGAGAAAAATGCGAGAAGACTTGGCGAATCAAAATGATGATTTACAAGGCTCAGGTGAAATTTCCAGCCAACAAACAGAAGTTCTGGCGACTGAAGAAATGGCTGATCAAGAGACGGTAGAAACTGCTCCTAAAGAAAATGCAGATGCTGAAAACGAACTACCAGATGCCCAAGAAAATGTTAATGAAGTTGAAGAATCAGCGATTCAAGATAGCGAGCTTGAAGCAGATGATACTCAACCGATGGCAGAACAGCAGGTAGATCAAGAACCACAATCGGATTCTGCTGATTCTGAAGTACAAGAACAGAGTGAAGAGAAGGAGGCAAAATGAATAGGCATTACAAACGCCCGAAGTTCTGTCGATTTACTGCGGCAGGTATAGAGTCGATTGACTATAAAGATCTGGATTTGCTCAAGCAAAATACTAGTGAGACTGGGAAAATCTTACCAAAGCGAAGTACCGGGACCAAGACTCGCTTTCAAAGACAACTAACTACGGCAGTAAAAAGAGCCCGATATCTTGCTCTACTACCATACACTGACCAACATAAAAGTTAGGATCGTCTCATGAAACTAGTATTGTTGGAAACTGTTCAGAAGCTCGGTGAGATAGGGGATGTGGTGGACGTTCGGAATGGCTATGCCAGAAATTTTCTGATTCCACATCAAAAAGCGATACGTGCCAATGAAGAGGGCCTGAAGAAAGCAGAAGAATTACGCATGGCATATGCGAAGCAGCGAAGCCAGATTATTGAAGACTTTAAGATAAGGGCTGAAAAGGTTGCCAAGGAAATAACCATTAGACGTTTATGTACCGAAACCGGACATCTCTATGGGTCTGTCACTCCAGCTGATATCGCAGAGGGTTTGTCCGCCCAAGGCGCTCCGGTTGATAAATCCGAAGTTCAGAAATCCATTGGTCACATCAAGGAAATTGGTGAGTACGAAATTGAAATCAACTTTCATCCAGAGGTTGTATTTTCAGTCCGTGTTATTGTTGTCGAGGAAGAGGGTGAAGAATCCAATCGTGCTAATGAAGCCGGTCAGAAAGTTGATTCGGATATCGATGTGGAGACAACTCCAGAATTGGACTTATAAGCTATCGAAAGGGTCTTACAGAAAATGTTTAGAAATCAGCTAAACAATGATCAATCACTATCTTATAAGGGATGAGCTAACACAAGAATCTGAACCTAAAATTATATATGATGGATCAATAAATCATATCAAGTATTCTTTATAAGTCTCTACTGAAAAATAATTATCTAGATTGGAGTATGAGATATTTGATATTTTTCGGTAGATAGAATCACTCTTGGTACAGAGCTCGCGATAAAACGTATTTTCCGCTTATTGTTATAAGTCTAATTGCTACTTTTTGCTTAGCGTTTCCTTCGGTAAGCAACTTTAATGCTCTTTCTTGATAATAGATTTGACGCATGGATGTTTAGCAATCAAAATCTCATTCATTATGATCTGTACCACTGATAATCCAAAATCAGTGAATTGTTTATTTCGGATAATAGGTCGTAACAACAAATTCTAGCCCGTCTTTCGCAAGTGGGCCATTATTGAAAAATCAAGTTATTGATTTTATTCAA
>JAPOUQ010000060.1 GCA_026708585.1 Gammaproteobacteria bacterium
ACCTTGGGGATAAACTGATATTGGTAAGATTATTGAGACCGGAAGAAAAACTGGTCTTGGAAAACATGGTAATACCAGTTACGAACAAAAAGCGGATATGTTTTTGCGAACTCTTTAGAATGCTATAGATTTCTCTCAGACAATTCCGGTTTGCCTGGGCCTTCTCGTTATCTTCCAATACATCTAAGACCGGCTTGTCATATTCATCAATCAGTATCACAACCTGCTGACTAGTCGCTTGATGAAGACGGGCCAGAATACTTCGAAGCCGCTCTGAAGCGGAAGTTACCGGGGGCAAGGATTTTAGATCAAATGTAATTTCAATTTCATACAATTGATTTAGAATAGCTTCTTGGAGTTCCTTCGGCGTGCTGACTTTCCCATCCAAGGTCAGGCGAACAACGGGATATTTAACCGACCAGTCCCAGTGCGGGTGAATATCCAAACCTTGGAACAGCGGCTCGTTCCCCTCAAACAATTCTTGCAAGGTGTCGACTAGGAGACTCTTGCCAAAACGACGGGGACGGGACAGGAAGTAGTACCTTCCCTCATCAATCATTCGCCGAATCAGAGGGGTTTTATCAACATAGTAACAACCATCCCTTCGAAGATCAGCAAACGATTGATAACCGATCGGTAACTTATGGTGTTCTTGTTGAATTTTTGCATTCATTATGCGGTTATCTTAACATAAGCGAAGTCAGGATTTGCCATATTTGCTATTGTCCTAATCCATAAAAAACTTGCGCAGAAAGCATCCAAATTTACCACCAAATTTTGACTCTAACTATGCTAGGCCAGAGTATTGACATGTATTTGCAAAAATGGGCGAGAAATTACTCTTCGGTAGTACTTTTCCAATTACCAAGATTTGAGGTTAACTTTGGGCGCTAATTTTAGGTTGAAGTTTTTCATACTTTCTCATACAATTCTGCACTCTTGATTAGGGTCGTTAGACAATACAGTCTATGTCGGATTACACTGAGTCTGAACGACACGATCTCAACAGAGCTGTCAAGCAAATAATACGAATACAGAGCGTAGCAAGCGTTACCGTATTGATCGCTTTCATACTGTATTACAAATTTGGCGGGTCAGGGGACGTAATGACCGCAATGATTGCAGTCGTTTATGGATCCATGCTGGCCTTAATCGGGACAATGATTAGTGCACGCAGTGCGAGACGATCAAGCGATTTTGCAGCCACGGGTAGCAATGCAGCGATGGTGCCGATTTTCTCGGGGCTAGTGTTGAAGCTGATCGTCATGGGCGGTGGTATTGGATTAGGGCTGGTTTTCCTAAATCTTGATTCAGTACCGATGTTGGTGTCATTTGCCGTGGTCAAGATAAGTAGTGTATTTTCAATACTGGCTTAACTTTACTAGAAAATAGCAAGTTGTGATTCGAGAATAACCTGTAAATCGCAGTGAATAGAGTCTAGAATGAAATGCTCCGAATTCATCGATCAGCTATCGAAGCCGGTCAACTGATAGCAAATTGTTCAAGATCTTTCTTTAGTCGAACAAGAAATACGTATGGCAGCATCGGAAGATATTACCTCTAGCGAATTTATTCGCCATCACCTCACGAACTTGACCTTCGGTCAACATCCAGATGGTTCATGGGGGATTGCACATAGTGCAGCCGAGGCTGCACAGATGGGGACTATGGCTGTACATCTTGATAGTCTATTTTGGTCTTTTGTATTAGGTGCCATATTTCTATGGATGTTCCACAGCATTGCTCGTAAGGTGACCACCGATACTCCTGGTGGACTTCAGAATTTTTGCGAGTGGCTATGTGAATTTGTGGATGAGAACGTGCGTGGCTCCTTCACTGCAAAAAATGATCTGGTTGCACCCATGGCACTGACCCTATTTTGCTGGATTTTTCTGATGAACCTCATGGATTTAATCCCGGTTGAACTGATTCCACGCATTCTGCAACTATTTGGTGTGCATTATCAAAAGATCGTACCCACTACCGATCCGAATATCACTTTCGGATTAGCACTGAGTGTATTTGGACTGATGGTTTACTACAGCATCAAGGTCAAGAGTCCTCTTGGCTTTGTTGCTGAATTAACGATGCATCCATTTGAAGCAAAAAATCCATTGCTGAAGATCTTATTCATGCCAATTAATTTTTTTCTTGAGTTTGTCAGCCTGATCTCCAAGCCTATTTCGCATTCCTTGCGATTATTCGGTAATATGTATGCTGGAGAGATGATATTTATCCTGATCTCTCTAATGTATGGGACCAATGCCATACTAACTCTTTTTGGTGGAGTCTTGCAGTTTGTCTGGGCAGTCTTTCATATACTGGTTATTACTCTGCAGGCCTTTATCTTCATGGTGTTGGCAATTGTCTATATGGACATGGCTCACCAGCATCACTAAACACAACATGTCCTATTTGGTAATATTATTCTTTTCAATTTATTGACTATTCGGAGAAGTAGATGGAACAAGCACTTTTGTACATTGCCGGAGCGATTATGATGAGTTTTGGCGCAGTGGGCGCCGCCATCGGAATCGCCATACTTGGTGCACGATATTTGGATGGTGCCGCACGTCAACCCGAGCTGATTCCAATGTTGCGTACTCAGTTCTTTATTGTAATGGGTCTGGTTGATGCCGTACCCATGATTGCCGTTGGTATATCCATGTACGTGTTATTTGCAGTTGCATAGCACTGATGACACTGTATCAAAGAAAGTATTAGACCGAGGCTACAGCCATGAATCTAAATTTAACATTAGCATTTCAGGTGTTGTTCTTCATTATTTTTGTCTGGTTTAGCAAACGCTATGTCTGGACACCGATTATCGGCGCATTGAATGAACGAAAAACCAAAATCGCTGATGGTTTGGCTGCTGCGGAAAAAGGCCAAATGGCAGAACAGGAAGGTCGCCAAAAGGCTGAGGAAGTGATTGGTGAGGCCAAACAGCAGGCTGGTGAAATCATCAGTAAAGCTGAAAAATACGGCAATGAATTGGTTGAGCAGGCGAAACAGAATGCGCGCGAGGAAGAGGAGAAAATCCTCACTGCTGCACGAGCAGAAATTGATACCGAAATGAACCGTGCTCGTGAAAGTCTTCGTCAACAGGTCGGTGAGTTGGCAGTAGCTGGCGCAAGGCAGATTCTCAAGAAGGAAGTCGATGCCAGTGCTCACGCAAAACTACTGAACGACCTGGCTGCTAGACTTTGAGAATACGGAACTTCGTTCATTACTCATGCCATCACAAAGGAACATCGCAAGACCCTACGCACAGGCACTGTTCCAGTTAGCTCTTGAAGAAGGCAAACTGGCGAATTGGAATGATCAATTGCAATGTCTAGCTGCGCTTGCGGATGATCCGCAAATCAAGGAATTGGCCGCACGTCCAAATATCACTTCAGAAATGATCAGTGGCTTGATCAAGGATATTCTGGGAGAATCTCTAGACCAGCATGGGAAGAATCTGGTGCAATTGATTGTGCAAAATGGCCGTCTCTCAGCACTCAGTGAGATCGCCAGCGGTTATGCAGAATTGCGTGAAGAAGCGGAAAAAACCATCACCGCCTCGATGATCACTGCAACCCCAATAGACGAGGGTCAGCGACAAAGTTTCCAAATGGCACTCAAAAACAAACTCGGTCGAGCGGTCGAGTTGGAATTTAAGGTGGATGAAGAGTTGATCGGTGGTGCGGTAATCCGGGCAGGAGACTGGGTCGTCGATGGATCAGTCAAGTCCCAGCTTGACCGGTTAGTGGGGGCGATCGGTTCCTGATCAACTAAGCTTATAAGAATTCAGAGGAATTATTGACATGTCGATACAGTTGAATCCATCCGAAATCAGTGAGCTGATTAAGGAGCGTATCAAGAATTTTGAATCTGGCGCTGAAGCTCGTACCGAGGGTACGGTGGTGATGCTAACCGATGGTATTGCGCGGATTCATGGGTTGAGTGAAGCCCTGCAAGGAGAGATGCTGGAATTTCCCGGAAATACTTTCGGGCTGGCTTTGAACCTTGAGCAGGATTCGGTCGGAGCGGTAATTTTGGGTGATTACAAACACCTTTCAGAAGGCGATACCGTTAAGTGTACGGGGCGTATTTTGGAGGTTCCGACTGGTGATGCCATGTTGGGAAGGGTTGTTAATGCGCTGGGTCAGTCGATTGATGGTAAAGGTCCAATCGAATCCACGAAAACTTCCCCGATTGAGAAAATTGCTCCGGGCGTAATTGCCCGGAAATCTGTCGATCAACCAGTACAGATCGGTTTGAAGTCGATCGACTCGATGGTGCCGATCGGACGCGGCCAACGTGAGCTGATCATTGGGGACCGGCAAACCGGTAAAACAGCAGTTGCGGTCGATGCGATTATCAACCAGAAAGGCACAGGCATTAAATGCATCTATGTTGCTATTGGTCAAAAAGCTTCCAGTATTGCAGGCGTGGTTCGAAAACTCGAAGAGCACGGTGCTATGGAGCATACAATTGTTGTTGCTGCTGCTGCTTCGGATTCAGCGGCTGAGCAATACATTGCCCCGTATGCGGGTTGTACCATGGGTGAGTTCTTTCGAGATCGTGGTCAGGATGCTTTGATCATCTATGATGATCTAACCAAGCAGGCTTGGGCCTACCGACAAATATCTCTGTTGCTGAGACGACCCCCCGGACGTGAAGCCTATCCTGGTGATGTGTTCTATTTGCATTCACGTTTGCTGGAACGTGCCTCGCGGATCACAGCTGAAGAAGTCGAAAAACGATCTGGAGGAAATGGAACCGGAAATACCGGATCGTTGACGGCACTGCCCATCATTGAAACCCAAGCTGGCGACGTATCGGCATTTGTTCCAACCAATGTAATTTCCATCACTGATGGACAGATTTTTCTTGAGACGGATTTATTCAACGCAGGTATGCGACCTGCAATCAATGCAGGACTGTCTGTTTCCCGAGTAGGTGGAGCAGCTCAGACTGGTATCATCAAGAAACTCGGCGGTGGTATTCGTTTAGCGTTGGCACAGTATCGGGAATTAGCAGCGTTTTCCCAGTTCGCTTCCGATCTTGATGAAGCTACCCGTCGCCAATTGGAGCGTGGGGAACGTGTCATGGAGATGATGAAACAACCACAATACCAGCCAATGTCTGTGGCAGAGATGGCATTTTCCCTGTATGCAGTCAATGAAGGCTATCTCGATGAACTGCAGGTGTCCGAGGTGGTGCCTTTTGAATCGGCCATGCAGGCTTACCTGAAATCCAATCATACAGGACTGGTAGACTCAATCAACGCTGATCCGAATTATAGCGATGAAGTTGCGAGCAAGATGAGTGCTGCAATTGAGGACTTCAAGAAAAATGGAAGTTGGTAGTTCGACGACTAAACAGCAGTAGGATAAATTGATCAGTCATGCCGGGCGCAAAAGAAATACGCAATCAGATTAAGAGTATCGGGAGTACCCGAAAAATTACCAAAGCCATGGAAATGGTAGCAGCCAGTAAAATGCGACGGGCTCAGGAGCGTATGCATGCCGCTCGTCCATATGCTGAGAAAATGCGTCAGGTTGTTTCACATATGAGTCAGGGCAACCTTGAATACAAACATCCTTATCTTGTGACAAGGGATGAGGTCAAGTGCGTTGGTTTTATTGTCGTCTCAAGTGATCGAGGTTTGTGTGGAGGTCTGAATGTCAATGTCTTTCGAAGAGTGGTCCATGCGATGTCCGATTGGAATGACAAGGGTATCGATGTGAAAATGGTTGCTATCGGTAAGAAGGCGAGTGCCTATTTTCACCGTTCGAATGTTCAAATCGTCGGTGAAGCCGTTGGACTCGGTGATGCGCCACACCTTGAGGTATTGATCGGAGCGATGAAGGTGGTTATGGATGCATATATCGAAGGAGAACTTGATCGACTATTTATTGTTAGTAATAACTTTGTGAATACCATGACTCAGGCTCCAGATATAGAGCAACTGTTGCCGATTATTTCGCCAATGAAAGAATCGGAGCATGATCACTGGGACTATATCTATGAACCGGATTCAAAGGAAATCGTTGATCTTTTGATGGATCGATATATTGAATCCTTGATTTACCAGAGGGTGGCTGAAAATTCGGCTTGTGAACAGGCAGCTAGAATGGTAGCCATGAAGGCGGCTACCGATAATGCTGGAAAACTGATCGATGATTTGCAACTTGTTTACAACAAGGCAAGACAGGCATCGATTACTCAGGAACTCTCAGAGATTGTGGGTGGTGCTGCGGCTGTGTAGTAGCAAACTTGAATAAATGAGTAACCGTATAAATTAATAGAGGCGTTTGAACTATGAGTTCAGGAAATATCGTAGAGATCATAGGGGCAGTTGTGGATGTCCAGTTCCCAAGAGACTCTGTACCCAAAGTATATGACGCGCTGAAAATTGACTCGGCGGGCTTGACCCTTGAAGTGCAGCAGCAAATGGGAGATGGCGTTGTTCGTTGTATTGCAATGGGTTCTTCCGATGGCCTGAAGCGGGGGTTGAATGTAAGTAATACAGGTGCTCCGATATCTGTTCCGGTAGGCGCCGGAACGCTCGGTCGCATCATGGATGTACTCGGCGACCCGGTTGACGAGGCGGGTGAGATTCAATCCGATGTCCGCATGCCCATTCACAGGCCCTCACCAACCTATGAAGAACAGGCGGCGAGTGTTGAATTGCTCGAAACAGGTATTAAGGTGGTTGATTTGATCATGCCGATTGCAAAAGGCGGAAAAATCGGACTATTCGGGGGTGCTGGGGTTGGTAAGACGGTTACCTTGCTTGAGCTAATCAACAATATCGCGACCGCGCACAGTGGATTGTCAGTATTCGCTGGTGTTGGAGAACGAACCCGCGAAGGCAACGATTTTTATCACGAAATGCAGGAAGCGGGCGTAGTAAATGTAGAAAACCCGGAAGAATCCAAGGTTGCGATGGTGTATGGCCAAATGAATGAACCTCCGGGCAACCGACTTCGAGTAGCGCTATCTGGATTGACCATGGCTGAATATTTTCGTGATGAAGGCCGTGACGTTTTGATGTTTATTGATAATATTTACCGCTATACGCTTGCTGGAACCGAAGTCTCGGCATTGTTGGGAAGAATGCCTTCAGCAGTAGGATATCAACCGACCCTTGCTGATGAAATGGGGGCGCTTCAGGAACGCATCACTTCGACGAAAACAGGTTCGATTACCTCATTCCAAGCCGTGTATGTACCGGCCGACGACTTGACTGATCCATCGCCGGCTACCACCTTTGCCCATCTAGATGCAACCTTAGTATTGTCGAGACAGGTCGCAGAACTGGGTATTTATCCTGCGGTTGATCCATTGGATTCGACCTCACGTATTCTCGATCCGTTGGTCATTGGTAATGAGCACTATGAAACCGCTAGAGCGGTTCAGGGTATTCTCCAACGGTATAAGGAATTGCAAGATATCATCGCGATATTGGGTATGGATGAGTTATCTGAGGAAGATAAGCAGGCAGTAAGTCGTGCACGGCGAATGCAAAGATTTCTTTCGCAACCCTTTACCGTTGCTCAGACATTCACCGGAACACCAGGAAAATACGTAAGTTTGAAAGAAACCATAAAAGGTTTTCAGGGTATAGTGAATGGCGAATATGATCATCTGCCGGAACAAGCTTTCTATATGGTTGGAAGCATTGATGAGGCCGTGGAAAAAGCCAAGACTCTGAGTTAATTGACTAGATCATCCCGAACATTTACTCATGTCTACCATCCGAGTTGAAATCGTCAGTGCCGAGCAGGAGATTTGGTCGGGTGAAGGGGTAATGGTATTCGTCCCGGGTATAGCCGGTGAACTGGGTATTGCACCCCGTCATGCGCCTTTGATTACGAGATTGACGTCTGGAGATGTGCGAGTGCAAATGGAAGATGGCGTGCAGAATTTTTTCTTCATTACTGGTGGATTGCTCGAGATACAACCGGATTTGGTTACCGTTCTTTCGGATACTGCGATGCGCGGTGATGAACTTGATGAGGAAGCAGCACATGCTGCCATGAAGCGTGCAGAAGAACAGTTCAATAATACGAGTGTTGGTGATCAAGATTATGCAGATATGAAGGCAGAACTAGCCGCTTGGGCTGCCCAGATTCGAGCAATCGAAAAACTCAAAAAGATACGGGGTTAAGGGAATCAACCCGATCCTCAATTCATACTGAACTGCGTTGTGGTTTGATCTAGATTTTCAGATTGCAAATCGAACTCCCAGTATTTTCAGAATTAGGGTAATCATTCGTCTTTTTTGGGGTTGAGTATTTCTCGCAAAGAAGAACGGCTAATTTGCAAGATCTTTACGATACAAACGTGTAACCAGGCTTGATGTATCATAACGACTACCCCCTTTCGCTTGTATCTCTGCGTAATAGCCGTCAACAATTTTCGTAATCGGTAATTCTGAGCCGTTTTTCTTTGCTTCATCCATACAGAGTCCCAAGTCCTTGCGCATCCAGTCAACAGCAAAACCAAACTCAAACTCATTTTTCAGCATGGTTTCATTTCGGTTGATCATTTGCCATGAGCTAGCAGCACCTTTTGAGATAACCTGAAATACCTGATTGCAGTCAAGGCCAGCGTTCACACCAAATGCCAGGCCTTCTGACAAGCCTTGGACGAGACCCGCAATGCAAATTTGATTAACCATTTTGGTCAGCTGTCCAGAGCCGCTCTTGCCCATCAGCATTACGGATTGTGCGAAACAGTCGATCATGGGTTTTGCCTTGTCAAAGGCGGATTGGTCACCTCCAACCATGACCGTCAGAATTCCGTTTTCGGCACCAGCTTGACCACCTGAGACTGGTGCATCAAGAAAGTCAAAGCCTTGATGTTTGGCCAATTCATAGAGTTCAGCAGCGACTGTAGCCGATGCTGTTGTATGGTCAACGAATACAGCTCCTTGCTTCATGTTTGAGAAAGCACCACCTTCGCCAATGGTTACACTTCTCAAGTCATCATCATTGCCAACGCAGCAGAAAACAAAATCCGCACCAGCTACCGTTTCTGCTGGACTACTTGCAAACGTTCCCGCATATTGGTTTGACCATTTTTCGGCTTTGCTTGAAGTTCGGTTATAGACGCATACACGATGACCATTGTTTGACAGATGTCCGGCCATAGGATAACCCATGACTCCCAGGCCAATAAAAGCTAATTTGTAATCACTCATATCAATATTCAGTTATATGGCTACATACAGTGTATGTTTCGTAAGTAGCTGTTAGTGGGTACGTTCAAATTCTAGTGCGAAAGCACATGCCCTGCACTATCGTAGACTATGCGAATTGTATCGGATTTATATACAATGTTAGCCATGCTGAATTGCCTTGCTATAATTCCAGTTATCCCTTGTAATTCTCATACACGCAACACACCTAGCGTATCGGCCTTCCAGATTGGGGCAACTGAACGACTAGGAGCGTTCTCATTAGAGACTCCGTAACCATCAAAAGATATACGGCTAACACTGTATATAAATCCCAATTGTATATCCAATTCTCATGTTTCAATCTCTGGGATTTTCGACGGATTTCCATGAAGGAAAAATTCATATATGCTTTTGTTTAACCATTTCGATTTTTTTCGTATCCAAATTCAGATTCGAGACATTAACAGAGCGATGAGCAGCAACAAGGTCAAAACGGGCAAACTTGCTCCAAGCGCAGGGGAAATCCCAGCTGCCAGTACCGCATAGCTTAAGCCACGATTCGCCACATAGAATGCGATACCGACCATGATTCCAAAAAACAGATTTCGCCCCAGATTGCTGGAACGTAGGTTGATAAATACAAATGGGACGGCTAGAGCCACCATCGCGGCAATTGCTAAAGGTAGCATGATCTTAGTCCAAAGTGCCAACGCAAATCGATCGGAGTTTTGCTGATTGTTTTCAAGATGCGTGATGTAGCGACGTAGTTGACCAAAGGACAATTGATCTGGTTGCACCAGAAATGTAGAGAGAATCTCTGGTGTGATGGCGGTCATCCATCTAGTGTGTGGGACCAAGCTAATCGTTACATCGCCATTTCCATTAAGTGTGGTGATCCGGGATTCTTCAAGGATCCAAGAATTTTCGTCAAAATGGCCTTGTTTGGTTTCAACCATGTTCAGCAAAGTTCCGCCTGAATCAAAGATAAAAGAATGGACATCCAGTAGGGTAAGATCAGGCAGTATTTCCTGAATCAATGTATAGGTATTTTGATCACGAATCCATATCCCCTGATCGGCAGATTGCTCAATTTCTGTATTGATTGCATGAACTCGTTTATGTTCCGCATAATTTCTGGAAAGCGGAGCCACAAATTCACCAATGATTAAACAAAATATCACGAACAGCGTTCCAACCTTGAGGGCTGATAGGGTGATTTGTAGCATGGAAGAACCGCTGGTACGCATGGTTGTCAGTTCATTGTTTTTGGCCATTATGGATAATCCGATAATTGCGCCGAGTAGAGTAGACATCGGAAAAAGTTCATACAAGGTGCTTGGTAGCATGAAAATGACATATAGAATGGCTTCGAAGAGACCAAAATTGCCTTGTCCGATCGTCTCAATTTGATCAAGAAAATTGATAAAGGTATATAGACATAATAATACCCCACTCGTGATCAGAGTGTATTGCAAGATGATGCGACCCAAATAGAAGTCAAGTGTTCTGATCATAAGGCTTTTAAAGACATAAGCCGAATATTCTGATGGCGTATATAGAGCAAGAATGTGCCACCCACAAAAAAAATGAAATGCGTTAGCCAGAGTATAGCCTGTGGTGAGAATGATTCTTTGTTGTCCAATGCAGTGGCTACACCGAGCATGTTTGAATAGAAGAAATAGATAAGAAATGCGAACAGCATGCTGAGAAATCGGCCTTTTCGATAGGACGGAGAACTAAATGAAAGTGCTATCAGAAGTAGTATCCCGAGCATGACTATTTTGGATAATCGCCAATGCAGCTCTATTTGTGTTTGTGGCTTTTGATCCTGTAGTAATGAGACAGTAGAACGGTTTTTGATTGGTATATACAAGGATTGAGTGTCGGGCCCTCTCAAGCGCACAGAGTAGGTTTCGAAGTGAGTGATCGCATAGGAATCATCGTCTGCATCAAACCGAAATTGGGAGCCATTTTTGAGGACCAGCAAGTCGTCATTGGTTGTCTGATCAATTTCCACATAAGCTGTCCTAGCTGAGATAATTTCGTCATTTCGTTTATCACTGCTATATAGAAAGATGTCAGAAAATATTTCGGTATCAGCATCTTGCTCGGCGATGAAGTAAACCCAGGAACCTCCTCGAATTTGTTGAAACTCTCCAACGCTGATACCAACGATATCGGAGCGGTTTCGGAAATCATTTTCGATATTGTCGCCAATCAGGCCGGCGAGAGGGCCAAGATAGAGAGAGAAAAACCCAACGACCGCGCCAGAGAGCATAAACAGGACAATTGTGGGTTTTAGAAAACTGGTCAGTCCCAGTCCTAAGGTATAAAGTGCTGTCATTTCTCGATCGCTTATATAGCGACCCAAAACGAGTAATATTGACAGGTAAAGCGAGAGCACAAGAACGACATCAAGATAAGAGACAAGTTTCAACGCCAACAATACAAATACGCTTTCGATGGGTATGTTCCCGTCCGTTGCTGAATCCAAAAACCCAACTAGACGAGTCACCGAGAAAATGGCAATGATAATGATGGTGACGGCTACCCAGGTATTGGTGGTCTCCCGGACAAATGCTTGTTGAATAATCATTGGGAGATTTCTGGAATAGTCTTTGAGTTAAGGGATATTTGCCGATTCTTCGTGATCAGAGATATTTTCACAGACGCCGGATTTGCCTTGGAATGATGATTGATGAGTTATCCTATATTATGGAAAAGAAACCCCACCTACAGAAATACTGTTTCTCAGGGTAATTGAGCAACTGCGACTGATACTAATCCCAGTGATCTTTTTCGGCGCACCCGTAATATTGGCCAGCTTCAACCAGGACGAAACAAGTCAGTTGCTTTATCCATTATACGTCAATTATTTTATGCTAGACGGGGTGATTGGCAGGCCGAATAATGACTGTTTAGAAGGGAATGATATACACAAGTTGTCAATGGGTGATCGTGTTGAATTTGCTCTTAATTTTCGTTATCGTTAGGTACCCTAATCCGTAAAAAGATATATGAAGTGGTTTGATGTCAACTTATGCATACTAATTCCCATTATCTCATTACCACTATTCAATGAGCAAAGTTTTCTCTAGTTTTTTTGCAGTTGTCTCTGGTATATTCATACAGATCGAAATCCTCCAATTTTGGTGCCGTTTTGCATTTTTAGCATGGGTTGCCATCGCCTTTGGTTCGGCCCGTCCTTTTTTTCAAATAGTCCATTATCGATAAACTGGGACTGCGCTACATCGATCGGAGATTGAAATGCTGTTTGAAAACAAACTTTTTCGAAAAGAAGCTCTCGAACATAAAGGCCAAGCAGAGCCACTCGATCACCTTCTGCGGGTTACTGCCCCGCATGAATGGATGATTGTTTGTGCATTTGCCATTCTGATGGCGTGTATTGTCGCATGGGCTGCCCTAGGTAGCATCGAGCAAAGGATTTCAACGAACTGCACTATTTCAGTGGCTGGTGAACGTCATGCAGTTTTTGCATTAGATACTGGAGTTGTCAGCGATATTCTCGTGCAGCCAGGTGAGCGGGTCGAACAAGGACAGACGATTGCAAAGATTCGCTCGGTGGAACTCATGCGTCGAGAAAGATTCGCTCGAATACAGCTCGAACAGCTAGAAGAACTACCGCAAAGTATCCGTGAAAGTATTGGTAGTGATATCGAGGCTGCTCGCACTGAACTACGCTTGAGCAAGGCTTTGTTGGATTCGGGGGAATCGATTATCAGTGAAAAAATTGGTCAGATTGTGTCCCTGCCTCTGGTTTCGGGACAGACCATCACGGAAGGAACAACAATTGCCTGGTTACGGACCGGAGATGAGCATAACTTTGAAGCGCTATCTCTTGTGACCGAGGACTTAGCGAAAACAATCGAACCAGACTCTGTTGCACACATCGTAGTCCCGTCTCTGTCGGAAGGAGAGATCACATTTGATGCTAAGGTTTCGTTGGTGTCACCAGCACCGACAAGTGCTCCTTCCTGGCTCCTTCAAGACAGCCCGGTGTCCGATTCGAATGGTAATCATCTCATTCGAGCAGTCCTGAAGGAAACACAAGTACCTACAGTTATGGATCGGTCACCCTGTCGTATCTGGTTCACTCGTGCACCTGTTTCCCTGTTCCACATATTGTTTGGAAGTGATGTATCCACTAACGGTTGAGGTAATCCTTCAGTATGGCTGAGATAACCCGGTATAGTCTTAACTTCCAATCTTCGATTGACTGGGAAGAACCATCACATGATCAATAAGTCAAAGAAATCTTCCCGTCGGATACGGACACCGCTATTTATGCAAAATCTGGCGACCGAATGCGGTGCAGCCTGTCTGGGTAGCATTCTCGCCTATTTTGGTCGTTGGGTATCACTGAATGAACTTCGGGAAGCTTGTATGATCGGACGGGACGGTTGCAGTGCTGCGGAAATTGTCGAAGCAGCACGCAGTCACGGACTCGAAGTTGAAGCCTGGCGCAAGGAACCGGAAGAACTGCACGATATGCCACTTCCGTCGATTTTATTTTGGGGTTTTAACCACTTTGTTGTTCTTGAAGGTATCGGCAACAAATGCTATTACCTGAATGATCCAGGATCCGGTAGGCGCACTGTTAGCAGTGAAGACTTCAATCGGGAATTCACAGGGGTTGTCATGACTATGCAACCAGGCTCAGAATTCCGACGTGGCGGAATTCGGCCCGGAGTTGTTCGTAATTTCTGGCCCTGGTTACGCGATGTCAAGTCGGCTTTTGGATTTGCCGCTCTAAGCGGGCTATTGTTGGCCTTATCGGGACTCATTCTTCCCATTCTTCTGAGTCTGTTTGTTGACCATGTGCTTAGTGATGGTGCTGTAGGAACACTTTTTATTCCCACTATCGCCATAATTGCAGGACTGGGTGTTTTTTTATTGACTTGGCTACATCATCAGTGCCTGCGCCGACTTGCGATACGTCTCTCTATTGTACACACTGACAAACTTCTGTCACACCTGTTCCGGCTACCATTGACATTCTTTCACCATCGCTTTGTGGGCGATATCATCCAGAGAATTCGACTGGTCGACAAAGTGGCATTTACCGGTTCAATGCAGGTTGTGGGTATTGGAGTTGAACTGGTAATGAGCATATTCTTTCTGGTGCTCATGCTTATTTTCGAGCCGATTTTGGCACTGTTGGTTGCTGGTATCGGAATCGTCTCGATTATTTTGACAAAACTGGTCTCATCAATGCGAACTGATGTGAACAGGCAGATGCAACGTGAACAAGGAATGCTTGATGGCACTGGGATGTTTGGTCTTAGCAATATCACTTCTTTGCGAGCAGTCGGAAAAGAAGATGAACTTTTTGCTCGCTGGGCAGGCTATCAGGCACGGGAACTACTTGCACGCCAGAAGTTCTCTGAGCTTGGTTATCTGATTGCCGCCATACCTGGACTTACTTTGGCTCTCGGAAGTGCGGCGGTACTGGGACTCGGCGGTTGGAAAGCCATGTCAGGCGATCTGACCATCGGTCAGTTAATGGGCTTCTATGTCGTTGCCAGCAACTTCCTGCGTCCAATCGGCGAATTCGTTATGTTTGCTGATATGTTCCAGACAATGGAAGCTGATTTACAGAGAATCGACGAAATACAGTCTGCCTCGTCCGATCAGATAGCAATCAAAGAATCGCATACTAAGTCTCAAAGGCTTTCGACCCTGGATGGACGTTTGCGGCTAAATGGACAGATTGAATTGCGCAATGTGACTTTTGGCTATCAACATAATCGACAGCCATTGATCAAGGACTTAAATCTGGAAATTGAAATTGGCCAACGTGTTGCGCTGATCGGACCATCAGGATCTGGCAAATCTACCATACTGATGTTGCTTAGCGGTGTGTATTCGCCTTGGTCCGGTGAAATCCTGCTAGACGGTGTTCCAATCAGTGAGATTCCGAATCAGGTCATAACCAGTTCACTATCCCTGATTGATCAGAGAATATGCTTGTTCGATGGTACAGTGCGTGACAATCTGACCATGTGGAATCCGGCAATTCCGGATGAGCAGTTAATTGCCGCAGCCAAGGATGCGCTAATCCATGACATCATTGTTTCGAGAACTAGGGGATATGATTCATCAGTCGACGAAAACGGCAGGAATTTTAGTGGAGGGCAACGCCAGCGCCTAGAAATTGCTCGAGCACTTGTTAAGAATCCGACTGTAATTTTGATGGATGAAGCGACCAGCGCACTCGATACACTCAGCGAACGGAAAATTGACGATGCAGTCCGAAAGAGGGGATGCACAAGTCTGATTGTTGCTCACCGACTTAGTACGATCCGCGACTGCGACCTGATCCTTGTATTGGAGAAGGGGAAAGAAATCCAGCGCGGAACGCATGATGAACTTGCAGCTGACATACATGGATTGTATTACCGCCTTTTTCATGCAGAAGCTGCATGAAAATTCAACCTTAAGGATGCACATGGACGAACCACTAGAAATGAAGTTGGGCAATCTTCTCCAATCCCACGGTACCTTGTTCACGGGAGGAGCAAACAAACCCATCAGACTTAATGATCCAGACAAGGTCTGGTTTGTGGAATCCGGTGCATTGGATGTTTTCATCTCAGAAAATCAGGATAATACGACAACCTCCAGTTTGAAGCATATGTTGCGGGCTGGACCTGGGCGTCTGGTGTTCGGTATTCAGGAGTCAACACTACATGCACTAACTGCTGTCGGTAAAGGTCTTCCAGAATCAGTCCTGCGGTTGTTATCTCTCAATACACTGCTAGAAAATAGTAATGCTGACGATTTGGCAAGCCAAGTCGATCTCTGGATTATGGATCTGACGGCTGCAGTCGTTCGGGATATACCCCGATTGCACTTTCCGAATGTCGCAATCAGTCCGAAAGATAGCCTTGAATTGAAAGCAGGAGATATTGTCTGTAGCCGTCAGAATGTTGTCTGGAGTAACCATTCATCCCAGATGTCCAGTTTTCTCGATACTGAGGAAACTGATCGCATTCATTCCGACTGGCTTGTACTCACTCCAGAAAGCTGGCTGACTGCCTTGTCGCCCGGATCTACTGAATGTGTCGATTCGCGTTCGTTGCTTGATGACGGACAATTGTTCTCCTCACTCGGAGAATACCATCAGCTTCTATTGCGTGCGGAGCGGACGAATCAGGACCTAGCTCAAGCAGACCGAGCCAATCAGGAAATCGAGCGAAAAAACCATAGTCGGTTCGATAAGGAAAAGGCACTTGAGGATTTATATTCTACATTTTTGCAAAAGCCGGCGGCAGGTGATACTGCTCAGGATTCTGGCCTTTTGTCTGCATTGGCTAAGATCGGAGACCATGAAGGGATTGCTTTTCGAACTCCTACCGGAAGATATGGGCAGGAAAACACGGAATCGTTTTTGAATAAGATATTACTGGTTTCGGGTGTGAAACGCAGAGCTGTGCATCTTGACGTAGAAGAACGATGGTGGAGAGGGAACAGTGGAGCCATGCTGGCATTTCGGAAAGTTGATGGCGGATGTGTCGCATTGGTTCCGGGATGGGGAAGTCGCTATCGCATGATCGATCCAGAAACAGGACGATCAGAATTATGCAATAAAGATACGACGAAGTCACTTCATCAAAAAGCTTGGCTATTTTACTGTCCGCTTCCAAATGATGGGAGTTTAGGAGCATGGGAGATATTTCGTTTTTCGACCTCCGGCATGAAGGGTGGTTTTTTACGATTTACATTGGCAGGGTTGCTGGCCAGTTTACTGACTCTAGCGCCCGCAATCGCAATTGAATATATAGTCAATGAACTCATACCTCCAGGATTTGTTTATGCATTGTTGTTGACTATCTTGATTTTGATTACAGCTTCTGTAACAGGAGCCCTGTTGCAGATGTTACAGGGCACAGCCTTAATACATGTAGAAGGTCAGGCAGCAACCCGCTCAACTTCAGCGATCTGGAGTCGGCTGCTTACCATGTCACCCTCCTTTTTCAAACGTCACTCGGCTGGCGAACTAATGGTTCGGGCAATGGCTTTTCAGTCACTGCGTGACCATATTTCGGGGGTGGTTGCAAACTCGGTTCTCTCATTGGTGTTTCTCCTGCCTGCGTTTCTCCTGATATCTATCTTTGATCCACTGCTTGGCTGGATTTCATTCATGATTGGCGTTGTCGTTATTGTAATAGCAATTCTATTGATCTTTTTGCAGACAAACCCGCAACGTCAACTGTTTACTGCCTCACGGAAACTTACCTCGAGCCTGCTTACCTTTATCAATGGTATGCACAAGTTAAGACTGAATCATGCCGAAGATCATGCTATCGCCTCATGGGCTCGTGATTATCGGAAACAGAAAGTGGCTGAACTGAATACCGGCCGACTTAGTAATTACTTTATTGCTCTGAGTACCGCGGTTCCTGTTCTGGCCAGTGGAGTAATTTTTAGTGTGGTTATCTATCGAGGTCCTGACAATTTCAGCCTCGGCAATTTTCTTGCCATATTTGCAATACTGATGATATTTTGCCTTGCGGTAATGCGATTTGGGCAGTCTTTAGAGTCGATCGCTTCAATTGTTCCAAGCTTTGAACAGGTTCAACCCATCCTGCAAGAAAAGCCAGAAATCCATGAATCTACTGATTCCTCTCATGAACTCCATGGCAGAATCGATTTTGACCGTGTATCTTTTCGTTATTCTGAAGATTCACCGCTAGTGCTTGATGGTGTATCCATTCATGCTGGGCCGGGTGAGTTCATCGCCATTGCCGGGGAGTCTGGTGCGGGCAAAACCACATTGCTCCAGCTAGCTCTTGGTATGGTAAAGCCCCTAGCTGGTGCCGTTTATTATGATACACGTGACCTTGCTCATCTTAACTGTCGCTTCGTGCGGCAGCAAATCGGTCTGGTATTGCAGGATGGAGTGCTTATGCCGGGGAATATCCTTGAGAATATCAATGGAACGTTGAGTGAGTTGACAACTGAAGATGCCTGGCGCGCCGCCAAGCTTGCCGCTGTCGATCGTGAAATTGCTGCAATGCCGATGGGCATGTTTACCATCATGGGAGACAATGAAAGTATATTTTCTGGTGGTCAGGCGCAGAGAATTCGAATCGCAGCAGCTCTTGCGAAAAAACCACGAATTGTTATTTTTGACGAAGCAACAAACTGGCTAGATACTGAAAATCAGGCTATGGTAATTGAAAGCCTCGAAAATCTGGTCGCTACACGAATTGTGATCGCCCATAGGCTTTCCACCATTCGCAAGGCGGATCGGATCTATGTTCTGAAATCTGGTAAGATTGTGCAGGAAGGGAAGTTCGAAGAACTGTTCAATACAGAAGGTTATTTTCGACAGTTGATGCTGAGACAAGTTATCTAATTCTATTCTTCTGGATCGATGATATCTCAATCAGGGAATGGCAAATTGTTGCCAAGAATGAGGATTGATATCTCAACTTTGTGTTGACTGATTACATTTTCCTTTTCTTTGATTTTCTTTTGCAGATGCACACAACTGCTTCCAAGACTACTGTTGCATTAAAGCATGCAAGACGAAAGGCGATAAAGCGTCTACAATATCTTGTTCGACCAGATGGAGCCTGGCCCTCCATATGTATCGATTCTTCAGGACAAACCAGCCAGGAATTCCCACCATTTACTGCCGCACAAGGAAGTCTAGCATTAATGTCGTTGAAACTTCCCGATGCGATCGAGTTACGTACACGTACTCAGCAGTATATTCAACAGATTTGCGAATACCCCGGCCTCTGGCGATACTGGCAAAAACTGCCTCCTGACCTTGATGATACTTCGGTCTGCTCAATCGTTTCCAGAACCCACCCCTGGATTATATTAGGGTTGAATATCCAGAGAATTCTTGGACAGCGAGATGAACATGGCCTGTTTCGCACATGGATGGTGACATCACCCGATTTCAAAGTTGAGTGGAACACACTGGATCCAGTCGTCAATGCAAACGTCGTTGCATATTTGGGTGATCATAAGTGGACGCAACCAGCACAGAGATGGATTGAGCAATTAATCATTGATGAACGGGAAGCCGATGCACTCGTGTTTTATCGTCAGCCCATGGATTTGTATTTGGCACTGGCGCGGGCAATTTGGCTTGTTCCACCGGCATTTTGTTTACTCGAAACTATACTGGTAGAGCGAATATTTTCTCTCTTGAAAATAGAGTTGGCTAGCGGTCATGCAATGCGCGTTGCCCAGGGAATTGTTGCTCTGGACCTATTGGGCGAAACCTTCGAGTCATCATTCAGGAACAGAATAGTAGTCCAATTGTTAGAATCGCAATCCCCTCAGGGAGGTTGGGCTGGGCTCGACATATGGACTCGATCCCCAGAGTCTCCCGGCTCATTTCAATCTGAAGCATTGGCAACGGCCTTGTGTGCTGATGCAATAGAACGTCTGATTCAACAGATCCAATAACCAATTTGCTATTGCGAGGATAGTAAAACAAACGTCCTACCAACTGTTTTGAATAACCAGTTCAAGTTTGGGAATTCATGTTCTGCTGAATAATCCAATAAGCCACTGATGAAATTGAATTGTAAAAAAACCGAAATAAAAAAACTTTACAATCACCATAAAGTATGTTACTTTTCGAAACTATAAATTTTAATTATCTTTCATAAACACACTTATTTTGGAGAAAGAATCATGATTAATTCAGACGAAGCTAGAGTTCGCCTTATTGAGAAGGCTGGTACAGACAGTGATTTTCGCAAGTCATTGCTTGAAAATCCGACCAAAGTTGTTGAAGATGAATTCGGAGTCAATTTGCCCGAAGGATTCTCCATCAAGGTGCATGAACAGAGTGCATCCGAAGCGCATCTCGTGTTACCGCCTTCCTCCCGTCTTGAGAATGAAGACTTGCGGTCTATTGCTGGAGGAGGTGGTTGCTGGGCTTGAAGCATTCGGCGCCATTACTGTAAATCCAATTAATTAGTAACCGAAATATTCGATTTATATCAAGCCAGGGCAAGGAGTCTTTCCCAGGAAAGACGGAGTTGGTCGTCGACGTCGTTTGATTTGGTTCACTTGAGAATCCTATACTAAAATAGTCGATTTGACCAATAAAAGAAGGCTGCAAAAACTTTCACCTGTTGCAGGTATTGAAGTTGAAGGGATGGATCTTGCCTCATCCCTAACTTCGCATGGCATAAACCAGATCAAGTCATGGCTTGATTCCTATCAGATTGTTGTCTTTCGCGATCAGTACCTTTCGCGAGAAGCTCAAAGTAGACTAACGTCCAGTTTTGGGCCGCTTGAAGAACACAAGGGTCTCTCTGGGAGTGGTGACATTACACCATCGCTCCATATCATTGCCAATATTGATTCCGGTGGCAATCCAGTCAGACTCGATCCATCTGACCATAATCTCTTTTGGCATATTGATAAGTCTTATCTGTCAAATCCAGTGCAGTTCTCGATCTTGCATGCTTTGGAAACCCCGAAGCATGGCGGTGACACGCAGTTTGCAAATCTTTATCTTGCCTACAATGAACTCGAACCTAAAATGAAAGAACGTTTGGTCGGACTTCGTGCAAGATACACTCGAGGTGCGAGTAAAATGGTAGGTCGTGATATCAATACCGACATCCAATATGCGAATGATCAAAATCAGCAGTCAACTGTCTCACATCCGCTGATTCATACACATCCCTCTACTGGTCGTAAATTGCTGTTTTTGGATATTCATGCGGATCATATAGAGGGTCAACCGCAAGAACAAGGTCTTAAACTACTTAAAGACTTGCTTGAGCACGCAACGCAGGAGAAATTTATTTATACCCATAACTGGCTCCAGGGAGATGTTGTGATATGGGATAATCGATGTCTGCTCCATCGTGCAATTCCGAATTTTGCAATGACCGCCAATAGACGAATATTACGGCGGTCGCTAGTACGAGGCTTCAACCCAATCCAGGCTTGAATCAACAGGTAGAGTCACGAATTCATCTGCTATCATAAGCCACTGGGTTTTACAACAGGTCAAAATGAAAGAGATGGGCAGTAGACTGCCTGTGAGGTTAAGGGTTTTTCAATCAAATTTTGGCCGCACGAAACAATAGCCCGACATAAGCCTTGGCTGTGCAAGCCCGATTGTCTTCGATGGATATCTTGATGTGATTGATCCCTTTATGTACCTCAAAGACTCCTTGTTCATAAAGATACTCTCGACCAGGAAAGGCCAGCAGTGAGCTTGCTTTTGAAGGTAGACAGAGTCCTGAATCCTCCAAGCGAGAGAGTGCAGGTTGCCAAGGGGTGGAATCGGGCGCGGCGGCCCAGTTCGCAAAACTGCTCGAAGAATCAGGCTTATTGAGTGCATAGATCTCAAGACCCAGTCTCGGCAAGAAACCGTCTGCCGAAATCTCTAGCTGTACTGTGAGATGCTCAAAACAGCCATCGACAACTTCTAGTACCCTGCTGACAGTTTCGGTTGGACCAGCCCATCCCATCTGATGCAAGTTTTCCAAAAGACTTTCACTTTCAAGACCACGAAGCAAGATCCGGATCATTCGTGGTTCTCTTCCCGGCATTGCACCAATCCACACCAGTCTTACATTAGAAGGCAGATCAGCAATTATTTTCTGAACCGCATTGGTTTCCTGAACATCTACAGGTCGTCCAATCGAACTAGCAAGTATAGCGGCTAGGCGTCCTGCGGCTTGTGGATCCCTGATTCCGGGCTCTCCTTTAGTTTGGGTCAAAATACCATGGAATACAGCAGGTGGAGCGTTCAGTTTGCCACCAGCTGAAGCCACATCATACTCAAGTATAGTCATGGAAATCAGACTGGCTTCTGGAATGCTACCGTTGCGGATTTTATCTAGATGATTCGCGAATACTGCTTCAAATGAGTCAACAGGCGTACTGTTGTCCTTATTCCGATAAGCTTCTTCAGCCTTGCTGTTTGGAATGATTCCCAACAGAAGATCGGCCTGTTGAATTGATTTCCCAAGATCAAATTCGAAACCAAGAATGGATGTCGAAAGTCCGTCTGCACGCTTTACGACGTGTTCCCATTCGACCTTGCTGATCAGATTGGTTGGTACTAGGGACGGCAGATACCGGAACACCGCTCCACAGTCCATGATTTCTGCTACTCTGATTTTTGGGCCAATATGAAACAATGATCTCATAAAAATTGCAGTTTGATAACTGAGTCGAAGGAATCCTATGACTTTATCTGGCCCAGCTGGATTTCAGAATTTGTTTATGTGTTGCAAA
>JAPOUQ010000084.1 GCA_026708585.1 Gammaproteobacteria bacterium
GCACTAACAGTTCACTACCGTGTTCATCCGCATCCCGCAGTAACTCCCAGAAATCACCTTCCCGATCACACACCGCAACCACCTTGCTCGACTCGCAGGCCGTTGCCAATTCCCGGGTGCGGCGCAAGCCCTCAACCCAACGAGCACTGTCTTTCTCCTCCTGCTGACGAAACTCCCCATCCATCATGAATAATCCCAATGGATGACCAAAACCGTTGATCGCCATACCCGCATGCACCAATAAACCCTGGGTACCCTTGCCACCACCACCCAGATTATCCAACCCTTCGGTGGCTTTCAGACCGTGGTAGTTGACCGTCGTGGTGTCCTGAATCGCCAGGATCAGGTCCTGCTCACGACCACGATCCACCGTGCTTTCATAATGCGGCTCAAGAATATGTTGCATCTGGATTCTCGGATTCGATAACACTCGATACGCCGCTTTCCGCTCCGCCGGATTCGGGAAAATCGCCGACAGCGGCTTGCCCAACTTGCGCGTCCAGCACTTGCCCATCTCGACTACCCGTCTGCACACCCGACCATCGGGATAACAGCAGCGGTCGTATTCCCGCTCCGCCCAGTCGACAATCTCATCCGGGACCGGATAAGACCAACCCAGAGCACGATGGGGTATCGTGCACAATTGCTCGCGCCAGCCCGACGACAAGGGCTTGACCCAGACCGCCCGACGAATCCCCGAACGACGTCCGGAAGTGAGCGCCGGACAAGCACGCCAACGGGCCACACGGTAACTCCATCCCTGTTCCGGTGCGGTGAAAGTATACACCAATACCGGCCGGGTTCGGTACTTGGCCTCCCAATCGTCGGCAATCTGCTGGCCGGCCATCTTGAGCACTCGGGAGGCCAGTTTCGGCACCCGAACCCCCGGCAAGATCAGAAATCGCTGATTGCAGATGACCTGACCAATGTTGGCAATGCAGGCCTCATTCGACCACCCAATGAGCTGGTCCCGAGGCGCCAATTGCATCGTGGCGGCACAAAAACTAAGAGCGCCGAGAACGCCCTCTACACTCGAGACAATCCAGAACTGGATCAACCCGCCCGGGGCACGATGCCAACCCTCCGGATGATGCGTCTCGAGCATCGATTCCCACAACCGACCCTCCTCTCGATTGGTCACCGGAACTAAGGATAGTGTACCCAGTTGCTGGATCGTTACCGATACGGCATGATCCGGATAATCGGTCGATGGACGCGGATGCGCGTCCAAGGGTCGGCCCTTGACCTGTGGCAAGGATACCCCCAGCCGCTCGGCAAGCTTGAGTAAAACCGGACTCGCCGAGGCTAGATTCAAACGACCGGCATAATCCAACCATTGCTCGCGCATACAAAATTCACGCGCTAATGCTCGGCGGGATAGATGACCGCTCTCACAGGCCTTGCGAAACCATTCGATTGTATCTGGCGAAAATTGTTTGGTAGCAATTTGCATGCCAGCAAGTCTGGCATAATTGTTTTACAAAGTTAAGTGTGGATTTTTGATAGGCCACCGCCCGCTCATTGAGCAACAAGAACACCTCTCGCGAGTGATTCGGGGTCATTGTGCCTACTATGGTATTACTGGTAATATGAAGAGACTCTTGATATTCCGAAATCAGTTAATTCGGGGTTGGCGCAAAGCGCTATCCCGTCGTAGCCGCGACGGAAACTTGAATTGGGAGGATATGAATAGGCTGTTATGCCAATATCCGTTAGCCCGAGCCCGTGTTGTACGTTCGATCTATGCTACCTGAGCGAACCTGTTCCATGAGGAACCGAGTGCATCAATCGTGCACGCTCGGGTCTGTGAGGGATGAGGCGTGGTAACACCCTCATCTACTCGGCAGTTGAGTAGTCTTCTTTAATTAAGGAAGAGAGATCGGTTACAACAGAGGTAAGTCTATACTGTAATTTCATTCAAACCTACTTGATGTTTCGGTCACCGAGTATGAACAGCTTGAAAATAAAACGATTTTGACTCCGAAACTTAGGCTATTGAGATTCCATGTAGGGTTATAATCTAAGCCTCACTTTTATCTTTCCGAGATTACTTTGCTCTGGATCAAAGCCTTTCATATCATCGCCATGGTGACTTGGTTTGCTGGGTTGTTCTATCTGCCAAGGTTATTTGTCTATCATGCACAGACAATCGATCCGGTCAGCATTGATCGATTCAAAATTATGGAACGAAAATTATTCTATGGCATCATGACACCTGGTGCGGTTATCACTCTGGCACTAGGTTTTTGGTTATGGCTAGGATATGGATTTTCTGGTGATTGGCTAACTGCCAAGTTGACGATAACTGGTTTGGTGGTAGCTCATCACATTTGGTGCTATCTATCATTAGTAAAATTTCGGGACGATGCCAATCAACGTAGCCATGTATTCTATCGTTGGATGAATGAAGTCCCAGTCCTGTATTTGATAATGATAGTTATTCTTGTGGTAGTTAAACCCTTCTGAGTCCCCAATCAGACGTTGGAACACCTAGATAAAATCCTAAATTACTGATTTGTAACTATTCCACTCTAGGAATTCTATTTAATAATGTACTAACGGCCTGTTTGGGGTCGGCATCTTTACAAAGGATATGCTGGACTTGCTCGGTAATTGGAATCTCAATCTGCTTCTGAGAAGCGATTTTATATAAAATTTTGATCGTATTGATTCCTTCGATTTCCTGTTTGATATCTCGTTGGGCTTTCTCGATTGTCTTTCCCTTCCCAATACCAATACCAAAGCGGCGGTTTCGAGATTGATCATCGGTACAAGTCAAAATCAGATCCCCGAGTCCGGAAAGTCCCATCAAGGTTTCAGGGCGACCACCTAACGCAGTTCCAATCCGCGATACTTCTGCTAGTCCTCTGGTTATCAATGCGGCCCGAGCATTCGCACCAAAACCAAGTCCATCACAGATTCCCGCAGCAATCGCGACCACATTCTTAATTGCTCCGCCGAGCTGCACGCCAACCGGATCGTCACTATAATAGACTCGGGTGTAATTTACTCGGAACCACTGCGCAAGTTCTTCGGCATGTTGCAATGATGGGCAGGCCATGGTCAGTGCAGTTGGCATCTGATTTGCAACTTCATTAGCAAAACTCGGTCCCGAAATCACCCCATACCGAATATCGCCAAAAACGATTTCGCAAATTTCACTCAGAAGTTTTCCGCTGGTTGTGTCAAAACCCTTGGTTCCCCAGATAATCGTGCTCTCTTGTGGATTTCGATCTGAACTTTCAATAGCCTGATGTAGTTGTTCGAGGGTTTGACGAAATGCATGACTGGGCACTGCTAAGACGAATCGTAAAGATTCATTGATTACATCGGATAACGTTGATGTTATCCGTAAGTGGTCAGGTAGTTGGATTTGGGGAAGATATGCAAGATTACAACGATGTTTCTCAATCGCCTCTATGCTGGTTGGATTCCAACCCCACAAATCGACTTGTTCAAAGTTCTCACATAACAGACATGCAAGAGCAGTTCCCCAAGAGCCAGCACCAATGACAGAGATATGATCCGGAATTATCTGCATTCAGCAACCCGCCCAGTTTTGAATTCAGGATTGAAAATCCTGATCGCTTTCCTTGCTTTGTTGGGCTTGTTTTTTGAGTTTTTCCTCATAGGTTTGCTCGAAATTGATTGGAGCAATCAGAAATGGGGGGAAGTTACCTTTACTGATCAGACCGGCAATTTGTTCACGAGCAAATGGCAATAAGATATTTGGACATGCTACATCTCTGGTTTTTTCAATGGTGTTCGGATCACTATGCTTGATCAGAAATAACCCGCATTGTTCAACTTCTGCAAGATACAGGGTTTGATCATTAAGGGTGCAGGTTACGGTCACGCCGAATCGGATCTCGGTTAGTCCTTGTTCGGGGTTGATAACTTTGTGGTCAACTCGAAAATCTACACGATTATTGGGAATTTCAGATGGCCTGTTGATTAAGATTTGAGGTAGTGAGGGAGCCTCAAAAGAAATATCCTTGGTGTAAATGCTAAGCAGTTCAAATCGAGACGAGTCAGTCGAATTAGACGGAGTAGTCTGAGAGCCAGCAGATTGATCATTTTGATTAGAGTCATTCATAATGTATGGCAGTGAGTCGGTCCGTTATTTTCGGCCTTTCTCAAGCGGTAGATTCTCCTTTTTCCATGATGCGAGTCCACCATTTAGGATATAGATATTTGAGAACTCATTTTTTTTCAAGACTGCAGCCGCCTTTCGTGAATTGGCCCCTGTTTCGCAAACTAGGACAACCGGTTTCGTCTGGTGTTTGCGGATTTTGCTGATAGAATCATTTAAACTCCGAAACGGGATGTTGATAGCCCGAGAGACATGCCCTTGCTTAAATGTTTCATTATCACTGAGGTCAAGGACCACCGCTTGTTCCCGAAACTGCAGTTTTGGCAATTCAGCCGGTGATACATTTCTGGAACCTGTGGCCTTGCGTTGTGCCGGTTCCAATCCCAACATAAATACGATTGCCAACAACATAGCGAACAGATACCAGTACTCTGTTATAAAATCAATGTACATTGCGATACACCATTGGTATTCGGGATTTCTGCAACCTGCAAAATCAGAGAATAGATGAGCAGATATTCGTATTTCGGTCAGTTATTGATTATATCAGGAATGCCTACCATCACTATTGGTTTTCTGAGCATATACATTGATTCCATATAAGTCCAAACTAGGATATTTTTCTGTCGATGATAATTATCGTGACGGCCATTTCATGACCAAGGCGAAAGCTGCGCTCTGGATTTGTCTTTTCTGGTTTGTTTCAGGAATAACATGGTCTCAGGATCAGTTAAGAACTGAGCAGGAGCTCAGTGAATTACAATCCAAAATTCTGGACCTACAAGCTACGCTTGATACAGACCGAGAAGCTGAACAAAGCATCGAAACCGAAATACTCGAAATTGAAAAACAGCAGCTAGGTTTGACTCTAGAGCGAGATGGTCTCAACTTTGAACTCATGGTCTTAAATTCGGCTCAAACCAGTCTTGAAAATAGGAAATCCCTATTAGAGGTCAAGAGAATCAGCGCACTTAAGTCCTTGGAGGAGATTGTCCGAGCTCGTTTTGTCCTCGGTAGTCAGGAAACAATGCGTTATTTACTGGATAGTTCTGAGCCCGAGAAAAAATCCATTAGTCTGGCAATCTATCAATATCTAATCGAAGAACAAACTAGGGAATTTGAAAATTTAAAAATGATCGAAGATGAAACCATCATCACCATCCGTGAAGTTCGAGCCAACCAGCAAGAAATTGATACCATGATGGTAATCGTTGACGAAAAGAATCGTGAACTTCAAAGGACCGAGCAACAACGACAACAGAGGCTGAATGAAATCCGTGTCTCACTTGGAACTGGACAGACACAACTGGACTCGTTCTTTAAAAGGAAATCAGAGATAGAGTTACTTCTCCAAAAATTGAGACAACAAGAGGAGCAGGGAAGTAATCCCGATCAAAGCCAGGTTGAAGAGAAGCTCGTACGAGGAGAATTTGCAAGACAACAAGGTAATCTCCAAAAACCATTGAGCTCGAATATTCTCATAGCGTTTGGTCAGAAGAGGGCCGAAAGCGGCCTGACCTCGGATGGTGTTCTGTTTGATGCAAAAACTGGTGATACTATCCATGCAGTCTATAATGGACAGGTGGTTTATTCAGACTGGTTCTATGGATATGGTCAGTTATTGGTGCTTGACCATGGCAACAATTTTATGAGTCTCTATGCACATAATGAGAGATTAAAAGTTATTCTCGGTGATTGGGTTCAAACCGGTGAAGCCATTGCATTCGCTGGGACAACTGGCGGATTGTCTGATCCAGCTCTGTATTTTGAAATCAGGGATGATGGTAATCCCGATGATCCAGAAAAGTGGTTTCAGAAATAGGTTATCAGCACGATCTATTTGACTTCATGCTCAGCAAAGACTTCGGGTAATTTCTGAAATGCGATTTTACCAAGAGGAGTCCTCGGTAACTCGTTGACTGTTGCAAATCGGGTGATGCGATTGTGTGATGAAACCGCGGCATTGAAACGTCTCATTGCTTCTTTAACCGCATCAGCGGGGTTTTCTTCGTCGGTGGATACAACTGCCACCGGCTTCATGTCAAGTTCAAAAATACCTGCTTCCTTGACGATAGAATCTCGCTCAAGCAAGGTTTCGAGTTCTTCGGGATAGATGTTCTTTCCTGCTTCAGTCACAATTAAGCGCTTAATTCGACCGGTCAAAGTGATATTTCCTGCATCATCAATTTGTCCTACATCGCCAGTTCGAAACCATTTCCCATCAAAAGCAAGATCATTTTGCTCTTGGCTTTCATAGCCAAGCATGATATTTGGCCCCTTTAACAAAATTTCCCCGGAACCATTGGAATCAGGATTAGACACTTTTGCTTCGCAATCACGAATCGGTTTGCCCACGCTGTCCACTATTGGATCAAACTCACCTTGTAGCGCAGCAATGGGTGAAGTTTCGGTCAGACCATATCCCTGCCTGAGAGGAATCCCCAGTTGATGAAAATATTGGGTCACTGCCCCATCGAGATGTGAACCACCACTAACCCAGCAATTGATTGTTCCACCAAGTTTCTTACGAATTGGTGCGTTGATTACTGTCCTGATGGATAACGGTACATGTCGGATTAGCCAGATAAAGCCACGGAGTGGAGCTGGACCAGCACTGAATTTGCTCTCAAGGCCATGCATGATATTTCGAAACAATCGTGGTACGGCAATTAGCACAGATATGCCTTCTTCATTGAGAGTATCAATGATTTCCTTGGCCGCAATTACTCTCGGTGTTATACAACAGGAGCCCGAGTACATTGGCAACACAAAAGTTGCAGTCAACCCCATCGCATGAGACAATGGTAGCAAAGAAATAAATCGATCCTTCTCATTGAACTGGCGGATATGTAAAGCAGCTAGGACATTACTAATGATATTGTTATGTGAGAGACGGACTATCTTGGGAGTGCCTGTACTTCCCGATGTATATAGTCGGATAGCAACCTCATCGGGATTGATATTCGTGGAATCGGTTGATTCCGTATTCTCCGGATCGGATTCAGTATTTAGCCTAATTTGTAGAGAATGATCAAATTCAATTTGGGTATCATGCACCAATACGATTTTTGGTTGTAAAGCAGAAATCTGGGCAACAATTTCATGTTCAGTATAGTTTTGATGGATCGGTGCAACAATCGCTCCAAGTTTCCAGGTAGCGAGGGCGGCAACACAGAATTCTGGGCCATTTGGCGCAGTAATCCCAACCGTATCTCCAGGTTGAATACCCGATTTACTTAGAGTCTTGGCTTGAGAAAGAGTCGCTTGATAGAGTTCACGGTAGCGAATAATCCGTTTCTCAGCCCCACGAGTTATCCAGGCGGGATTGTCACGAAACTTCTGTAGAGAAGGCTCAATAAATTGCCAGAGATTGTTCATTTTTTCAGAGTATTGCAGTCAATAAAATTCGATCGTCTGTGAATTTGAAAAGCACCATAACTGGATTTTCAAGAAAAT
Source organism: Gammaproteobacteria bacterium (assembly GCA_026708585.1). GTDB lineage: Bacteria > Pseudomonadota > Gammaproteobacteria > Arenicellales > Poriferihabitantaceae > Poriferihabitans. The sequence continues at coordinate 7,550 of JAPOUQ010000084.1, forward strand.
TTGAAGTTGGGTCTCTGATTTCCATACGGAATTGCTAATTTTCTATACCTTGTGTCTATTTGCGATCTTAAAGTTAATCTCAGAGCATTCTTGGCAATAAATGTGACGATCATGGAACATGTTTGTACTGAGACCAGTTAACCGATTCGTTACTTCATTAACAGCAACAGTTTTATCTTCGGCAGGCAAGTCTTTCAACATTCCGTTTTCCAAAGCCTCTTTCAAAAACATTTTCGAACGTTCTATGGTCCACTCACATTGCTGGAGAAAAGACGGGCCTAATCTTCCAAGTATATAGTTCCATATGAGAGCAGCTCTTTGATCCTCAATGATTTCACAATAGGCCTTTTTTACTTCTTCTACAACATCGACACAAGGAATGCCATTGATCTTTGGATCGAATAAGCTAATACTTGAGTGCTTCCCCATCGAAAATAGATTTGCAAGCAAAAGCCAGAATCGTGCCTGCAGACATTGCAATTTGGGGAACAATAGCACGAATGATGTTGTCGAACATTTGTTTAAAGTAATGCACAAGAGATTCTGTTTCCGTGACGTTACCCCCGCCCGTATGCAATAGTAAATTCAGGCCTTTGCTTTGGTCCATCTTATACGCACAGAACCTAAAGCCATTCTTATTTTCATCATTGATTTCGATGCCTTGAATTCTTGGCTTGGTTAGGAAACCAGAGTAAGTAAGCAATCACATTATGATCAGTGCTCTCATGAAGCTCCCACAGCTTGCTAGGGCGTATAGTGCCGAACGCCTGATTGTTTCATCTTTGAATTTCTGCTTGAATCTCATTTTGAACAAGGACCTGTTTGGCATCAATGATCTTTAGGATGCGTTGAAGTTGGAGTGCTGTGTATGGACGTTATGCTCGGGAAAACTATGTATGCACTGGGAATTATCGGCTGAGTTTATCCAGATGTTGGAGGTAATATGTACCCACCAGCAATCAATTGTTTTAACATTTTGCCCGTAGTTATTGGCTACTCCTTTGCTATGTTCAGTGTATTAACTTTATGATTATCAGTTGCAGAATATTCAGACATGCTCTTACTCTAGATCATATTAAATAATAATTAAAAAATTGATATATGAAAACTACTCTGACAATCCAGTTAAATAACACCATTATTGTAATGACAATTCTAATACAATGCAAACAAAGTATCTGGCATTTGAGAGTTGCAAAACCTGTTAAAAAACACGATTCGAAAGTGGCCTTATGAATTATTTTGAGAGCGATCGCGGATCAGTTCGCAGTGTCATTGGCAGTTCCTGTACATGTTTCGGCCAGTTGCCCTACGTGTGGCGAAAGAAAGCGTAATCCTGAAAATAAGGATTGGGTACCCTCAGGATTCTTGGTTATTGATTTGGATAATATAAGCTAATGGAATACCCTGAACTGCGACGACTTAGAGATGCATTTGGGTCTTTTCTGACTGGCATTACGGTGGTGACCACTCGGCAAACAGATGGTACTCCTCGTGGATTTACCGCCAACTCATTTACTTCCGTTTCACTCAATCCACCAATGTTGCTGGTCTGCATGGATAAACAGGCTGAAAGTCTGGATATCTTTCTTGAGTCCCCAGGATTTTCTATCAGTATATTAGCTGAAAATCAGATCGACATTTCTATACTCTTTGCCTCAAAACAACCCGATAAATTTGAGATTACACAGTGGTCCAATAGTCCAGGTGGATATCCAATTATCGATGGAGTGTGTGCATGGTTTGATTGTGAACGCAGTGATCAGGTGGATGCCGGAGATCATGTGGTGTTATTCGGACGCATTTTGGATTTTGACTACAACAGCAAATTCGGACTGGGATATGTGCGGGGTGGATACATGACTCCAGGTCTAGAGTATTCAGCAGGCCGTGCCTATGGTAGCCATTTACCAGTGGTGGTTGGTGCGATTGTTGAGCATGAAGGAAAAATTCTTCTCTATGACGATCACGATTCTACGAATGTGTTCCTGCCAGCAAGTGGTCTCGATGGTAACAGTGGATCATTACAGCAGTTGCAATCCGATCTGGAAGATCGGGGAATTTGGATCGTAATCGATTCGTTGTTTGCCGTATATGAAAATGAGGATCACACTAGTCAATCGATTTATTATCGAGCATCTGTGAGAAAAGTCGAATGTTGCAAGTTATTTCATTCGATCGATCAAATTCCATGGGATAGAATTGCCTCTAAAGCCCTGAAATCCATGTTAAGTCGGTATTTGGAAGAAACAATCCGCAAACGATTTGGTATCTATTTTGGTAGTGATCGAAACGGCACAATCAAGAATCTCATATAATCGCGGTATGATTGTGTGAGATCCAATATCGATTCATCAGGGAACTGCGTATAAACATATTGATTAATCATGTGTTGATGAATAAAGGTGATTTGGCCAACAATGTACTGCAGTTTCGTGCTTCTATGTGATTCGCATCCCCGGCTGCGCATCCGAGTCGGGTTCTAACAAATATAAGTCCTGATCTCCAGTTCCAGCACACAGTACCATACCTTCTGATAAGCCAAAGCGCATTTTACGAGGCGCCAAATTTGCAACGATAACAGTTAGTCTTCCGACCAGTGATTCGGGTTGGTAGGCGGACTTGATCCCAGAGAAAATCGTGCGCGTACTCCCTCCCAAATCGACCTGCAGGCGAAGCAGTTTGTCGGAACCATCGACATGCGTAGCATTGATGATGCGCACAACCCTGAGGTCTATGCGTACAAATTCCTGAATACCGATTTCCTCAGCTAGAGGTTCAAACTCACTACTGATGGCAGTGGTCTCGATATCATTTTCTTTTGATTCTTCAATAATTCTGTCGATTTTTTTGTCCTCAATCCGGGTTATCAACGGCTTGAATGGTTTGATTCGGTGATTCAGAAGTGGAGTGCCAGCATCTTGCCAGTTCAACGCTTCGATATCAAGAAATGCTTCCGTTTCTTCGGCAATTTTCGGAAGTATCGGTTTGGCATAGATCATCATTTGTCGAAACTGGTTTAGGCCTTGTGTACAAATACCCTGGACCTGTTTTCGAGTTCCATCCTCTTTCACCAATACCCATGGCTTCTCACTATCGATGTATCGATTTGTTTGGTCGGCGAGTTGCATGATGAGTCGGGTTACTTTGCTGTACTGACGTGATTCGTATGCCTTAGCAATCGTTTCAGAGGCTTGGGCAAAGTCTTCAAACATCTGTGTATTCGGTAGTCCCGCACTCAGTTGACCTTCAAACACACGAGTAATAAAGCCGGCACAACGACTGGCTATATTGATGAGCTTACCAACCAGGTCAGTATTAACCCGCATTTTGAAATCATCAAGATTCAGATCAAGATCATCGATTGAATCATCCAGTTTACCGGCAAAATAGTAGCGCAGATATTCAGGATTTAGGTGTTTAAGGTAGGTTTCAGCGGTAATGAATGTCCCTCTCGATTTCGACATTTTCTGACCATTTACAGTCAGGAAACCGTGTGCCCAGACCGCGGTAGGAGTTCGTAAGTCGGCTCCATACAATTCCGCGGGCCAAAACAGGGTGTGAAAACGCGCGATGTCTTTGCCAATGAAATGGTAGACCTCGCACTCGCTATCAGGTTTCAGAAACTCGTTAATATCGAGATTATAACGATCACAATAATTCTTGAAACTAGCTAGATAACCGATTGGAGCATCTAGCCAAACGTAAAAAAATTTGTCGTTTTCGTCAGGAATTTCAAATCCCCAATACGGTGCATTTCTTGAAATGTCCCATTCAAGCAACTCTTCTTTGAGAATTTCCTTCTGTTTATTAGCAATTTCCTTTTGTGTATGTCCACTGTCAAGCCACTCTACTAGAAAGTCTCGAAAATTTTCCAATTTGAAAAATAACTGCTCGGATTCTCGTTCGACCGGACTAGAGCCGGACATAACAGAACGTGGATTAATTAATTCTGCAGAAGAATAGGTACTACCGCAAACTTCACAGTTATCTCCATATTGGTCTTCGGCACCGCAAACGGGACAGGTTCCTTTCACAAATCGATCGGGAAGAAACATCTGTTTTTCTGTATCATACAGTTGCTTTATCGTCCTTCGACTAATGTGCCCCTTATCTTTTAGTCGATTGTAGATTAATTCGGAGTATTGGCGATTTTCCTCGCTGTGAGTGCTGTGAAAATTATCAAAAGAAATCAGAAAATTTCCGAAATCCCTCATGTGCTCCTTGCGAATTTTTTCAATCAGTTCGATCGGTTCAATTCCATCCTGTTCCGCCTTAAGCATGATCGGAGTACCATGTGCATCTGATGCACAAATGAAATAGCATTCGTTTCCGATCAGACGTTGAAATCGTGCCCAAATATCAGTTTGGATATATTCCAGCATATGCCCTAGGTGAATTTGACCATTCGCATAAGGCAGAGCACTGGTGACCAGAATTTTTCGGGGCGATCTATGAGATACAAAAGGACTCATCATGGGTATGGTTTCACGGTTTGTATTTTTGTGGTTTTATTCAACCAAAATTGGCTTGTTTCGAACGCTGGATTGTTTGCGTATCAAATACACCGATAGGGCTAGAGACTGTACAACTCGATAACTCAAGCGTAAATTGTAGAGTAAAGGAGCGATCTTTACTTGATAAATCCAACATTAATCTCCATTGTACTGTATGGTATGCGTTTCAGTATGCTAGAAAAAACGCGATAGTTTGATAGTTATCAAGTCGTTTTTGTGTAAAGATATATGCATACTTCAAGCCCACTCGGTGTATCCATCTAATTATTCAACTGATATTGCAAAAAATTTGATATTGATATGGCAGATATAGACCAACAATCGATCCGTAACAAATTGGCGGACATCATCGATCCTCATACGGGAAACGACTTGGTTCAAAGTAATGAAATCAAGGATATACGCTTGGATGGAAACGAGGTCCATATTGAAGTCAATTTGGGTTATCCAGCCAAGTCTTGGGAAAATAAATTGGTTGAAATGATTCAGGAGGTGATACCCGATGCGATGGTGGAAATCAAATCCAATATGGTATCTCATGAGGTACAAGAAGGTATCAAACCCCTAAATGGGGTTAAGAATATTATTGCTGTAGCATCTGGGAAAGGCGGAGTCGGCAAATCAACATTATCTGCAAATTTGGCACTCGCATTGTCTTCAGAAGGAGCCAAAGTTGGGGTACTTGACGCTGATATATATGGTCCAAGTCAACCACGTATGCTGGGAGTAAGTGGCCAACCAACATCCAAAGATGGTAAATCACTAGAGCCAATGAAAAGCTATCAGGTACAGGCGATGTCGATAGGATTTCTGGTTGATGAGGAATCCCCGATGATTTGGCGAGGACCTATGGTAACTCAAGCCCTAGAACAACTCTTAAATGATACCAACTGGGATGATCTTGACTATCTGATCATCGATATGCCACCGGGTACTGGCGATACACAATTAACCTTGGCCCAGAAAGTGCCGGTCTCAGGTTCAGTGATTGTCACCACACCACAAGATATCGCATTGCTTGATGCTCGCAAGGCATACAAAATGTTTGAGAAGGTAGATATTCCAGTATTGGGTGTTGTGGAGAACATGAGTACTCATATTTGCTCAAATTGTGGGCACGAAGAGCATATTTTTGGATCCGGTGGGGGCGAGGATATGGCCAAACAATATGGAACAGACTTGCTCGGGAGTGTACCGTTAGCCCGTTCAATACGGGAGAATGCAGATGGAGGTTGTCCTTCAGTCGTGGCAGATCCAGATAGCTCAATCACGGATATTTACAAGGAAATTGCACGAAATGTGGCTGCACGCTTGTCGATGCGTAAGAAGGATTTTAGCTCGAAATTTCCAAATATTGTAATCCAGCAAAACTGAATAATCACCAATCTACTTTGCCTAATGAATGTCAATCAAATCTGATAAATGGATTCGCCGAATGGCCAAGCATGCGGGCTTAATTGAACCGTTTGAAGCTACCCAGGTGCGAGAAACTGAAACTGGCAAGGTTATCTCCTACGGTACATCGAGCTATGGTTATGATGTGCGATGTTCAAATCAATTCAAAATCTTCACCAATATCAATTCAGCGGTTGTTGATCCAAAAGATTTTGATGAAAGTAGCTTTGTGGACTTCACTGGGGATAGCTGCATGATTCCACCAAACTCTTTTGCATTGGCAAGAACCGTTGAATATTTCAGAATTCCGCGCAATATTCTGACCATTTGTCTGGGAAAAAGCACTTATGCACGCTGCGGTATCATTGTCAATGTCACACCATTTGAACCAGAATGGGAGGGGCATGTAACGCTTGAATTTTCGAATACCACCCCATTGCCTGCAAAAATTTATGCCAATGAAGGTGTAGCCCAGGTTATTTTTTTTGAATCCGACGAGGTTTGCGATATCTCTTACTCGGATCGAAAGGGAAAGTACCAAAAGCAGACTGGAGTTACTCTCCCCAAGGCTTGAAATTGCCGATTGGATGATAGTTGAGAATTATTCTCTAGGTGTGTTTCTTTGAATCACTTATCAGGGATCAATGCCAATATCGAACGGAAGCGTGTTGCCAACGAAAAGCAGAATACTGCACCGAGCACCTTTGCCCTGATAAGTACCCTTTGAATTGCATGCGGAATTCGAGATATTCCATTCTTGAGCAAGTTGGCCGCTAGTAACTAGAAATGACACACTTTTCTTGATTTTAGGATCAGTTTAATTACGTTAGATATCGATTTGTGAAATTTTGTTTTGGCCATTGATATTTGCGATGAATTTGATCGGGCCAAAAATGAACAAGCGGCAGTGAGATAGATACAACATTAAGAGTTGTATATTAAAAAGCGATTGAATTCTAACCCGCTGGGTCGCTATAATTCAGGCTCCTTAAACATAACGGAGTTCTTCGGAGTTTCAGCAATATGAACCTTACTTACTTGCCGGTTTTATTCGGTGTTCTTGGCTTAATCTCAGCCTTTGTTGTCTATAGGATGATCTTGAAATACCCAGCGGGTGAAGGGAAAGTCGCAGAAATTGGCGAACAAATTCATCGCGGCGCAATGGTATTCATGCGGCGGGAGTATACCTATCTGCTAATTTTTGTTGTTGTCGTTTCCATATTTATCCTGTTCTCAGATCTCGGAATCAAAACGACAGTTGCATTCTTGGTTGGCGCACTTTGCTCGGGGATTGCAGGCTATATCGGCATGTATTCGGCAACGCATGCGAATGTACGTACTACAACGGCAGCAGCCCAACATGGAGCCGAAACAGCTCTTGCAGTTTCCTTCTTTGGAGGTTCTGTTATGGGCCTTACGATTGCTGCAATGGGACTTTTAGGGATTGGATTTCTATATCTGCTTTACGGAGGTGATCCTCATACGGCACATGTCATTCATGGATTTGGTATGGGGGCATCATCCGTAGCACTTTTTTCACGGGTAGGTGGGGGCATCTTCACCAAAAGTGCTGACGTTGGTGCAGACCTTGTAGGTAAGGTTGAAGCGGGTATACCGGAGGATGATCCACGTAACCCGGGGGTTATTGCCGATAATGTTGGCGATAACGTTGGTGATGTGGCCGGTATGGGTTCTGATATTTTTGAATCCTACTGTGGCTCCATCATCGCTACGATCGCGATAGCTTCAACCCTGCCTTTAGCATTGACTGCGATCTACGGTGAACGGAATATCCTGATGTTTCTGCCACTTGCATTGGCATCAGCCGGCATGCTGTGTTCCATACTGGGTGTTGTGTTGGTCAAACTAAACAGTGCGAAATCGCCGGAATTAGCACTACGCATTGGTACCATTGGAGCGACCGTTGTTTTTATGGGACTAGCCTATCTAGTTGTAAACTGGCTTGATGTAAATGCGAGGATCTGGGTTTCGGTTGTTGTTGGTGCCGCTGGAGGTATTGGTATCGGTTTAATCACAGAATACTACACCGGCGGAAAACCGGTTAGGGATATCGCAAAAAGTGGTGAGACTGGAACCGCAACTGTGATGATCACGGGTCTTGCAGTCGGTATGCAATCCGTAGTGGTACCTCTATTGATTATCGCCACGATTATCCTGGTTTCGAGCAATCTTTCAGGATTGTATGGTGTTGGTATTTCAGCGGTTGGCATGCTGGCCACTGTTGGTATAACAATGGCCATTGATGCTTATGGTCCGGTTGCAGATAATGCGGGAGGTATTGCTGAAATGTCTGGCTTAGGTGAAGATGTTCGAAAAATTACCGACTCGCTGGACGAGTTAGGAAATACCACTGCGGCAATTGGTAAGGGGTTTGCTATTGGTGCTGCAGCCTTGGCTGCTTTGGCCTTGATCTCGGCGTTCATTGAAACTGTATCGGTCCTGAATCCAGACTTTTCATTAGATATGAGTAACCCAAAAGTGTTGGCAGGTATGTTTCTAGGTGGTATTTTCCCCTTTTTGGTATCTTCACTGACAATGAATGCGGTGGGTAGCGCAGCGTTCGATATGATTCAGGAAATTCGTCGCCAGTTCAAGGAAATTCCGGGTCTTATGGAAGGCAAAGCACAACCGGATTCCGACCGCTGTATTGACATTGCTACCAAAGCGGCTCTGAAACGGATGGTACTACCGGGTGTGCTTGCTGTGGCTTCCCCCTGTGTTGTTGGGTTTGGCTTGGGCGCGCTAGCGCTTGGAGGCATGCTTGGCGGTGCACTACTTGGATGTGTTGTTATGGCTCTGACCATGGCGAATGCGGGCGGCGCATGGGACAATGCAAAAAAATATATTGAAAAAGGAAACTATGGAGGCAAAGGCTCCGATGTTCATGCTGCCGCTGTTGTGGGTGATACAGTTGGAGATCCTTTCAAGGATACTTCAGGTCCATCCATGAACATTTTGATTAACGTCATGGCAATCGTCAGTCTGGTCATCGCACCGCTTCTTTAACCTGCGCTAAGCTGTATGGGGAAGTAGCGGGTTACCGCTACTTCTTCCCAATTTCACTGATAACGCATCCTTCGATTGACCGGGATCGGTTTGTAGTTCCTTTATACCGCAAAATCCGTACCAAGCTTCTTGGTTACGGATTTGTTGGTTAGCCGGATATAATTCGGAATTCCGTTTTGAAATTCTGGATAATCTTCCCCCTCCATCAGCGGCGCAATATATTTCCGACAGGTTTGTGTGATTCCATATCCGCTATTGTCGATGAAGTTTTTTGGCAAAATTTTTTCGATGTTGGCAACTTCGTTTAAATTTACTTTGCCAATTTCCCACTGATAAGGATGATTGTTTGTGCGAATAATTGTTGGCATTACTGAATTCTCTCCCTCAAGTGCCATAAGCACAGCGGATTTGCCAACTGCGTAGGCTTGCTCGACATCTGTTTTCGAAGCAATATGACGAGCCGATCTTTGCAGATAATCTGCGACCGCCCAATGGTATTTTAATCCTGTGTCTTGCAGGATCATGGATGCGATTGTTGGTGCAACACCTCCCAATTGCTGATGCCCAAAGGCATCGCTTCGACCCTGATCGGTTAGAAACCGCCCATCCTTATCGGTAATTCCTTCGGATACGACGATCGAAACTTGCCCAAATGTAGAGACAGCATTTCGAACACGATTGATAAACTGTTTGCGATCGAAAGCAATTTCGGGAAACAGGATAACTAATGGGATGGGTTGGTCTTTAGTTGAGGCCATTCCCCCAGCGGCTGCAATCCATCCGGAATGGCGACCCATGACTTCAAGGATGAATACCTTGGTTGAGGTCAAAGACATTGAAGCAACATCAAGGCTCGCTTCAAGAACCGAGGTTGCGATATATTTAGCGACTGAGCCGTAACCTGGGCTGTTGTCCGTGACCGGTAAATCGTTATCAACGGTTTTGGGCACATGAATTGCTTGTACCGGATATCCCATCTCTTTGGAAATTTGGGCAATCTTGAGGCAGGTATCGGCGGAGTCACCACCGCCATTATAGAAGAAATAGCCAATATCATGGGCTGCAAACACATCAACCAGTCGCTGATATGCGTGATGACTTTCCTGCATGCTTTTCAATTTGTACCGACAAGAACCAAATGCACCTGAGGGAGTGGTGCGGAGTTTCGCGATTCGTTCAGACGGTTCGACAGAGGTATCGATTAAATCCTCTTTCAGGATTCCAACAATTCCGTTTCGTCCTGCATACAACTTGCCAATTTGTTCTGGGAATTTTCGTGCAGTTTCAATAATGGCACAGGCACTAGCGTTTATGACTGCCGTCACACCGCCTGACTGTGCATAAATCGCATTTTTGGGCATTATTTTAATGAAACTTCTTCATAATAGGATTTTCGGGAGGTGCGATTCTACATGATTAGCAATCAGAAACCTGAAAGAATTCCCTTGTAGGAATCCGTTAAATCTGATCAAGATCGTTTGGTTATCGTGGTCTGGATAGACAAAATTGATCGAAATCGGAAAAATTACTATGTTTCTGCATCTTGAAATTCCATATTGAATCAGTACAATTCAATATCCTTTCAAGTCGAGACACATGTCTTCAATTCAGTCATGAAACGTACATTTCAACCAAGCAATCTCAAACGCAAACGAACGCATGGATTTAGACAGCGGATGAGAACTCGTTCCGGTCGAGCGGTAATCAATGCCCGTCGTGCTAAAGGACGAGCTCGACTTAGTGCTTGAACGAACTATTCAAGTTGACAAAAACGGCGAGACTGACTCGTTGTCAGAGAATTGTTAAGAGTGCAGCATTTAGGGTTCGGGGTCGAGATAAGATTTCGGTGTATGGACGGCATTTCATTATTCATATTACGGATAACCGTTCCAGACATCCAAGACTTGGATTGGTTGTCTCAAAAAAGGTCAGCAAATTAGCCGTACAACGAAATCGAATAAAACGCCAGATTCGTGAAGCATTCCGTCAATCTCAGGGCCAGTTATCCAACATGGACTTTATTGTGGTCGCGAAGTTGGGTATTTCCGAAGAAGTCAATGCAGTTCTGAATCAGGATCTGGTTCGGTTATTTGAGATTAGTCAGAAAAAATGTCAAAACCAAAATCGTCAAAAACCATATTAACTTTTCCTAGTCGTAGTCTGCGTTTTCTGATTCGTATTTACCAGCTGGGATTCAGTCCATACCTCGGTTGTAACTGTAGATACCATCCGACTTGTTCACGTTATGCGCTTGAGGCGATTGATCAACATGGAGCATTGAAGGGCTCGGTATTGGCGATCAAGCGAATTGCCCGGTGTCATCCTTGGAATGTTGGCGGGTACGATCCGGTTCCCAAGGCATCGCTCGAATCGGAACAGTCGTAAGGCGGATTATCCGGCATGCAGTTTCAGCGAATCCTCCTGTTTGTCGCTCTCGGCTTGACGCTGGTTATGATTTGGACATCCTGGCTGGATTTCAAAAGTACCTATCAGGTCGGAGACAGTGTGGTACAAGAGGAAATTTCGACCACCCCGAGCGGAGCTAGTTTAGAAGAGGTGCCGGAGACCCCATCCGTTGTTCTCAAGGATACTCCAGAGGCGTCAGAAATTCCGGAAGTGGATGCTGCGGTGGGGTCTGAAGATCTTTCAGACAGAATCATAACCATAAAAACGGATTTAGTGAATGCCGAGATTGATTTACAGGGTGGTGACCTGATCCGTATTGAACTGGTTGATCACCCGGTAAACGTGGATACCCCAGACGACCCATTTGTGCTCATGTTTCGGGATAATTCGCGATTGTTTGTGGCGCAGAGTGGCTTGATTGGCAGCGATGGCGAGTATCCAAATCATAATGTTCTCTTCACATCTGATCAAACGAACTTCGATTTGGCTGGTCGGGAGAGTATGGAGGTCAGTCTTGATTGGACTTCACCCCAAGGTATTCACTATCAGAAAGTGTTTTTGTTTAGAGAAGACAGTTATCGAATAGAGACCGAGTTTAGAGTGGTAAATTCTAGTGATACACCTTGGACCGGTTTTGTGTATGGCCATTTGAAACAAACCGAAATTGAGTCCGGTGGAACAATGGGTATTCTTGGTGCATTACCGAGTTTTAGTGGTGCGGCTGTTTATACTGAAGAGGAAAAATATGAAAAAATCAGTTATGACAATATGCGTGATGAATCGCTGAATCTCAGCACTGATTCAGGCTGGGTTGCGATGATGCAACATTATTTTGTGGTAGCGTGGTTACCCATGGGAGCGGATAATTACCAGTTCTATTCTGGGGTAAGCGACGATAGAAATCCGCAATATCGAATTGGTTATAAGACTCTTCAACCCGTGACTCTCCAACCTGGGGAAACCGGAGAGTTGCAAGCTGTGTTATTTGCTGGCCCCAAGGAACAGGTTCGATTGGATCAGCAGGGGGCTCTCGGACTGAAACTAACGGTGGATTATGGATGGCTAACGCCCATTGCGTCCCCTTTATTCTGGTTGTTGCAGAAAATCCATGGTTTTACGAACAACTGGGGTTGGGCGATCATTTTTTTGACTTTTCTGGTCAAGTTGGTGTTTTATCCGTTATCGGCCACCAGCTACAAATCGATGGCCAGAATGAAGAAGTTGCAACCGCGAATGGTTACGCTGAAAGAGCGTTATGGCGATGACAAGCAGCGTTTTCAGCAGGAAATGATGAAAATGTACAAGGAGGAAAAGGTCAATCCAGCAGGAGGGTGTTTGCCAATCCTGATCCAGATACCGGTCTTTATCGCCTTATATTGGGTGTTGCTGGAGAGTGTTGAGTTACGACAGGCTGATTTCATGCTGTGGTTGAATGATCTTTCGGTACCCGATCCATATTTTGTGTTGCCAATTATCATGGGTGCATCAATGCTGATTCAACATTTCCTGAATCCGGCACCGGTCGATCCACTCCAGAAAAAGATCATGATGGCCCTGCCATTTGTATTCACCGTTTTCTTCTTGTGGTTTCCCGCAGGCTTGGTGTTGTACTGGGTAGTGAACAATATCCTTTCCATTGCCCAGCAATATTACAACACTCGAAAGTACGCGGGTAACTGAAAATTCTGGCTTGGATTCTCGGGAGACGATTGTTGCTGTTGCCACACCTCACGGGCAAGGTGGAATCGGGATTGTCCGACTTTCGGGTTGTGAAGTTGTTCAAATTGCCAGCCAAATTCTCTCTGCTGATCCGGAACCAGGTCAAATAAAGTACTGCTCCTTTCTCGACTCAAACTCCGAGGCGATTGATTGTGGTATTGCTTTGCTCTTTCGATCACCACACAGTTATACCGGTGAAGATATTTTGGAGTTTCAGGGACATGGTAGCCCGATTATCCTAGATTTAATTGTCAAGCGATGCATAGAACTTGGGGCTCGACCGGCTGAGCCAGGTGAATTCAGCAAGCGGGCATTTTTAAATGGTCGTATTGATCTAGCCCAAGCCGAAGCGATTGCCGACCTGATCAATAGTTCTACTGAATCGGCAGCACGATCGGCGTTGCGTTCGATGAAAGGTGAATTGTCCATCAAGGTAGAAAAACTTGCTGAAAAGCTGACCGAGCTCAGGATGCTAATTGAAGCATCGATCGATTTTCCTGAAGAAGAAATTGACTATTTGAGTGAACTCGGAGTTCTACAAAGACTGGAGTTGCTGGTTGGACAGTTCGATGAGGTTGAATCATGTATGAAGCAGGGCCGGCTTTTACGCGATGGGCTCAAGGTAGTACTGACTGGTTTGCCGAATGCGGGCAAGTCGAGTCTTCTGAATAGTTTGGCTAAACAAGATCGAGCGATTGTTAGTGATTTACCCGGCACAACCCGAGACACTTTGGAGCAGATTATTGATCTGGATGGCATACCCATGGAAATTGTCGATACCGCAGGTATCCGAGATACTCAAGACGAGATTGAGGCGGAAGGGGTGAGGCGTGCGAAACGCGTCCAGCAGGAAGCAGATTTGGTTCTGCTGGTTGTGGATGATGATGCCACTGATCAAGTGGTTATTGAGCGGTTATTGGCAAGTCATGATCGATTACCGGTACTCCTAGTTCGAAATAAAATTGATCTTACAGGTCGAGGCAAATCGAATGATTCAATGGTAACTTGTATTTCTGTAAAGACTGGAAAGGGCCTATCGGATTTAAAAGAAAAAATTAAGTTGTTGGTGGGATATGCAGGAGATCAGGAAGGAATGCTGATGGCTCGACAGCGCCACATCGATGCGCTGATGCGAGCAAAGACATCATTGAACGCAGGAATAGAGCAGTTAAAACAGCATCAAGCAGGTGAGATGTTGGCCGAAGATTTATCTCTTTGTTACCGTGCCTTAGCAGAGATAACCGGTGATATTACAAGCGATGAGTTGCTAGGCATGATCTTCAGTTCATTTTGTATTGGGAAGTAATCTGAAGTTGTTTCCGACTATCATCTGAAGTATGGTATTCGTCCGGTTCTGATCGAGACCTACGTGTCCCCCGAGTATTTGGGAATCAGTTATCGGGCTTGTGGTTGGGAGCACATTGGCGAGACGTTTGGTCGGGACCGAAGCGGCCGTCCGGTGCCGAAAAAGGCCATCTATGTGAAACCATTAGGTTCGG
>JAPOUQ010000023.1 GCA_026708585.1 Gammaproteobacteria bacterium
TTTATACTTATTTCAATAGTTTATTTGATTATTTCGGCAAAAATGAAGTCCGAAAGTTGAGTTAATATAATCGACGAATTCTGGTCGTTCAAATTTTCGAAAAAGAAAACTCCGGAAACGCCCACCGAATTCCTCGTCAACCAAAATGATTTTTTGCTTGATATTATGTAAAATCATCAATAATGATAACAAGGCGAGTGCCTCTGAGTAGATCGTCTGACAGATCTTTATTCTCTGATAAATATACCACAACCTCCGACCGAGCTGATAGCCCTTTAGAATTTCGAAAAAAAATAAATCCAAACTAGATTCGATGGTTCTTCTGGATAGTGTTGAGAATTTGCTTAACGAGAACAGGACCCGAATAGATCAGGCCGGTATAGATTTGAATTAGACGAGCTCCGGCTTCAAATTTTTCCAAAGCAGATTCCGGGTCATGAATCCCACCAACACCGATAATCGGAATTTCATCCTGTAGGTTGTGATATAGCAGTTTGACGGTACGGGTAGAAGATTGATTAAGGGGTGCTCCACTGAGTCCTCCCTTTTGTGTTGCAAGAGGGTAATTTTCAAGGCCTGGACGGGATATAGTTGTATTGGTTGCGATAATACCGTCTATTGAGTGGGTTCGTATCAGCTTAGCAATGGTTTTGATTTCCGAGGTATCCAAATCCGGCGCAATCTTGACCACTAGGGGTTTTCGATTTCCAGTCTTGTCGGCAAGATCTTCTCGACTCCGATCCAGATTCGCAAGGAGCGTATCCAGTAATTCACGATCCTGAAGCTGTCGCAACCCCTCCGTGTTCGGTGAGGAAATATTGATTGTGATGTAGTCAGCTAGGGAATAAACCTCTTGCAAGCAGATCAGATAATCATCGATTGATTTGTGTATCGGGGTTGTGGCATTTTTGCCGATATTGATTCCAGTTATGATGTTAACTGGAGTCTTTTCGAGATTTTTCTTAAACTGTTCAAGACCAACACTGTTAAATCCCATTCGGTTGATCAGTGCCTGATGTTCAACCAATCGAAACAAGCGAGGTTTTGTATTCCCCGTTTGAGGTTTTGGTGTGACGGTACCGACTTCGACAAAGCCGAATCCTAGTCTGCGAAAGATTTCTCTGGCGGTACCTTGCTTATCCAGTCCAGCAGCCAATCCAATCGGGTTTGGAAAGCGGATGCCCATTGCCAGAATTGATTGATCGGGCATTGATATCGGGTGTGCAGGTTGTTGGACACTTGGGAACTTGGCGGTCAGTGCTAACAGACGCAAGGCTAGATCATGGCTGTTTTCTGGATCTAGCCGAAATAACAGTGAACGGATCAATGGATACATCAAAAGTATTCCTGATCGTCCAGTAATCGCCATTTGCCACGGGGAAGATCGGCCAATTTGACATTGCCGATCCGGGTTCTGACCAGTGTTACTACAGTCAGTCCAACTGTCTCGCACATGCGGCGGATTTGTCTTTTTCGGCCTTCTTTCAGAATAAATATAAGTCGCTGAGGACTGATTTGTTGAATTGACGCTCTTTTTAGATGTCTTCCATCCAATTCAATTCCTGTAGACAAAGATTGGATTTGATGATTCTTGATCTCACCTTTTACCCTGATTGCATATTCCTTTTCGATCTGGCTATGTTCACCGATCAATTGTTTCGCGATTCGACCATCTTCCGTGTAAACCATAAGGCCGCTGGAATCGATATCCAATCTGCCAGCCGGAGCAAGTCCCTTTCGCTTTGGAACAGGTATATTAGGATCGATGGCATTGGTTCTAGTAATCAGGGTGATGGCTGATTGATATCCTTTTTCAGGTTGCCCCGAGACAAAACCGGGTGGCTTGTTTAGCAATACAGTGATCAGTTGATCCTGCTGCAATTTTGCATTCGGGGACAATTCGACTTGCTGATCATGATCTACCTTGTATCCAAGTGTTGTAATTACTTCTCCATCGACTTGTACAAGACCCAGAGCGATGTATTTGTCGGCTTCACGCCGAGAACAAATTCCACGCATTGACATCAGTTTTGATAGTCGTATGGGCTCCTCTGAACTTTGATTAGACATTCCGTGCGGCTTGTTCGGCATGACCTGTATAGTTGGTAGGGGTCAGTGCGAGTAAGGAGTGTTTCGCGTGCTCTGGAATGTCGAGTTCGGTTATGAATGTATGCAGCATGTTCTGGGTTATACCTTCCTGCCCACGAGTTAGTACTTTTAATTGTTCATATGGCTCAGGAACTCCATAACGACGCATGACTGTCTGAATTGCTTCAGCAAGGACCGCCCAATTGGTATTCAGGTCGGCTTCAATACGTTCTTTATTTGCTGCCAATTTGGCCAGTCCCTTCAGAGTTGAGTCCCAAGCGAGCAATGAATGACCGATCCCGACTCCAAGGTTGCGAAGTGCAGTCGAATCAGATAGATCACGCTGCCATCGGCTTATTGGTAACTTTTCTGCAAGATGTCCCAGAACCGCGTTGGCAAGGCCGAGATTTCCTTCGGAATTCTCAAAATCAATGGGGTTGACCTTATGTGGCATGGTGCTTGATCCAACTTCTCCGGAAACAGCCTTTTGTCGAAAATATCCCAACGATATATACCCCCAGAGGTCGCGGTCTAAATCGAGTATGATGGTGTTGATTCGGCACAGGGCATGACAGAATTCGGCAATCGTGTCATGGGGCTCGATTTGCGTACTATAGGCTTGGTTTGTCAGACCAAGACTTTCCACAAAATCTTTGGCGATTGACTCCCATGCGGCATCGGGGTAGGCCGCATAATGGGCATTAAAATTGCCAACTGCACCGTTCATCTTCCCACAAATGGTAAGCTCCAATAGGCTTTTCACATTATCGTCCAATCGATTTACAAAATTTGCAATTTCCTTACCGAGTGTAGTTGGGCTAGCTGGCTGTCCATGAGTACGAGATAGCATGGGTTGATCCTGATATTCAAGAGCCATCTGTCGCAACGTATTGATGAGTTTACCTAGCTTCGGTTTGAGTATTTCCAATTGGCATGTTTGTAACAATAGCGCATAGGATAGATTATTGATATCTTCCGATGTACAGGCAAAATGTACAAATTCCAGATTATGATTGGGGAGACCATGGGTCTTAGCTTGCTGTTTTACGTAGTATTCAACAGCTTTGACATCGTGATTTATTGTATTTTCGATTTCTTTAATTCTGAGTGCATCTTTAGAATTGAACTGATCGAAAATTGTGCGAAGTGTAGCGACAGTCTGGTCTGAAAATTCTGAGATCTCAGGTAAATCAAGTTGCCTAGATAAGTGAATCAACCATTCGATTTCGATTTTTACACGTACCTTGATCAGTCCAAATTCACTAAATATTGGACGCAAAATATCCAGTTTCGAATGATAACGACCGTCGAGAGGAGAAATCGCGTTCAAGGGATTTAACATAGGAGTCGTACTCATTATTCTTACTGGTCTTGGTTGTAGGTATGACGAATAACTCCGCCACCAATGCAAATATCATTATCATAGAACACAATGGACTGACCTGTTGCAACTGCCCATTGTGGATGGTTAAAAATAACTTCCGTTTCTCCCTCAACGGTGCATGAAATCTGGCACCCTTGATCCGGTTGGCGATATCGGGTTTTGGCCATGCATTGGATCGGTAACTTGGGCCGTTTCCCACTGATCCAATGCAAATCCTGAACAATCAGGGAGTCACTGTACATTGCCGGATGTTGCTTACCCTGAACCGCATAGATCAGATTTTTTTTCACATTTTTACTGACCACATACCAGGGTTCACCACCGCCACCAATGCCAAGACCATGCCGTTGTCCGATCGTGTAGTAATAAGCACCTTGATGCTGGCCGACGGTCTGTCCATCGAGGGTCAAAATTTTGCCTGGATCGGAAGGCAGATATGATCTCAAGAAATCTGCAAATCTCCGCTCGCCGATAAAGCAGATTCCGGTACTGTCTTTTTTATCATGCACGGGCAAAGATAAATCCCGAGCTTGATTTCGAACAGTCTGTTTGGTCATCTCTCCAATCGGAAAATAGGAATGGCTCAAGGACTTCTGGTTCAATGTGTACAGAAAATAGCTTTGATCTTTGTTGTCATCTAGCCCTTTCAGGAGCTTGAAATTTCCATTGATATGTTCGATTCGGGCATAATGTCCGGTTGCTATAGCATCTGCGCCGAGGCTGACTGCCCAGTCTAAAAACTCCTTGAATTTGATTTCCTTATTGCACACGATATCGGGATTCGGAGTTCGACCTTTTCTGTATTCATCTACAAATCCGGTAAATACACGTTCCCAGTATTCCTTGGAAAAATTGATGGTTTTAAGTTCAATGTCCAGCAATTTGCAGATATTCTCTGCATCTTTGAGATCTTCGGTTGCGTTGCAATATTCATTGGTATCGTCCTCTTCCCAGTTTTTCATGAAAAGTCCTGTGACTCGGTGGCCATCTTGCAGGAGCTTGTAAGCGGCGATGGACGAGTCAACTCCCCCAGAGAGTCCCACCATGATGTTTGACATTTTCGGGCTTACGTGATTAGGCAGAGAGTAAGATCGAATCTGATAACTCGCCAATGATCATTATTGTCGTGTCGAGCTATCGATGACTGCGCTCATAAAGGGGATATCCTCCCATTCCTCGCTCGCCTGAATAACAGGCAGATAACCATTCGGTTGGAACCAGGAATCTACGACGAAGCGTGATCCGGTTGATTTTTCACGAACCTGTGCGGCCCAATGTTGATCAAAAATCGCTTGACGGTAGGCCCTTTCAATGACCTCGAAATGTTGCAAAAGACCCTGTTTCTCGAATAAAAGCAAGTAGGTTGTGGTATTTGTGGACTCGTCAATACAATCCTGCTGACCAGGAAAAAGATCACGGTAATTTTCAACACGCGGTAATGAGAATGCCAAATCTTTGTGGGTTGGTGTATATCTTCCAATAAGTACTTCCATCCAGCCTATGGCATGTTTGATTTGTCGCAGTTCTTCTTTGGGAGTTTTGGCGGGTGGGTTGAACCAATTAGCAACCTCCAGCCATTCCTGCTCGGACAGATTGACGGTGGAACGAGTTTTGCAGCCAAAATTGTAACAGACCGTTATCGCATCAAGTCTGGGTTTGGGCACGGGTGGAACGACCTCCTTTGCTTGGATCGTTTTCATCATTGGCAGTGTGCAGAAGATTGCTAACACACATGCTCTAATCGGTCTGAATTGTCTGCAAAATTGCATCATCGGGCAGTCGTTTTCCGGACTCGAAATCATTAATGCATTGTAACACTATCTGATTTCTGAGGTTGCTAGGGTTTTTGCTCAGGAATGATCGATCTAGCCACAGAACCTCCTCAATTTGGGCGTCCAATGTATGATTCTTTACTTGTCCATGCAAACTTCCAAAAAAAGCAAACCGAAGTTAGGAAATGCTGGACGGATTTTGCATGTAATAAATTCCTACCAATCCCTCCGGCTCAAATTTCCAACCGGTTTCTTCCATGCATTCTCTGATGACTGCTTCTTGCAGGGTTTCATGTTCTTCTAGATGACCAGCTGGTTGATTGAATACAGGATTGCCCATAATTCGTTCTTTGACCATCAGGTATTTTCCATGTATTTGTGCGATTGCGGCAACCGTGACATGTGGATACCATGAATTCGGTTGTTCAATTGTTGTCATGTTCACTTTGAAAGCTGGCTGGATCTTGGATATGCCCAGATCGACTGAAAAAATCAGGCGATAAGGTTTCGATGAAACGGCAGGTCTGTGCAGAGATGAATTTTCCTCGTCTCAGGATAATGCCGTAGTTGCGTGGTGGAAAATGTTCGCCTACTGGAATAATGCCAAGTCGATCTCTTTTCTCAAGGCAAATATCTGTAACAATCGAGATCCCGATGCCAATTTCGACATAGCGTTTGATGACTTCCCAGCCACCGGTTTCAAGGCTGACATTATGCTTAATATTATTGCGCTTAAAGGTCGAAATAACAATGTTCCAAGTACTTAAGTGACGTGGTGGAAGAATTAGGTTGTACTCCGCTATTTCCTCCAGGCTGACACTATTCTTTCCAGCCAGAGGGTGGTCAACTGGTGTTATTAATGTTGGAGTGAAGCGGCAAATTGGGAAGTAGTTCATATCATCTGGTATTTCTAGCATGGATCCAACTGCAAAGTCAGCATCATCAGCACGTAGCATAGCAAGACCATCCACGCCATTGACATTATGCAGTCGAATACGTACCCCTGGATATTGTTTGGAAAAAGATTTGATGGTTTTTGGCAACATATACAGAATTGTTGACTCTCCTGCCGCGATATTGATATAACCACTATTTAGATTGCTAGATCGAGAGGCAAAGGTATCCCGTAACGAATCCATGCCTTCGACCATGGGAAGGGCGATTTCAAGTAATTCCTTGCCGTCTGGGGTCAGGCTGATTCTCGGTCCGCGACGTTCAAATAAAATGGTATTGAGTTCGCGTTCCAGAGCCTGAATTTGCAATGAGACAGATGGCTGGCTGAGATACAGTATTGCAGCAGCTTTTGAAATGCTACCACTACGTGCTGTATGACAAAACGCACGCAACTGTTTCAAACGATTTTGTTTGTAGTAGGAAGCAGCTTTTGGTTTCATTTTTTTGAGATTTTCAAATGAAATATCAACAGCTTTTTGAACTCAGCTTATTATATCACCTGGTACTTGATTCTTGATGCTATCTAAAATCTGTTTGGTAAAGTTCGCACAATCAGTGTCATTAAGAGAGGATCATTAATAGATGGCCGTGAATGTGTTATTTCATTTTTTGAATGTTTTATCGATATAATGACTTGATAAAGATTTATCATGCGCAGTTACTTGCTTTTATACGATCTGAGCAACTAGCAAAATTGCCTTTCCTACCATGAAGTATATATTGAAGTCCCTGCTCATCATTTGCTTGTATAGCGTCATATTCTTGGCGACTATGGGTATCGGACTTGGACTTTATGCGATCACTTTGCTTGAAGATTTGCCGACCATTGAAGAAATTCGAGAAATTCCCTTGAATATTCCCCTTCGGGTATACACCTCTGACAACAAGATGATAGCTGAATATGGTGTTGAACGCCGAATTCCGATTACTCTTGATGAAACTCCTCAACTGTTACTCGATGCTATCTTAGTGACGGAGGATGATCGTTTCTACCACCATACGGGCGTGGATTTTCCTGGTTTGGTGCGTGCTTCAATCAGCAATATCCTCACCAAGTCACGTGGGCAAGGTGCAAGTACGATTACTATGCAAGTGGCTCGTAATGTGTTTCTCAATCCTGAGAAAACCTACATCCGAAAACTCAAAGAAATTCTGGTGGCATTCAATATGGAGCGAACCTTGACCAAGGATGAAATTTTTGAGTTATATCTGAATAAAATTTTTCTTGGCCATCGTGCGTATGGATTTGCCGCTGCAGCACGTGTTTATTATGGTGAAGACCTTGTCAATCTCAGTGTTCCTGAAATTGCTATGCTAGCCGGTCTTCCGCGGGCACCTTCCCGCGATAATCCAATTAGTAATCCCGAGCGAGCCGAAGAACGACGTGCATTTGTTCTCAAACGACTCCATGAACTCGGTCGGATTGATAATTTCAGTTATGAAAATGCTTTGAACTCGCCAATCACTGCTAGAAGGCAGGTTGATGATTCCGAATTGATCGCACCATATGCATCTGAGATGGCACGACAGGTTTTATACGATTATTTTGGTGAGTCAGTGTATGAACGTGGATTGAATGTCACACTTACCATAAACAGTGAATATCAGGCTCAGGCGGAGCAGGCTTTGAGGGATGGATTGATAGCTTATGACCGAAGACATGGATTTCGTGGGCCGATCGGTGAGGTTGCAATCGATGCTTTTGAGCCGATGGCAGATATCGGAAAGTTAAAGTCGGCAATTCAACAATACCCCAGTAGTAAGAAGATTACTCCCGCAGTTGTGATTCATGTTGAATTTGACCATTTTGAAGCATTTGTTAAGAACAAGGATGGAGATTTTCTGTTGGTGAAAGTCAACTTTGAAGATATAAAATGGGCTAGAAAGCAGATTTCAACTAGTTGGATTGGAGAAGAATTAAAAAGTCCTGCCGATGCAGTTAAGCAAGGGGATATTGTCTATTTGCGAAATCAAAAAACAGGCAGTGAGGAAGTCTGGTCATTGTCTCAATTGCCGGAAGTATCTGGGGCATTAGTTAGTGTTGACAGTAATACCGGTGCTATTTTGGCTATCACAGGCGGTTTTGATTTTTTTCTGAGCAAATTTAACCGAGCTGTGCAAGCCAAGCGACAGCCCGGTTCAAATATCAAGCCGTTCATCTATTCAGCTGCTCTTGAGCATGGATTAACTCCATCGAGTATTGTCAGCGCGGGCCCAATTGTGGTTGAGGATGAGCTTGAGGGAGTTTGGCGGCCTCAAAACTATAGCAATAAATTTTTTGGTCCTACACGTTTGCGTAAGGCACTCAGTAGCTCGCTGAACCTAGTTTCGGTTCGACTACTTCGGTCGATTGGTATTGTTCCGGCAATAGAACATCTTTCGAAATTTGGGTTTAAGCCAGAAGAATTACCTCATCATCTCTCCTTGTCTCTTGGAGCTACTGAGGTTACGCCACTTGAAGTTGTCAGCAGCTTTGCAGTTCTTGCAAACAGTGGTTATCGTGTTACGCCATATCTTATTGAGACCATTACGGATTCAGCAAATAATCCAATTTCTCTTCCAGACTCGAATTGTCTTGGATGCGAACAGGATGAGGCCCAAGAGAACCCTGAAGAGGATAAAAATCCAACCCAGATTGGACCTCAACCTGCCAAACAGGTCTTGTCTCCTGAAAATGTGTTTCTTATGCAAAGTATGTTGCAGAGTGTAATTACGGATGGTACTGGGCGTAAGGCTTTATCGCTCAATCGTTCGGATTTGGCGGGTAAGACTGGGACTACGAATAATTTTCGTGATGCATGGTTTTCCGGATTTATTCCTGATGTAACGACTACAGTATTTGTAGGGTTTGATATCCCAGAATTTTTAGGCAGCCGAGAATCGGGAGCAACTGCAGCGTTACCGATTTGGATTCATTATATGAAAAAGATCATTGAGGATTATCCGGAAGAAATTTATCAGCGTCCAGAGACGATTATTTCCCGGTTCATCAACAAGGACACAGGTAGAATAACAAATTTGGATGATCCAGATGGTTATCAAGAATATTTCGTTCGAGGAACTGAACCGACGAATTTGCCCAATGCTGGAGATCCTTTGGATGTCTCAGAGAACTTGTTTTGACATTATTTTGGGAATTTATGGATACTTAAGACCAATGCTTCTGGATTCCGTTTATCGAGGTCAAGAAGAAGATTGACATCGCAAGCCCCATATCTCTTTGCTGATCAACGAGAAACGCGTTTCATAAAACATCGGTGATCAAGGAGAAAACTCAAATCCACAGAAACTGGCTGATAACAAAATTCTATCTATCAAAGAGAGTGCGTGATTGAGGTCGTTGTTTTGCACTTTGGTGAGTAGTTGTTATGGACCGATCTTGGGTGGCAACTGATCGAAGAAGGACTCCGTGTATGGGGAAAGTCTCCCCATACACGGATGTGAAGTCTATTGACTCCGAAATTGAATAGGTAGCCCCCTTGTTCAGGGACTGCGAATTTGAGATGAAATATGAATTTGAAAAACTGTCGATGTCATCAAAATCCAAGAGTGATTTTGATGACATCCTGCAATAAGCCAGGTGCAGTTAGTATTAGAATCGCGAGGATCCAGAATCCGAAGTTAAACCGAGTTTCCAGTCTATCTAGGCGAGTCTCAAACTTATTCATATGTTCAACTTGTGGTTGAGTTACCTCAATCACCTGCTGATCAAGAAACGCGAGAAAGGTCTCGATTTCTTCTGGCGTATAGTTTTTATCCTTCATGATTTCATAGGCACGAATTGCGCTGTTTTTGGTTTTGTTCGTTATCATGATTCCTCCAATATTTGAGTGAAAACAAACATGGAGAGATAACGAACGCCCGCTGTGGGGAGAATCTCCCCATGCGGGTATAGGCCGAAGCCTGGAATTGAATGGAGCACCAAGCCTGAAGGCTGCGACCTCGTGGGTACTGCATGCTGTACAAAAGTACAGTTTCAGGTCGCTCTTTGCAGCGTAGGTGCTGCCTCCCATATGCAAATCACTATAACAATAAGCATTGAGAATTACAAGGGGGATTGATCTGTCTTTGCGAATACTGAAACACTGTGTTGCTGAAGTGAATGCCCAGTTATCGTAAAAGTTGATTCATCCTTTTGCTGAATGAAATCTCTTTACTGCCTTATGTTAATAATTCCGACTGTTTCATAAATTGTTTTCCTCAGTCTACTTTCCGAGCATGAGGAAACTAGTGGTATATTCACTTTACTGTACTACCGCAGAGATATAAATTTTTATAACAAAGTCGATTCTCAATTATTTCTGCCTTTTTACTGATGGCAATCTAATGCGTCATTTTCCCAAATATCTTCTTTGTTCTCCCAATACTCTCGGACACCCTCAAACTTTTGAATCCTCTCAGAGATTTTGCTAATTTCTTTAGGGTAAAACTCCATCATCTTTTCACACAACTGTAACATCCATCGCTTTCGAGAATTTTGATGTATGGTTTGTATCTGATTAGAGTTGGCAATCTGTATTTGGCCCCAGCCAAGGGCGCCAATTGTCAGGCATTGCCAATCAAGAAACTCAATTGGCGAAAACAGGACATCAGAAACTCTTAACCCCAAGTCATCAACCTGATACTTGATCATAATCAAAGAGAAATAATCTGTGTCTGACTCATACAATCTTGCAAGTCGTCTAACAGAAGTGAGGTTGGGCATATTAAAGTCTGTATTTTCTCTATGGGTTTTAACATCTACCATAGAGTGGAAACCTTCGATATCTGTGAATGCCATATCAGCCATAGCTCTTCGGGCAAAATCTTTTGAATATTCTTTACACCAATCGCCTAGGAAATGATCAAACCGATCAGCGACTAAAGATTCTAATGCATCTCCTACTGTTCTTGGGCTGTTGGCATGAGGAGTAACGATATTGTCCAAATTGTTAATATAATTTCTTATATCAACAGCAATTTGCTCATGGTATCTTTGATAATAGAAACTTGGTATCAATCGAATATACTCTCTTGAATGTCCTTATGAACTCTTCCGGTAGAAGAGGACTTGCGCTGACTGGGTGTGGAATTTCTCTCCCAGAACACGCCATCACTAAAACCTTGAATTGCTGGATCATGTAGAGAACTGCCAATTCTTTTTTTTGCCCAACACAAATACTCCAAGTTGATATCAACGCCGCACCATTGCCGACCCAGTTTTTCAGCAACAACTGCAGTCGTACCACTGCCGATAAACGGGTCAAAAACAAAATCATTTTTTTTCGAACTGGCAAGAATTAACTTTGCGAGTAACTTCTCCGGCTTTTGTGTGGGATGAGGAGTATTTTCAGGCATTGACCAGAAAGGGATGGTTATATCTGTCCATATGTTAGATGGATAAGTAAGCCTATATTTGTTGTCCCCTTCAGTTGACCAGTCTTTCGGCTTTCCTTCTAAACGGTATGGAGCTAATACTTTGCGTTTTATCTTTACCACTTCCACATCGAAATGGTAATTCTTGGAATTGGTGCAGAACCAGATATCTTCAGTATTGTTCTTCCAGTTCTGTTTGGAGCCTCTTCCCTTTTCCCTCTCCCAAGTGATCCTGTTTCGGACAAAAAACCGTTCCTCTAAAATAGGCAACACGAGAGATGAAGTCTTCCAATCAGAACAGACATAGATGGTTGAGCATGGCTTTATCATAGGAATGAGTGAATCTACTATCTTGCTAAACCATGATGAGTAACTGGATTTATCAAGTTCTTTGAAACGATTTCCGTGATAATCTTTTGTTAGGTTGTATGGAGGATCAAGGATAAGTAAATCGACAAATTGTTTTGGAAAGTGTGTAGCGATATCAAAGAAGTCTCCTACAATCAGTTGCCCCTTTATTTGCTGTAGACTGACGTTTCTATCAATCTGTAGGATTGATTGCGCAAAGTCACGATACTCTTTTTCAGCACAAGTTAGTGTTCGATTTCTTGTTGCGGTTTTTGACATATTCCTGTCGAATTATTGTGTCGAAACGAGTGCTTATCATGTGGTTTTCTTATGATCATGTTATTCAACTTATATCGATTCACTACCATTATTCGTTAAGCCACCATCAATATACCCATAATTATACATATATCGATAGATCAGCAACAAAACAAAAAGGGTATCAGGTTGCAAGGTAAATTTTTTCGAAAATTAAGGATGGACGGTGTATAGATGTGTTAGCAGTTGTGTAATTTTTGATCAGCACCATGGTTAATTCCCACAGGCTCATTATCGGTTGTCGAATTCGATTTCCATGCTGAAAACGATCAACAACCAGATTAAGACGACATTTGCTACTATTACCCTTGAACTAACGAATCTTTCGGAATTACTTATCCCATTATCAGTCTTCTTGAAAGATACCTTTGCTATTTTAAACAGAATTGAAAAAATGATACGAACTGGTAATTAATATCGTTCCTCACTGCAAGATGATAGAGAGGTCTATATCTAATGAGGTAATTAGTGGTATATCCAATTTACTACACTCCTGAACTGATAAAAAATCGAAACTACTCACGCAGTCAAAAAAATGAAGGTTAGAGATTGGTGGTTTAGGTCAGTATAGAGTTTTTGATTCGGTTTCGTATGAAATCATTGCTCATTTCTTCATTGGTATGCACATCGTTGAACTTAAGAGGGTAGTGAATACGATATTTTATTATTGTCTTTCTCTTTATACTTATTGAATACGACTTTTGCTATTATTAATCTCTCAACTGACGAGATCATTCGGATTTTATTATCCAAATATCCGGTTTCTTGAAAGGCTGCTTACTATTTTTGAATGGAATTGAACAAATGATACGAACTGGTAATGAATATCGTTCCTCACTGCAAGATGATAGAGAGGTCTATATCAATGGAGAAAGAGTGAAGGACATCACAACTCACCCTCAGATCAAACCATTGATTGATGTGCGGGCACGAATCTATGACATGCAACACGAGGAAGCTACACAAAGTGTCATGACCTTTGAGGAAAACAATGAACGATTTCCAGTTGGTAATCAGATTCCTACCAAACAGGAGCACTGGATTGCGAAACGGATAGCCGTCGATACCGTGATGAAAAAAATCAAGGGTGTGGTAACACGAGTGGGCGATGAAACCGTTGGGGAAATGTGGTCACTTGCAGACGGGGCTGACATTCTGAATGAAATTGATCCGCGTTTTTCAACAAATATAAAGAATCATATCCAACTCGCGGTCGAGCAAGACCCATTTCATGTGTCTGCAAATACTGATCCAAAAGGGGACCGTTCACTGCGCCCACAAGATCAGGATCCAGATATGCTGACTCATGTCGTCAAAGAGACAGATGAAGGTATCGTCATTCGCGGTGCAAAATACGAGACCGCTGCGGCATACTCGAATCAGGCTTTCCTTAAACCCACCATCGCCAACTGGGGCGATGCGACTTATTCGGATTATGCTTTGGGGTGCATTGTTAAAATGAACGCACCAGGCGTCAAACACATCTGTCGAGCTGGATTCCAAAAAGAAGGATCGATTGAGGATTATCCATTGTCTCATCGATTTGATGAGATTGATACTCTGATGGTACTGGATGATGTTCTGATTCCTTGGGAAGATGTGTTGTTTTATCAACATACGCGGGCTGCTGGATTTATCCGTACTACTTTGCACCGTTATTCGGCATTGCCATTTGTACAACGCTTGATCGCATATGCTGACATGATGATTGGGGCTGCGCTCTGGAACGTCAAGCAAACCGGTCTGGATAAACAGCCTGCAGTACAGGAAAAACTCGCTCAATTGGCGGTTTATCGCGAAGGAATCAATGCCCATCTCACTGCCTGTATCTCGATGGCTGAGAAAAGTCCTGGAGGGTTCTTAATGCCCAATCAATCTCTATTGATGACAGGAAGAGTACATGCGGTCTCACAGTTACCCGCCATGATGCATATTGCTCGAGAGTTGTGTGGGGGTCAGATTTGTGTGACTCCAGATCATGCAACCTTTGAAGGTGAAGATACCGGACCTTGGATGAAAAAGTTCTACACGATTAATGAGCGCTGGGATTCTGAAGATCGCCGTAAACTTCTGGCCTTCGCGAGAGATCTACTGAACTCGAGTTATGCAGGCCATCGGCTGACTTTTCATTTGTTTGCGCAATCTCCCCCCTTTGCCCATCTAGCAGCTGTTTATCGCAATTTTGGATGGGATGGTCCTTTGGAGTTTGTAAAAGAGGCTGCCGGAATGTCTGACCAAATCTCAGCAGACTGATTTTGTGACGGTTCAACAATGAATGAAAATGATCGTTATAAAATCCTGTTTGAGTCAGTAGAAATAGGCCCGGTTACAGCGAAAAATCGGTTCTATCAGGTCCCCCATTGCAATGGGGGCGGCTATCGTGACCCATCTGCGGTTGCTGAGATGCGCCGTATCAAGGCAGAGGGTGGATGGGGAGTGGTGTTTACCGAGCAAGTCGAATTGCATCATAGTTCGGAGATTACCCCCTATATCGAACTCCGTCTGTGGGAAGATGATGACATACCCATGATTACCAAAATGGCTGAGGGCATCCACAAACATGATGCCTTAGCGGGTATTGAACTTGCTTATCCGGGAATTAACGGCCCCAATTTGTACACTCGAGAAGTGCCGATGGCGCCAACTCCACTACCGATACGTAGCTATACCAATGATCCGGTTAGTGCTCGTGTTATGACGAAGCGGGATATACGAGATCTCAGACGCTGGCATCGTGATGCCTGTTTGCGCACAAAAACAGCAGATTATGATTTGATTTGCCTATATGGTGCACATGGTTTTGGAGTGATTCAGCATTTTCTTTCCCCGTTGACCAATCAACGTAGCGATGAATACGGTGGTTCGCTCAAGAATCGCTCACGTCTGATGTCGGAATTAATTTCGGAATGTCGGGATGCTGTGGGTGATCGTTGTGCTATTGCAGTTCGCCTATCATTAGATGAACAAACTGATGGTTTGGGTTTTACGAACACGGAATTGCGCGAGTTGGTTGCCATGCATGCAGATCTCCCCGATCTCTGGGATTTTGCCCATGGAAGTTGGGAAGATTGTTCAAGCTCATCTCGTTTCAGTGAGGAATCTTCCCAAACCGATTTGGTGGCAGGAATTCGTCAGCTCACCTCAAAACCAGTAGTAGGAGTCGGTCGATTTACCTCACCGGATACTATGGTTAAGCAAATTAAGGATGGGGTTCTCGATTTTATCGGATGTGCTCGACCATCAATTGCTGATCCATTCTTACCAAACAAAATTAAACAGGATAAGGTTGATGAGATTCGCGAATGCATCGGATGCAACATTTGTATTACGGGTGATATGACTATGTCACTATCACGCTGCACCCAGAATCCGACCTTTATGGAAGAGTGGCGGCGCGGCTGGCATCCTGAAATATTTGCGAACAAGGGTGGAAGCGATTCTGTGCTGATTGTTGGATCAGGGCCAGCTGGATTGGAAGCCGCGCGCGTGCTTGGAGAAAGGGGTTATTCCGTGGTAATCGCCGAAGCTAAGCAAGAAATAGGTGGGCGTGTACAAAGGGAGAGAAGCTTACCTGGTTTATCTGCTTGGGGGCGTGTAGCGGATTACCGAAAATATCAGATCGAACGCATGGCCAATGTGGATATTTATTTGGACAGTTTGCTGGATGCTGATCAAGTTCTGTCTTATGGTTTTAACCATGTCGCAGTTGCCACTGGTGCGCATTGGCGCAGGGATGGGGTAGCTCGCTATCATGTCAAGCCACTTCCAATCGAATCCAACGCCAGAGTCTATACTCCCGATGATATTATGGAAGATAATATTCCTTCCGGCAAAGTGGTTGTGTATGACGACGACCATTACTACATGGGCGGTGTGCTTTCAGAGTTACTCTGCTCATACGCAGGACATGTTACTCTGGTTACTCCTTCAGCAAATGTTTCCGATTGGACGGTAAATACTTTGGAACAGTACACGATTCATAGTCGCCTTGCATCACTTGGGGTGAAAATTGTCCTCAATCGGGCAGTTTCTGAAATCTTTTCTGATGGTATCGATACCGTTTGTCGTTATACTGGTGATAAAGAGCATGATCAATGCGATGCCGTGGTGCTGGTTACGGCACAGCGAAGTGAAGATAAACTCTGGCAGGAATTACGATCAAGAGAGTCTGAATGGGCTGATGCAGGCATTCAATCCATTCAGGTGATTGGTGATGCTAATGCCCCTGCCCCGATTGCCTGGGCAACGTTCGCAGGCCATCGTTATGCACGGGAATTAGACATGGACAAGTCAATAACCGATATGCCCTTTCGTCGAGATCAGCTCCTCAACTGATCTGACATTCTCAACATGGGCTGAATTTAAGCAACCCATGTTGGGTTTTAGATCGTTATTTTTTTAAATTGGTCCAGATAGCATCGTAGAGGACTTGAGTCTCTTCTTTGCAAACCTGAACAAATTGACCAGCCGGCGCATCCGATGGCGGGTTGAGTTCTGGTGAGGCAACGATTTCCGGATCAAGCAAATCACCCACATTCGCAACTCCTGCTGTGTATTGAGCGAAGTTTGTGACTGCTGCCGCATTTTCCGGCTCCAGTAGAAAGTCCATGAATTTCAGCGCATTCTCACGATTCGGGGCATCCTTGAGAAGGACTACATTATCCATCCACACCACATACCCTTCTTTGGGGTATGAATATTCAAGAGATGGATTTTCGGCTCGTGCTTTTGCTGAAAAGCCATTCCAGATCATACCCACCGCAGCCTCACCTGAGACTAGTACGTCCTTGGCACCATCGGATATAAATGAAGCCCAGTGTGGTTTGGCACCTTGAACCAGCTCGTTCAACTGCTTGAGTTTTTCACGGTCATTGGTGCACTGCTCTATACCTAGGTGGATTGAAGCCAAGGCAAGAACTTCACCTTGACTATCTAGCACATTGATTTTTCCTGAAAGTTCAGCAGGAGGGTTGAATATTAGGTCAGTGGTACGAATATCGCCTTGGTAGTCATCCCGATTTACTGTAAAACTGGTTGAACCCCACTGATAAGGAATGGAATGTATACGACCCGGATCAAAAGAAACATCGACCCACTGGGGCAGAATATTTCCTTTATTCTTGAGCTCACCATCGGCAATGGTATCCAGCATGCCCTCATTATGCAAAATTTCAACCATATAATCACCGGGTACAGCAACGTCATAACTGCCTAGTTTTCCTCCTTTTAAAGCTGCAAGAAGAGCTTCGTTGGAGTCAAAAGTATCCATGGTTACTTCAACATCATGTTGGCTGGCGAATTTATCGAGTAATTCCTGAGGGATGTATTCGAACCAGTGGTAGATGGACAGTTTGCCGGCGGAGAGTGCAGTACCTGCACCGAGTAGTAAGCAGATTGTCGAGAGGAATGTAAGAGTTTTTTTCATGTTCAATTTCAGGTCAATTAAAATTTCGTTAACTGTGTTTCATTCCTATTCTACTTGCAAACCATGAGAATGTTACAAATACAATAGAAAGGAACAGAAGTAAGGAGGAAATCGCCATAATGTCCGGCTTGATTCCTTGTTTGACTGCCCCAAAAATCGCGGTTGGCAAGGTTTCTACCCCCGCTCCTTTGACAAAATTCGTGATAATGAAGTCATCCAGTGAAATCACGAACGCCAGTAGAAATCCCGAAATGATGCCCGGTAACATTAGTGGCATCAAAACACGAAAAAATGCTTGCGCTCGACTGGCATATAAATCCATAGCGGCCTCTTCATAGATACTTGAGATATTCTCCAATCTGGCTGCGATCGGAAGATAAGCAAATGGAATGCAAAAAACAATATGTGCGACCAGTATGGTAGCGTAACCGGCGACAAACCCGATGGTTGAGAAAAAAATCAGAGTTGCCACCGCTGTAACAATTTCAGGAACCATGAGAGGCAAACTGAGTAATGCAAAACTTGCAGTCTTTGCTCGAAACTGTCCGCCCCGTATCATTCCAACTGCGGCAGCTACAGCGATAATGGTGGCTGTGGTTGCGGCCATGATTGCGATACTGAAGGAGTTGAAAGCGGCTTTTTTAAATTTTGGGGCCTCTAGTCCAAAAAACACTTCATAGTACCAGCGCAAACTAAATCCTTCCCAACGGATAATGGAAGGGGAGTCATTAAATGAATAGATCATCACGATGATGAGTGGTCCGTACAGCAGCAGCATGCAAAGCAAGGTCATTGAAAAAAAACCTTGATAGCGGCGGATATCTTGTACTTTTCTCATAACTCAATGACCTTGGTGAGCTGCATCGATTTTCTGATTTCTGGCATGGAGCATCATTACCAATAACACGGCAGTCAACAGGATCATGGAAGCTGCTGCACCAAATGGCCAGTTTCCGGCAGTCCCCTTGAATTGCTCTTCTATGAGGGAGCCGATCATGAAATTTTTGGCACCTCCAAGCAAATCTGGGGCAAGGAAGGCGCCCAAACTTGGGATAAAGACGAGAATACAACCGGCAATTATTCCGGCTTTAATATTGGGAATGATGATGTGCCAAAGGGTATACCATCGATGCGCATAAAGATCGGCAGCCGCCTCACTCAGAGAGAAATCGAATCGTTCGATGGCTGCATATAACGGGAGCACCATGAACGGAAGATAACTATAGAACAAGCCCAACTGCACAGCTATGGGAGTATTGATCAGGCTAATTGGTTCTGTAATTAATCCAGTCTGGAGCAACCAGGCGTTGATCGGCCCATTGTCACGAATCAGGAATTTCATGGATACGGTTCGGATCAATAGGTTCACCCAGTATGGGATAGTAATCAGAAAAACCCAGATGTTGCGGGTGGAAGCCGGTCTGGTAGCGATGTAGTAGGCCGTTGGAAAACCAATGAACAGGCAAAGTAAAGTGGCTAATCCAGCCTGCCAGGTCGAGCGCCAGAATATATTGATATACGTCCATTCAATTTGAGGAGGTTCATCACCAAACAAGCCTCTGTCAATAAAAAACTGGTCGTATGCGGCAAATGTGAACTCCCAGATGACACCGCCACGAAATTCTTTGGTAAGAAAGGAGTACACCAGCATGATGAGTACTGGCGAGACCATTAAAAATCCGATGGTTAGCCAAGATGGCAGCAATAACCAATGACGAATTGGCGCAAACACGCCGTGGGGAGGGTTAGACATGTATCATCAGTCTCCCAATAGAACGATCTTTTTCGTATCGATCGTAAGTTCCACACTGTCTCCGGGTAAAAGAGTTGCGCAGTCAGTCGTTGTAGTTTGTACGCGAGTGGTTAATTCATTCCCACCTTTTAGTCGGCAAAGAAACTGGATGTCAGTGCCCAAAAATGTTTTTTCCTTAATCAAGGCTGGTAGATTGCTTGATTCAGAACTCATCGGTTTGATATTGATATGCTCAGGCCTGATTGAGAGGTGGACTTGTTGCTCGGTTGCAAAGAGGTTTTCGTTCTGGATAGCGAGCGACAGCTCTTGATCCGCATATTCTACGCATGCCGCATCCGAGCAGAGTTCCCGAATTACCCCCTGAACCAGATTGGTCTCGCCAACAAAGTCGGCCACAAATCGGTTTTCTGGATGATTGTAAATTTCTTCGGGAGTTCCAACCTGTTGCAAAGAACCGTGAGACATCACGGCAATTCGATCTGACATGATCAGTGCTTCTTCCTGATCGTGGGTAACAAAAATAAAGGTAATTCCGAGTTGTTCCCGTATCTGCTTAAGTTCATGGCGCATGGATTGGCGTAATTTCAGATCTAGTGCTGATAATGGTTCGTCAAGTAGCAGTACTTTGGGTTCTGGAGCAAGCGCTCTGGCCAGAGCTACGCGTTGTTTCTGGCCGCCGGACAGTTGAGAGGGTCTGCGGTCTGCATATTCAGATAAGCGCACCAAATCCAGCATTTTATTGGTCTGTCGGTGAATTTCGGAGTCTGGTTTACCCAGCATTTTGAGCCCAAATCCAACATTATCACGGATGCTTAAATGGGGAAAGAGAGCATAATGTTGAAATACTGTATTTACCGGACGTCGATTTGGAGGTAAGTCCTGAATCTCTTCGTCAAACAGTTCCAGTTTTCCCTCACTATATTCCTCAAACCCGCCAATAATCCGCAATAGGGTGGTTTTTCCACATCCTGAAGGCCCCAGTAAGGTAAAAAATTCATTATTCCGAATTTCAAAGCTTACATCATGTAATGCCCGAACAGCATCCGGGCCTGTCCCGTAATACTTCGTCATGCCGGATATTCGAATGGCTATCTGATTCATTAGCGGTTCAATATTTTCCACATTCTCGATTTTTCAATTCCAGCACAGTAATCTTATCGCAAGCAAACAATATTGATCTACATTGTATCAATATTCAAGAATGAGACTGATGCTGTATCCGAAGGAATTTGTCAGGTGTGCTTTGCATGACAATCCGGTACTGAAACTTCAGGTATGGAAAATACTGAATACAATCAGTCTCCAAGCAATGTCTCGGTAAAAGCGGTCGTCAGAATGCTTAACTAACAGTCCATGCATTCAATTTTATCTATCGGTCATATGTTGCTAACTGGTTAGTGTCTTGTCCAACTGCAATGTCTCTAGGCTACCCTCTCACACCCGATATCAATGTGATTATCAAGGCCATTATTGATTGTATAAACGTTATATCCGATTTCCTATCAAATAACCATCAAATAAAAAATAAACATGTATTGCTATCATAAACAAATGTTTATGAGATGCTGATAGTCAAATAACTCCTGATTTTTGAAACTCCATCAAATGACCATCAAATGGACTGAGGCAGTTCTTCGGTATTCGAGTTGATCCAGAAAGGAAGATATGCCCGGTGTCGACGCCCAGAGGAAGAATCGCTTATGACAATTTTTCCGTCATCAACAGCTTCTTTCAACAAGCGAGAAACCTCCGCGGCATTTTGGTCGGCAATGCCGAATCTTTCTCTCAATGTGGTACTGGTCATCTTACGGTGAGTGACGTAACAAAGACAAGCATGCAGATAGCATGCACGGATACGATCCGACCTGCTCAATTCTTTGAGGTCTTTGTGAGCAAAGAGGGTCGCACGCGTGAAATCTCCCGGAATTTCAAACAGCGGTGCAGGCAACTAATATAGTTCCACTTGAGTGATGACCTTGTCAATTCCGCTACCACGTTCTTCGCAGATGCCAAAACGTCGCATCATGGAGGCTAGTGTTTCGTTTCGGGATCGTGGCTGAGTATCGATAAAACGGGCTGTAGAAACTAAGGGCGATCCAGGGTTGGTGATCTCAATACGGTTTTCAAATATTTCTACCATTGGTCCGGCACCTGAGATAAAAAAATCTTGGTGAATTAGCGCATTTGCTACCAGTTCCCGTATAGCAAGTTCCGGGTACCTCAACACTGTCTTGCGAAGCGCCTGATCAATGATTTCGTTGCTTGGAAGCAGGGTGTTGATGTAGGTAATCGAATCTTCAAACCCGCTAGTATATCCTTTAGAACTCTGTTGTTCTCTAAGCGTCTCAATTTTGCTTGTACCACGGTACTGAATAATACGTAAGGCTTTGCGACCAAGCCCGGGGAAATCTGCGAGTCGCTTTGCTAACAAGACAGCCCCATAATTTGTGATATCCCAGCCACTGGCAGGACAGATCTTGATAAGACTGTCCTCAGACAAGGCTTCCAAGATACCGTCTCGATTCGATGGCAGTGGTGCTCCCAACAAATCGAAATAGCTTGGATAATCCAGCAGATTTAAAACTTTTTCTGTATCGAGGTGTTCCGCTACAATCAATTCCTCAAAAGGTTTATGATCGAAAATTCGCCAGAGTCTGCGCTCGCGATCAGGAGCCTCCTTAAGAGGCT
>JAPOUQ010000054.1 GCA_026708585.1 Gammaproteobacteria bacterium
TTTATCCCGAATTTTCTTAAGTGAATGCACCTTCGTCCTTAAGTGAATGCCATTGCCCCTGGGAGGGGGGGGGGGGGCCCCTTGCGGTAAAAAATATTCCGGATTGACAGGGTTATCCTTCCAATTCCCGCTAAATGTACCAGCAAGCACTTTCGGTTGACCGTTTTGATGCTTTGCCCCAGATGGTACCCCGCCCCACTTACCACTGGATTCTACGACATAATAAGGGTGTCCAGTATTCCAATAACGGGCATCTATTTCTCCGGTAAAACTCCCATCATTTTGAATTTTGGCATCTTGGAGTAAGATATAGTGTCCAGTTTGATTTACAGCAAATTCGGTCTGAAGTTCTTCGGGAACCCTTTCTCGGTTGGTAATCGTTTTCAAACCAATTCCTCTAGTACACCCAATACAGCCAGAAATACTATTTTCATCAAAATCCGCTTGCAGGGTTATGTCAGCGGAAAAATCACCTGCTTCCACAAATGATCCGGGAAATAGCGGATGTTTTGGAGCATCTACGTCGTAGGTTAAAATTCCTCCAGCTATTCCACGATAGGTTGCCTTACCAGATGCTTGAATGGGACCCGCATCCTTCAATTCAGTACCGATGGAAAAAGTCCCAACATTCGCTTGATCAAGATTGTTCTTATCTGCGTGGAGCCAATAACCAAATATTAGATATTCTCTTGGAAAATTAGGATCAGTCACATTAAAATCATCCCCTATAGGGTGAGAAATATCAGGATGACGATCATCAATGAACCAACTCGTAAAAATTTGTCCTATAGTTATATCATTGTCCTTTACAGCAAATAGATCCTCGCGTTTTGTGGCAGTCCAAAACCTTAAAGGTGAATATAATTGGGCGCCTTCCTGGCGGTGACGACGAGAGTTAAGCAAGATTTGAGTATTGTCCTTATCTTGTAAGTCAATCGTAATGCGTGAATCAATCGAATTGTTGACTTTTGCCGACACTTTAATGTTATTGGAATTGGCATTTGACTGTACTACAACACCATTACTAGCATCTCTAGAAAAAAGTGGTTCACTGCTTATACTATTTTTGAATGCCTTGAAAAGTTCTGATCGATTCCCCTTTTTGATCAGAAGATCAGTTGTGTTCTGATAGTTTGTGGTTTCAATGGAGGATTCAATGGACGACCCACCACATCCAGTAAGTATTAGAAATCCTATCAGCAGGAACGAGCGTACGATAAACCTACTTCTCGCAGCGATATTACTTACAAATGCATATCGAATGTGGTTGTGAGGGGGGGGGATAATGCTATTAATTTCATAATTTAAAAACGAACTTAGATTAAAAACGAACTTAGAATTTCCGATTCACTCATAATAGCAAAAAAATCCTTTCGGGTTAAGAGTGGAAATGCGCTACTACATCAGCCCATACAACACTAATTCCTGCGATGGATCAGTTCACAAAAGAACATACATTTGGTCTCGTTAATTAACGAGTAAAAACATTATTGGTCATCAATTTTAATTAGATTCTGTTACCAATATCGTCTGGAATATCCTCAGGGATATCGTCAACAGAGACAATCACACCAACGTGGGAGTCCGATTGTTTTAATTTTTGTCGGGTATTTCTGCTTCTGTTTGATTGAGGTTTACGGTTTGTATTCTGTTTTGTAGAAGATTTTGCTTCAGAGGGTTTTGATGTTTGATTGGTATTTCCCTGTGTCGAACCTTCCTGATTCGTCTTTTTTGTATCCGCAGGTAATTTTTTTGAGCGTTGGTTTTTTGCTTGTGTAGCTTCTTTTTGTGAGTTGATCTTTTGTTCTTGTTTGACTCTGCCTTGTGCGCTTTGGCTTTTCACCTTTTCTTGCGAGACTGTGTTCGGTCGGGTGCTTGAACCATCTCGCCTGGTGCTGCCTGTTTGTTTGCTATTTGGTGGCTTACTACCTGTTTGTTTCTGTGTTTTTTTGCTAGATTTTAGTTTTTGTCCGCTAGAAGCCGGTTTACGTCTTTGTTGATCAGTCTGTTTGCGTGTTCCTTTTCCTTGCCTCTTACCTTTCGTAACTGTTTTTCCTTCGTTCCTAGGTGTTCTATTTTGTTCTGTTTCACTCGATTTAAATGAAGAGACCAATCCTGAGATAAGTTTGATTAAGCCGGATTTCTGCGATTCTTTAACTTGATTCTTGGGTTTAGGAGACGAGATTAAATCCATGTGTTCGGAACCAATCACTGCTCTTTCAGAGTCCTTATGTTCCAACATCCGTTTGACTTTACTATTGCTAATCCTTGAATCATGGGGAATTTCAAAACTCATCATCTCCTTATCTGTATTGGTTCCCTTATAGTCAATGGCCTTTACGCTAATCTCGCAGTCAACGATATTATCTTCCGGAATGATCACGATCCTGCATCCGAATTTAATCCGAAGTCGATCAAGTTCGGGATTCATTTCATTGACCAGATAAATTGCGGTATCGGTTGGTACCCTACACTGTACCTCTGCAACCATGGGCTTGTAAGCACTCTCTTCGATTTTTCGCAACACTTGAATTGTAGAAGCCTCCACTGTTGGAATGAGTCCAGTGCCATGACATTTATCGCAAAGATGATGATTCGTATCAACAAGCGAGGTGCGTAAACGTTGTCGAGACATTTCAAGTAGGCCAAATTCGGATATCTCGCCGACCAAGGTTTTTGCTCGATCAACGCGTAATTTATTCTTCAGTTCTTTAACGACCATATTCCGATTGGATTTGTCACTCATGTCGATCAAATCAGCAACAATTAATCCACCATGATCTCTTAGTCTCAACTGGTTAGCAAGCATTTCAACTGCTTCGAGGTTAGTTTGCAATGCGGTTTCTTCCATATAAGTGCCTTTCGTCGCTTTACCCGAATTGACGTCAACGGACAACAGCGCTTCGGTAGAGTCAAAAATCAAATAACCGCCAGAGGGCAAATCGATTTTGCGGCTAAAAACATCATTTACCTGATCCTGAATCTTATATTTTATAAACAGCGGTACTTTGCCTCGGTGTAGCTTTAGTTTGACTTCTTTGTCCGGCATAACCTGCTTGATATATCGCTCTGTACGTTCATAAATCTCTTCATCATCAACAATCAGTTCCTCAACATCTTTACCCAAATGATCACGAAGTGTTTGGGTAATCAGGTCATCCTGCTTATAAATTAGAAAAGGTCCCTTGGTACTGTTTGCTGCTTGTTCAATTAGATCCCACAATCGAGTCAAAAAGTCCAAATCCCACTGCAATTCTTGAATGGTCTTTCCGGCACTTTCGGTTCGGGCAATCAGAGCATGTTTCGGGTCCAAATCAAGTTGTTTTAGGTTTTCCCTGATATCAGCACGCCTTGCAGCTTCGATAGTTCTGGATATTCCACCGCTTTTCTGGTTATTCGGTTTCAACACGAAATAGTTTCCAGGTAAAGAAATAATGGTAGTTAGAGTTGCTCCTTTCTGAATTGAACCTTCCCCCCGTTCATCTTTATCGACCTGTACAATTACTTCCATACCCTCCTGTAAACTTGGTATTGGTTTTGCATTGCCCGAATTCTGCTCATCCTTAGAAGAATTGTAAAACTCCTCGGAAATTTGCTTGAATGGCAAAAATCCCTGTTTGCCCCGGGAGTAACTAACAAAACAAGCTTCAAGACTATGCTCGATTTTGGTAATGACTCCCTTGTAGATATTACCTACTTTGGTTATAGCCTCAGAAGGTCCAATATAGAGGTTAAACAGAGTCTTTCCATTGATTATTGCTACTCTGAGTTCTTCAGCATAGGTGCCGTTTATGAGTATTCTTTTCATTCTTTCGTCCTCAATCCAATATGTTGATCACGGATTGAAGAGGTGAACGACTTCGCTAAGACGATCGCGCATGGGCGACTAGCGCTGATTGATTTTAATTGACAATCAGCATATGCCAAAACCGATTTGGTTTCAGCATTAGTATCAGGAGGGTGTCATCAATAAAGTATGTATAACCATTTCATTGTTATCATTTTGATAACATGATGAATTCATATATGGCTCGCTAGCCAGAAAAAACTTTTCTGATGTATTATATTTCCAAATATATAACTTATGTTCAGTATATTATGTGTGTAGGTTTGATGCGATTACTGTTTGGATTTGCTTACACTTTTAATTGGTGATGGGCAAATCATAGTGTTACAGAACATGTTTATTTCTATATTGATGGACTCCATATAAAACTTCATTGGAAGTTTAGTCCTGATTGGTTTACTGCGGCTTTGCCGTCTTAGATAATCGAACCTCTTTCGGTTCGTGAATCAAAAAATCTTATTTCGTTGGTATTCCAGTTTTGAATCGAATCATGAATGCTGTTCATGAAGCTGATTTTGAATTATGTACTCTGAAATCCAAATATTTGATGCTAAGTATACCAATGAGTTAGAAAAGAATCAACCGCTAATGACTGAAAATTGCAAAGGATTGGTTTTTTTCATCAACTTGGTATCATAATTATTGAAATTCATGTAGCCAGGCTTTACACTCCGAATCTTTACAAAGGCGCGTAGCTCAGTTGGTTAGAGCACCACCTTGACATGGTGGGGGTCGGTGGTTCGAATCCACTCGTGCCTACCATTTCACAGAAACGAAAATAGATATTCTACAGTACGTAGAATTACTAAAAATGGCTTCAAAGCCAAATCGAATATATTCTCTTACAGACTTTAATCATATATCAAGCGCTCTCCCGTATGGGGCGCCACTGTACTAAGGACTCAAAACAATGCCTCAAATTACACTCCCTGATGGATCTAACCTCCATTATGACCATCCTGTTACAATCGCTGATGTAGCATTCGATATTGGTCCCGGACTCGGCAAGGTAGCAATTGCCGGAAAGCTGGGGAATAAATTGGTTGATGTTAAAACCCAACTCATCGATGACTGCAAGTTGCAAATATTGACTGCCAAGGACGAAGAGGGGCTGCAGATAATCCGTCACTCTACCGCTCACCTGATGGCGCATGCGGTCAAGCAACTTTATCCATCTGCTCAAGTTACTATAGGACCGGTTATTACCGATGGTTTCTATTATGATTTTTACTATCCAGATGGATTTACTGAATCGGATCTGGAACAAATTGAATCACGGATGTCGGAAATAGCTCGACAGGAGCTTGAGGTTGACCGGTATGTTATGGGTCGTTCCGAAGCTATCGATTATTTTCAGAACATTGAAGAGGAATATAAAGCTGAAATAATCCGCTCAATTCCAGATCAAGAAAAACTTTCCTTTTATAAGCAGGGAGACTTCACTGACCTATGTCGTGGTCCACATGTGCCCAATACTCGACATTTGAAAGCATTCAAACTAACGAAGATCTCCGGTGCATACTGGCGCGGTGATCCGTCAAATGAGATGTTACAGAGAGTATATGGGACTGCTTGGGCGGATAAAAAACAATTGAAAAATTATCTTCGGCAAATTGCAGAAGCAGAAAAGCGAGATCATAGGCGTATCGGTCGTAAACTTGATTTGTTTCATTTCCAGGAGGAAGCACCGGGCATGGTATTCTGGCATCCAAGAGGTTGGACGCTTTATCAGACCTTACAGCAATATATGCGCGATGAACAGAAAAAGCGGGGTTATTTCGAGCTCAAT
Source organism: Gammaproteobacteria bacterium (assembly GCA_026708585.1). Lineage (GTDB taxonomy): Bacteria > Pseudomonadota > Gammaproteobacteria > Arenicellales > Poriferihabitantaceae > Poriferihabitans. The sequence goes on from JAPOUQ010000054.1 coordinate 5,637, forward strand.
ACTCCAGAAGTTCTCGATTTCTCGTTGTGGGAGAAATCGGGACATGCCGATAAGTTTGCAAGCGATATGTTTTCGGTTGAATCCGAAGGGCGTGCATTTGCCTTGAAACCCATGAGTTGTCCGGGACATGTTCAAATTTACAACCAGGGACTCAAAAGCTATCGTGAATTACCACTTCGATATTGTGAATTCGGTTCATGCCATCGCAATGAGCTTTCTGGAGCGTTACATGGATTAATGCGGGTTAGGGCGTTCGTCCAAGATGACGGTCATATTTTTTGCACTGAGAATCAAATCCAGAGTGAAGTTTCTGATTTCATAGATTTCTTGCACCATGTTTATGAGAAGTTTGGATTCACAGAAACTCTTTATCGACTCTCAACTCGACCGATAAATCGAGTAGGGAGCGATGAAGTTTGGGATACTGCCGAAAAAGCCCTTGCTGATGCATTAGATAGTAAGCAGCTCTTGTGGGAAGAAAGCCCCGGTGAAGGTGCATTTTATGGCCCAAAGATTGAGTTTTCATTGCGTGACAGTATTGGCAGGGTTTGGCAATGTGGTACCATGCAGGTTGATTTTTCCATGCCGGAAAGACTCGGGGCCTCCTATATCGATGAACAGGGCGAGAAACGCACACCAGTTCTATTGCATCGAGCAGTACTTGGTACATTTGAACGGTTTATTGGAATCCTGATAGAGCATTGGGAAGGCAAATTTCCAGTATGGTTTGCTCCGGTGCAAGCAGTGGTCATGAACATAACGGATCGTCAGCGTGATTATGCCCAGTCTCTGGTACATCAATTGGAAAAACAGAAGTTCAGAGCGATCGCTGACTTGAGAAATGAAAAAATTGGATATAAAATTCGCGAGCATACACTCCAGCGGGTGCCGTATCTGCTGGTAGTTGGTGATCAGGAGCTCGATAACGATATGCTTTCTGTACGATCTCTGGGTGGCAACGACCTTGGTACGATGTCTATGGATCAGTTCGTCTCGGATTACCTAGTCGAATCCTGATGAAGCGAAAAAATGGTGCAATAGGTAGAAAATACTATTGCCTTGATGTGAATTATATATAATTCACAAACATATAAAATTTACGAGGAACACCGAAATAGCAAAACAAAAACAGTTAAGGGTAAACGATCAAATTACCCACGACCCCATTCGCCTCATTCAATTTGATGGACAACAGCTTGGAATTGTTCCGTTGTCAGAGGCTTTTGAAGCCGCCGATAAAGTCGGCGTTGATCTTGTCGAAATCTCACCCAATGCTGATCCTCCTGTATGTCGCCTGATGGACTATGGGAAATATCTTTATAATGAGAGCAAACGCCGACAAGACGCTAAGAAGAAACAAAAGCAGATGACCGTCAAGGAAATCAAATTCAGACCGGGAACTGATGTTGGTGATTATGATGTCAAGGTTCGAAAATTGACTGAATTTTTGAATTCTGGGAACAAAACCAAAGTAACGATGCGGTTTAGGGGTAGGGAAATGGCTCACAAGGAACTTGGAATCGAAATGCTTGATCGAGTGAGGGATGACCTTGAGCCAATTTCTGATGTCGAACAACATGCCCAGATGGAAGGTAGACAGATGGTAATGATATTGACACCGAAACGACAGACAAGCTAAGCAAAGGAGTTGGGGGTTGAATATACCTCTGATGGTAACAACAGTGAGAAGCAGTCAATTCCAGAACTGCAATCGCATGATTCAAAAAACGATATAACCGATAGAAATTCTGGAGAAAATCAATGCCAAAGATGAAGACCAACCGTGGTGCGGCGAAACGCTTTAAGCGAACGGCATCCGGTAAATTTAAGCGATCTCAGTCGCATCACAACCATATTCTGACCAAGAAATCCACGAAACGAAAAAGACAGTTGCGTTCGGGTCTACTGGTCCATCCTGCAGACCACAATTCTGTGCGTCGACTACTTCCCAATCACTAAGGAGTTCTTCTTATGCCTAGAGTAAAACGAAGTGTCGCTGCTCGATCACGACACAAAAAGGTTCTTAATCAAGCAAAGGGATACCGAGGTGCTCGTAGTAAAACGTTCAAAGTTGCCAAGCAGGCCGTTGATCGAGCGGGACAGTATGCCTACCGTGATCGTCGTCAGCGAAAACGTCAAATGCGCTCCTTGTGGGTAGTACGAATCAATGCAGCCGCCCGAGAACACGATATTAGTTATAGTCGGTTCATATCTGGTTTGAAGCTTGCTGAAGTCGAGTTGGATCGGAAAGTATTATCAGATATTGCCGTTCACGATAAACTAGCTTTTAAACTGCTAACCGATCAAGCCAAACAGGCTTTGGCTCAGGCACAATAGTTTCGGCCCTAATCGTTCTTTGTGCATTGGCTAAATTAAGATTATGTTCGTGATTGATGATCGAGCATCAACTTTATCCAGCAATTTTGACTGTTTGCTTCCAGTTTCGTGATCTTCAATGTCTGTTGAAAATTCAATACAAGCGATTGAGAATTCCGCTACTGAATTAATCGGGCGAACCAATTCGTTAGTTGACCTAGAAGCGGTCAAGATCCAGTACTTGGGAAAAAACGGAATTGTTACCCAGCAGTTAAAACGTATCAGTTCTTTGCCTGCCGAAGAACGAAAAGGTTTTGGTCAGGCTGTAAACCACACCAAGATTCAGATTTCCGAACGGATACGTGAGAGACATGAATGTCTGGAGAAAATATCCTTAAATCAGCAATTTTCCGATCAATCCATCGATGTTACATTACCAGGACGTGTCAAAACACTTGGAACTATACATCCAATCTCAAGGACATTGAGACGTATGGAGCAGATCTTTGATCGTCTGGGGTTTCATGCGGTTGAAGGTCCCGAAATTGAGAATGACTATTACAATTTTGAAGCGCTCAATATCTCGGCCAATCATCCCGCCCGAGCGATGCATGATACATTTTATATTGACGATCATGTTTTGTTACGGACGCACACCTCTCCTGTTCAAGTGCGTTTCATGCAGGCGCATGAACCACCAATCCGAATTATTGCTCCGGGCAAAGTGTTCCGTTGTGACTCAGATGTTACTCATACCCCGATGTTTCATCAACTCGAAGGCTTGTCGGTTGATTTGGATGTTACCTTTGCTGACTTGAAGGGAGTGATTATTCATTTTATTCATGAATTTTTTGAGGCTGAACCAAAGGTACGTTTTCGCTCTTCTTACTTTCCATTTACAGAACCATCGGCAGAAGTTGATATGGGCTGTGTATTTTGTGGCGGCAAAGGTTGTCGAATATGCAAACATACGGGTTGGATTGAAGTTCTTGGATGTGGAATGGTGCATCCTGAGGTGCTGAAGCATGGCAAAATCGATCCGAGTCAATATTCAGGTTATGCATTTGGACTGGGCATTGAAAGATTTACCATGTTGAGATATGGAGTAAGTGATCTTCGCTATTTTTTTAATAGTGAATTATCTTTTTTGCGTCAGTTTTAGAGTGAAACATCATGCATGCTAGTATTTCATGGCTAAAACAATGGGTTGATCCCGGCGATATTGAGAAATTGACTGAGCAACTGACTCTTGCTGGTCTTGAAGTAACTCGAGTTGAATCGGCAGGTGGGTTATCCGATCAGATCAACGTAGTTGTCGGGCAAATTGTCTCTTGCGTTCAACATCCTGATGCAGACCGCCTTCAGATTTGTGAGGTTGATATTGGACAAAAAGCGAATTTATCCATTATTTGCGGTGCTCCTAATGCACGAAACGGACTGCTCACAGCCTGTGCAAAAGTCGGGGCAACTCTTCCGAACATGCATGTAGAATCAACTTCGATCCGTGGTATTGAATCCCAGGGGATGCTCTGCTCGGCTATGGAATTGGGATTAGATACTTCCAGTGAGGGTATCATTGAATTTGATCATGTCGCACCGGTTGGTCAAAGTGTTTTCGAGTACTTGAAATTATCGGATTCGATTATTGAATTTGAATTGACGCCAAATCGTGGTGACTGTCTGAGTATTCTCGGGATAGCGCGAGAAATTGCCGGAATTCAAAATACTTCCATTCAACAACCTGAGATCCAACCGGTTGTTGCAGACATCGTAGATGTTTTATCTGTCGATCTCATGGCAGTCCAAGAATGTCCAAGATATGTAGGACGTGTCTTGTGTGGTGTCGATTATTCTCAAAAAACTCCTGACTGGATGGTTGAACGACTGAGAAGATCTGGCCTGCGTAACATCAATCTGATTGTCGATATTACAAATTATGTTATGCTTGAGATTGGACAGCCAATGCATGCGTTCGACTTGAAACGAATTCGTGGAGGCATACAGGTACGTATGGCGAGTCAGGATGAGATTGTTGGTCTACTTGATGGAAATGAGGTCAAACTGGATCCCAGCTATTTGGTGATCGCGGATGATGAGCGTGCAATTGCACTTGCTGGCATCATGGGGGGTGCAGATACAGCAATAACTGAGGAGTCCGACACCATTTTTCTTGAAGCTGCCTACTTTTCTGCGGATTCAATCCGTGGAAAAGCACGAAAATTAGGTATGCAGACCGATGCATCCTATCGTTTCGAGCGAGGAGTTGATCCTGAAATTCAGGTAACAGCAATAGAAATGGCAACAAAACTAATTGTTGGTATTGCTGGGGGAAGTCCAGGACCACTGATCGAAGCCATCAGTGAAGAGAATATACCGAAAAATAGTCCGATCTTGCTTGAACCGGATGATATTCAACGAGTTCTTGGTGACTCAATCGAACCCATTCGATCGGAATCTATCCTCCTTAATCTTGGCTTCAAAGTAGAACAGCAAAAGGAAGGTTGGCTTGCGACTGCACCTAGTTGGCGATTTGATATACAAAGTTCCTATGACCTAGTCGAAGAGGTCGGTCGTTGTTTTGGCTACGATGCCATTGAACCGAGGGTTCGGTCATTCTTGTCGAACAAACTAGTGAAAAATGAAACTCGCGTTACTGTTCATGATATCAAACTCAGAATGATGGAAATCGGCTATCATGAAGCGGTAACCTACAGCTTTGTTGACCCAACAATACAGGATCTTTTGTTTTCTACTAATGGTTATTCAATCCCGCTCAAGAATCCAATTGCTGAGAATATGTCGGTAATGCGTAAAAGCCTATGGACCGGATTACTTGAAGCAGCCAGCAAAAACTTAAATCGACAGGAAAAACAAATACGTTTGTTTGAAGAGGGTGCCATCTTTGAGGTAAGTCAGCGTGATTGTGAGAGTCATCAGGAAAAACAAATGCTGGCTGGAGTTGCTTGTGGAACGATAATGCCACGTCAATGGGCCTCCAAAGAATCTTTTATTGATTTTTTTGATGTGAAGGGTGATTTGAACAATCTATTCTCATTGACTCGTGCTCCTTCATCGTTTCTTTTTGAGCCAAGCGATCTCTCGATTTTTCAACCGGGGCAGGGTGCCGATATCTTGCTCGATAATCAAACAATTGGGAAAATCGGAAAGTTGCATCCAGCCCATGCGAAACAACTTGATATTGATTTAGATGTATTCATGTTTGAGTTGGAAATGAAATATTTATTGAATTCAGCATTACCCCAATTTACCGATGTTTCTCGCTTTCCTCCGGTTCACCGTGATTTGGCTTTGGTGGTAGAGGAAGAAATTCCGGTGAAATTTCTTGAAGACGAAATCCACCATTCTGCTGGAAACCTTTTGAAGAACGTAATCTTGTTTGATGTATTTCGAGGAAAAAATCTAAGAAAAAATACAAAAAGTATGGCTTTTGGATTGACTTTTCAATCAAATTTCGGCAATCTTACGGCTCAGGAGATTGATAAATTAATCGAAAAAGTTCTTCAAGACCTCAAATCAAAAATGTTTGTAGATCTTCGAGAATGAATATTCAGAGATTGAAAATCCCTAGTCGAATTCGGTATCATTAACACTAATCACAATCAAACCTATAAGACATAGAAAAATGACAGTTACCAAAGCAGAGTTGACAGAAGCCTTATATGAAGAAGTAGGTTTCAATAGACGTGAAGCAAAAGATTTTGTTGAGTTATTTTTCGAAGATATACGTGTATCGCTAGAAAATGGTGTACCGGTAAAATTATCTGGATTTGGTACATTCAGTTTGCGGGACAAGAGACCGCGACCTGGACGTAATCCGAAAACAGGTGTTGAAATTCCGGTTTCTGCACGACGGGTGGTGACCTTCCGTGCTAGTCAGAAACTAAAGGGTAAGGTATTGAACAATACTACAGAATTGTCCAAGAAATTGAACACAGGTTGATTTTCCCATGTTAGACGCAAAAGGCTACGAGCTCCCACCAATTCCGCCGAAACGTTATTTTGCGATTGGAGAAGTAAGCAAGTTATGTGAAGTAAAGCCCCATGTATTGCGTTACTGGGAGCAAGAATTTCCGCATCTGAAGCCGGTGAAACGCAGAGGAAATCGTCGTTACTACCAGTTTCATGAGGTCGAGTTAGTTCGTGAAATTCGCCGCCTTTTGCAAGTTGAAGGTTATACGATCCCTGGGGCTCGTACCCAACTGGATTCAATGAAGCAATTCGAGCCGAAATCAAAAAACAAAAAAAATCAGAAGACTGATAAACTGGAGATTGAGGGGGAATTTCTTTACTGGCTAACATCCGAATTAAGAGCAATCAGAAAGATTCTGGAATAAGCGACGCGACTCCTTCGTGTGTCGTTGTTGCCTTTGTGAAGTCAACGTTTAATTTCGGGGTGTAGCGCAGCCTGGTAGCGCACCGCAATGGGGTTGCGGTGGTCGGAGGTTCAAATCCTCTCACCCCGACCAATGTTCCAACACCGACAATTCCGAAAGCATTAAAAGTTTAGCTACCTATGCAGGTTATCACGCGTTTCCCTCCAAGCCCGACTGGGTATCTGCACTTAGGCGGGGCAAGAACTGCTCTGTTTAACTGGCTTTTTGCCCGCAAATCGGATGGAAAGCTGGTTCTTCGCATCGAAGATACAGACCGCCAACGCTCAACAGATGAAGCGACCCAGGTGATTCTTTCGGCAATGGAGTGGCTTGGTCTTGATTGGGATGAAGGTCCGTATTACCAGACGCAGCGGCTTGAACGATATAAAGAGGTTATTGCGCAGTTGCTTGAACAAGGGGATGCTTATTTATGTTCCTGTACTCCAGAGAGGCTTGGTAAGCTTCGTATGGAGCAAAAAGATAAGGGAATCAAGCCTCGTTATGATGGACACTGTCGAAATGCTGGGTTGAGTCGAAAGCCTGGGGAAAATTATGTAGTTCGATTTAAGAATCCGCTATCGGGTTCAGTCTCGTTTACCGATCATGTGCATGGCACTGTTACGGTACAAAATAGTGAACTAGATGATTTAGTCCTAGAGCGTAGTGATGGCATGCCAACCTATAACCTTGCAGTTGTAGTGGATGACATGGATATGAAGATTTCGCATGTGATCCGTGGTGATGATCATATCAACAATACGTTTCGGCAAATCAATCTCTTTCGGGCTTTGGGACATCCCTTACCAGAGTTTGCCCATGTACCATTAATTCTTGGTTCAGATCGAAAACGGATGTCTAAGCGGAATGGAGATGTGAATGTTCTCGATTATCGAGATCGTGGCATTTTGCCCGAGGCATTGATAAATTATCTGGTTCGTTTGGGATGGTCACGTGGCGATCAAGAATTTTTCACGAGAGAGGAAATGATTCAGCATTTTGATTTTGCTCAAATAAACAAATCCTCAGCCGGTTTTGATATGGAGAAACTGTTATGGATGAATCGACATTATATTGGACAGACATCAATCGATCGTCTTGTTCCGGAAGTAAAGAAGTTTCTCTCTTTTCGGATGCATGATTTAGAGAATTGCCCTGACCTCGGTTCTGCGATAAAGCTTCATCAAGAACGTGCATCGACCCTAGTCGAGCTTGCGAATCAAATTGAGTACTTGTTCAAGCCTGTAAAAAACTATGATGCACAAGCTTTATCCAAACATTGTGATGAGTTTACTGCTGAATTGCTTCAAGAGATTTGTATCGTTTTTTCGGACCTTGAGTGTTGGACACAAGAATCAATTAGTACAGCACTGAAAACAGTTGTGAGATCCAAGAAAATGAAATTTCCCCATCTAGCTCAGCCACTCAGAATCGCTATATCGGGATCCGTTCAGACTCCGTCAATCGATGCTACTTTGGCTGTATTGGGGTGTTTTGAGACGATACAGCGCACTCAATCATTTATCAAATATCTTGACAAAGAAACAATTTCCCCAAATTGAACTGAAGATAATTTTGCACGCTTGCGCTTTCGAATTACCTGTAGTACGAAAATCATCGAAAAATTTGATCTAATATCATGAAATTACCAAAAAAACCGTTTATCAAATTACCCATGAATGGTAAATGAATTGCGGAACTATCAATCAAATTAACCGTAATATTAATGTAAAAAATAGGATTGGGATTTCACCCTATGGTTTGTCCCTGTGTTCCTAGTGAGTGCTTTGACCTTATGAGTTACATATGAAAACTGCATTTACCTGTTGTATTTTCAAAAGAACAATATCAATGAATGATGATCAAAAAAGATAGCTAGAGGCATTCCTCAAACAAATGGAGGGTGCACCTCCGCCTGTTTTTGTTGGAAGAACTCCCATCATGAATGATATTGCGTTGGGGGTTGAGCAGGTGTGGAAGGGTATAGAAGCCAGTATCATGGTATGGAAAAAACGACGCGCATTATCCAAGGAGCACCTGGAGCAGGTAAGAGTTCGATCCTGAATGAAATGGCACAGAATTCAGAAAGGCTATACAAGAAGAGCGGAACAGCGCCGATGGTGATAACTCTCAAGTCTGGTGACATCCAGTCATCGGTAGATATTCTCAATCCAGTAGCTGAGAAGATGTATCCTGAGAAAGCTCACGAATTCATGGTCAGGATCGTAAAAAAATTGGCAACGAGACCAGCTCATAATTTGAACTGTTGCAAAGTCTCCATGATAATTGCCAACTGCCTATTGTTTTGGTTCAGGCTGGGCTCAGCGATACCAAACACTCTGCTGGCAAGATGGACCTGACCCGTATTCCAGCTGGGCAAATACACAACATCGATATGAGGAAATCATCAATTTCATCAATACATGTAAAATACTTCTAGCTATTCACTTCCAGAAGGAATGGGCGCAAAAGAATTCTTTGTTCATCTCTTGCATAAGGGAGTTTTGCATGAGGAATCTGTTAATCGATTTTGTCTGCTCGAACCCATCTTTCCGTACCTATTTGCTTGATCAGGGCGGAGCAGTAGAGAGTTCTACTTCAACGGCAAGCTCTAGTAACAGCAATTCTCTACCAATTGACTGACCTCTTCAAGATTCTTCATTCGTTTCGTTTCTAGAATTCATCATCTCTGGATAATTCCACATTTAAAGTTCAAATCGGAAAATATTGACCATTTAAGAATTATTTCACTCAGTCAAACCTCTAATCTTCAGTAAAAATTAACATAAATGAATAAATCCTGTAATTTTGCTCTTGATAATTCAGAATGCCAAGAATAGAATACATGCTCCTAGGGGCCATAGCTCAGCCGGGAGAGCGCAACACTGGCAGTGTTGAGGTCGGCGGTTCGATCCCGCCTGGCTCCACCAGTAAAACCCGAATTGAATGTGACACGGGTTTTGGACGGTCCCCATCGTCTAGTTGGCCTAGGACATCGCCCTTTCACGGCGGCAACAGGGGTTCGAATCCCCTTGGGGACGCCATATACTTTGTGTGGCATCAGTTTGTTTCATTTGGGTAATTCTATCCTGCATGAAGTATAAGTTTAGCCATATTATTCTGGCATTATCGCTATCTTACATGGCCTCGGCGGATATCGTAAAGAGTCCAGAAGATGATAAGCAATACCGCTATCTAGTTCTGGATAATTCATTGAAAGTATTGTTGGTAAGCGACCCATCAGCGGAAAAGGCGGGCGTTTCTCTTGACGTGCATGTGGGGTCTGGATCAGATCCTAATGACTGGGCTGGACTGGCCCATTTTCTTGAGCATATGCTGTTTCTCGGTACTCGCAAATATCCAGATTCAGGTGAGTATCAAAAATTTATAAGTACGCATGGCGGTACTCATAACGCGTATACCTCTCATGCTCATACCAACTATTTTTTTAGCATCGGAGCCGACTATCTTGAACCTGCCATGGATCGGTTTTCGCAGTTTTTTCTTGAGCCTTTGTTTGACCCTAATCTAGTCGACAGTGAACGAGCGATCATTGAATCGGAATATCAATCTCTAAAAAAGGATGAATTTCGGCGTCTCTGGGATGTGCAAAAAAACTGGTTGAATCCCGAACATCCCTCCTCGAGATTTTCCGTAGGTTCTTTGGAAACATTGAGAGATCGTGAAGGATTATCTGCTAGAGAAAAGCTCATCCAGTTTTATGAGAAATACTATTCTGCTAATTTGATGGCACTTGCTGTGGTAGGAAGAGAACCTTTGGATCAGTTGGAAGTATGGGCTACTGAGAAGTTTTCAAACATTACCAATAATGACGAAAAAATACCAAGGCACGAGCAAACATACTTCAATCGCAAAATTATGCCCGCAAGAATTGATGCGATTCCGGAAAAAGAGTTATACAGTTTGAGTTTTACATTTCCGGTACCTTCCACCTATACGGAGTATAAATCAAATCCGCTTGGCTATATCTCTCATTTACTGGGACATGAGGGGCCTGGGTCTTTGTTTGATGTTCTCAAGCGAAAGGGTTGGGTTGAATCGCTCAATGCTGGGCCTAGTTTTATGGACCATGTTCAGGGTAGTTTTTCTGTATCCATGAATCTAACAAAGGCAGGACTCAGTGAAATTGCGAATATCGGTGAATTACTATTTCAGATGATTAATCTGATCAAGGAAAAGGGGATACAAGAATGGCTCTTTAAAGAGCAAGAAAAATTGGGAGAAATTGCCTTCAGATATGCCCAAGAATTGGATCAGGGTAGGCTAGCACAATCTCTATCTTCACGTTTGCAGCGTTATCGATATCATGATGTTCTGACTGGACCCTACCTCACCGAACATTTTGATTCGGAACGAATTGGTCAATTATTGGATTATCTGACGCCACAAAATGTGAATTTACGCGTCGTTGCGCCAGATCTTGATACAAATCAAGTAAGTGAAAACTACAACGTCCAATATCGACTTTCCGGTATAGAAAGTCAAATGATCGAGCGTTGGGTTAATGTAGAGCATAATCCGCTTCTGACAATTCCTACTCCAAATCGTTTTATTCCGAGCCGTCTCGATTTGCTTGAGGACCAAGTAGCTTCTTCAACCCCGATCAGGCTAGATAATCAATATGGCATTGATTTATGGTATCAATACGATGATGAGTTTAAAGATCCCAGAGCTAACCTGTATATCAATTTCATGTCCCCAATATCCAATCGTAATCCTGACAATCGGATAATTACAGAGCTATATGTACGACTTGTCATCGATCAGTTAAGTGATATTGTTTACGATGCATATCTTGCTGATCTTGGTTATGAATTATTTTCACATTATCGGGGAATTACGTTAAAGATTTCCGGTTTTGAAGACCCACAGGCAGATTTGCTACAAGTAGTTCTGAATGCACTATTCAATCCGAATTTTGAACAACAACAACTAAATATAGTGCGTCAGAGTGTTGAGCGGAGCCTGAAGAATATTTTTCTTGACACCCCAGTTAATCAAACAATTCATGAACTTTATCGAATTCTTCTAATTCCTTACTGGACGGAAACTGATCGTCTTCATGCACTCAAGGGTGCAAATATGGAATCTCTACAAAATTTTCAAAAGCAATTTTTTCGTGATATGCAAGTTGTCATGCTTTCGCATGGTGACGTGAGTTCAGAATCTAGCTTGCAGAAGGCTGAGAAGGTTGCAAAATTGATATCCGAGCATCACCCAAAGGCGGATACTCCACGTATTGAATTACGCAAGCTCGACCAAGACCGATCATGGTTGCGTACGATTGATGTCGATCATTCTGATGCCGCATTGACAGTGTATTTTCAGAGTTTCAGTAATTCGCTAGATGAACGTTCCAAAATGGCCCTGCTTGCTCAGATTCTACGTCCAAAATTCTATAACCAGATTCGGACCATTAATGAAGTTGGATATATTGTACATTCGGGATCATTCAATCTTGAGCGTACTCCGGGTTTATTTTTTGCATCTCAAAGTTCTACGCATTCTCCATCTGAAATGTTTGGTTTGTATGATGAATTTCTAAAATATGCTCAAGCTTATCTCGCAAATATGTCAAATGAGGAATTCGAAAAAATCAAAAAGGGATTGATTACGCGAATTTTAAGAAAGCCATTGAAATTGTCTGATCGTACTTCAAGACTGTGGCAGGAAATCGATCTAGAGGAATTTGATTTTGATACCCAAGAGAAACTAGGGGACAGAATTAGTGAACTGTCTATCGAAGAGATTCAGTTGTTTTATGAAACGAGAATCTTAAACAATCTATCCCGCTTGGTTGTCCAATCGACAGGAAATGATTTACAAGGACCCATTCAGGGAAATTTTCTTGCGATCGAATCTGCTTCTTCTCTGAACTGAATTTAGTATTTGTCTGAATGAAAAGCAAATCGAATGTTCAACAATTCAGACCATGATTCTCTATTTCAACTGAGTTCTAGAATCGGTGATCGATTAACTGCTAAAGGTCAAACTATTACTACAGTAGAGTCATGTACTGGTGGTGGCGTTGCCTATGCTCTGACTATGGTTCCGGGTAGTTCCAAATGGTTTCATCGTTCATTTGTAACTTATACCAATCAGGCGAAAACCGAGCTAGTTGGTGTTCCAGAGGAACTCTTTATTACTCACGGTGCGGTCAGTCTTGAAGTGGCGGCAGCGATGAGTCGTGAAGTGCGGAAGGTTGTGGCGGCTGATTATAGTATTGCAATTACGGGCATTGCAGGCCCGGGTGGAGGTACCAAAAACAAACCTGTGGGTACGGTCTGTTTCGGCTGGTCAACACCAGTTCTTGAAGTTAGTGTTGAGCGCATGCAATTTTCGGGCAATCGAAATTCAATCCGATTTCAGTCAATTTATCATGCGCTTAGCTTGATGCTCAAACTGATCAAAAATGAGACATAGCCCGATTTTCTAAACCTGTATGAGATCTTAAATAAATCCAACGAATTTGACCTAAAACTACCTATAACTACTCCCCTCAAAAAACTGAAATAGAGTGTTATTGAGTGTTTATCCAAACAATTCATGTGTTACGGTATTTCTATAATTTTTCTTCGAGTATGCTGACTGTATTTCCTTTCAGTATCTGTTCAATCGCAGTCAATGGGTTGTATTCGAGCCGAGCCGGTTCATCGTTTGCAGGTAGCTAGTGACTCGACAATAAGTTTCTGCCATCTTGAAGGAGTGGAAGGTCCTGAACATTTTCTGTTTGACTTTACTCATCGTAATCTTACGCCGAGATGCTAATTTAAAATATAAGGGATTTATATACATCAGTTGACATCAAACCACTTGATATATCATTCAAACTCTTGGAAAGGTCAAACCAACAATGAATCAGAGCTAGAAAATGAATAACATGGCTCATAAAAAGCTTGATGGATATTCGTTATAAGCGCCATCGAATAACTAGCATTCATACGGCAATCATGGTTTAGCCACATTGGAACTTTCGTGACTTAGCCAGGACCAGCCGCCAATGGTGGTGTTTTCCGGGACTCATGCACATAGGTAGCCGGTATTCTCGTCGACAAACAGTCGCAATAGATGTACTAGTGGGATTTTTGCAGGACATGCGAGCCTATACAGGTAATCGAATTTTTTGATCCTTGCCAATTTATAATATAAGTCCCTAATTACCTTGAATATGACCAGTTGCGAAAATTTGGGTAACACTATTTATTCATCAGTTCCCTTAGAACCTGATCTGGATGGTCAGACATTGCGCTAACTTTCTTCCAGTGTTTAACTACGTTGCCATCGGGCCCTATCCAAACGGTTGAACGGATCACTCCTAGTCTTTTGACTCCATACAGCATTTTTTCTCGATAAGCATCGTATTCGGTCATCATTGTCATATCTGGATCACACAATAAATCAAACGGCAGTTCATATTTGCTAATAAACTTGGTATGTGATTTTGGTTTGTCTGGAGAGACTCCTAGAACAACCGATCCAGTTGCAAGAATATCTTCCCAAATATTCCTGAAATTACATGCCTGTTTTGTGCATCCTGGTGTATTGTCCTTTGGGTAGAAATATATGATCACATCCTTTCCACGAAACTCCTTAAGAGTACGAGGTTTATCATGTTGATCATTCAAAACAAAATCTGGGGCGGGTTTTCCAACTTCGAGAGCCATGGTGATAATCCTGCTTCAAGAATAATTAATTTTAACGAAATGATGAGTTCATGAATAATATCGCTTCAGGAGAGAGTAAAGATCCAACTGCCATGTTAAGATTAGATGGAATTTCCTAGATCGAATAAGATCTATTCTACGCCTTTCATTGATTTATTGACTCAGGCCAGTGTTACGACCCCAAACTCTAAAGAACACAAGCATACACTCAAAATATTGCTTTACATAGAGTCAGAGCAAATACAAATCTCAACAGGTAGATGGCGGCAAAGAATCAAGGCACATGGTGCTCTAGGCACGGATGATCCGGTTGCTCAAGACTCTTTACCATAAGTTTACTCATTCGAATAATACCTATAACTGTAACACACTTCTATAGACATCAACAAACTTCTTGAGTTGTCTATAAATTGCCTAAATGGATCATCCATTTCATGAAACTTTATGTAATGAAAGACAAATAGTTCACTGTTTTGTCAGTCGATTATGCTATCTCAACTTGTAATTAACGGGTAAAAATACGAATAAACGAGTCGATCACAAGAGTTCGATACGATTATTCAAGTCTCAAATGTAAGAATAATCTCTTCGTGTTATACATTTGTCTCCCAATGCTCTACAGATAGGATTAACCTGTTGCATACGTTAACGACATTGCAGGCG
>JAPOUQ010000085.1 GCA_026708585.1 Gammaproteobacteria bacterium
TGTTTTAAACAGACTAGAAATTACATTAGATACATAAAGAATTTAATTCTGAATGTACGTATTCAACATGGGAAACCAGCACCATAATTTATGGGAATTATATACGAAAGTAACGGAGCCACATTTTCGGGGTTTGTTGGCTATTTCGGGTCTTGATATTTGAGTTTGACTGGTTGCAGAATAGCCTTTGCGAAGTTCTCCATTTTTTCTTCAACGGTCTTGCCAGGAACATCAATCTTAATGCGTTCCTGTAACTCTGCTTTGGTCGGCTGGTAGTCGCGGCTCGGTAGGGTTGCTGTGCGGGGCGGTTTCATTTTATATTTCTCCAGTATGTTTCCCATTCTTCCCATGGTTCGAAATGTTTTGAATTTGATGTGTTCCAATTTATTGTTATAGAAATTGTATCAGAGTGGTTTTTGAGATGTGTTACTGCTTTTTTTCTAATTTCAATTCCTCTGTTATTGGTTTTTGTTGCAGACGAAAGATACCCATTTACCCCAAGAAAATTGCAAATATCATTTTGAGCGCTCAACGGAATATAAAATGCACTTTCTTTTGATTGCCCCCAAAAAATGTTAACGAGAAACAAGTCATGTTTTGGTTCATATACATTCATTTCCTGAATTACATAATCTGTATCAACTGTCCATAATATTTTAAATGAAGTATCGTTAGTAACTGTTTTTATTGACAACTCTTCACCACACAAAATAACATCATAACCACGCTCCGTTCCATGTTTGGGAATATTTACATTTTTTATTCCAAACTCGGAAACAAAAAATCCAATAATCACTTGTTCTCGAAGAATGCCAACAGCAGGATTGCTTGGCAATCTTTTGTTAACCATATCAAAAGCGTCAGGCAAACCTCTAGAAAATCTATTTCGTTTGCTAGACGTGTTAAACAGATCATGTAAGCAATGATTCATTTTCCATTGATATTCTGTGGTTTGCTATTTTTACGTACTCCATTGATGTATCGTATCCCACATATTTTCGTTTGTTTCTGATAGCTGCTATTGCTGCCGACCCTGAACCCATAAATGGATCAAGAACAATATCATCTTTGTAAGTATATAACTCTATCAATCGTCTTGGCAATTCAACAGGAAATGGAGCAGGGTGCCTAACTCTTTTGGCGGATTCAGCAGGGAATGACCATACGCTTTTTGTAAACTCCAGAAACTCCTCTTTGCTAATAGTAGACTTCTTTTCTTTGGACGGTCTTGAATACTGGTCTTTTGAGAATATCAGTATGTATTCATGTGTATCCCGCAACACTGGATTTGAGGCCGACCTCCAACTTCCCCAAGCGCATGATGTTCCTGCACTGGCAGACTTGTTCCAGATAATTTCTCCACGCATCAAATATCCAATATCAATCATTTGCCTTGAAATCATGGCATTAAAAGGAATGTATGGTTTTCTTCCTATATTTGCTATATTCACACAAGCCCGGCCACCGGGAACAAGAACTCGATATACTTCACTCCATACCGAGTAAAGCAGGTCATGATATTCTTGTTCTGTCAAATCATCGTCATAGTCTTTTCCGACATTGTAAGGAGGTGACGTAACCATAAGATGAATGCTATTGTTAGGAATTTCGCTCATGTTTGAGCTTGAACGATTGTAAATTTTATTAACAATATTGTCAGGGCATGCAAATTCATTAGAATCAGAATCAGGCCTAAAGATTCCTTTTCTATATATTTTTCGACTGTAAAATATGCTCGAATCATGTCCAACTCGTTCGGATGTTCCAAATGCCTGCATGGTAGTTTTCATCGCACCAGATCCTCATAAGTCAGTTGTTTTCCTTCCATGTTCCCAGCCAAATGGTTCATCTGGTCAATAGTATCGTTTGGTCGGATGTTGTGTCGGCCAGCAAACTCATGAACATAGCGGTGTAAATGCTTTTTAGACATGTGGTGATATATCCCGTGATAACCACGTTTCATCAACGCCCAGTGTGATTCAATACCATTGGTATGCGCTTGATCACGAACATATTCAGATACAGAATGCTTAACTGTCTCATGGTCAAAGTTCATGCCAATGTATCCGCCATGATCGTCAGTGTATATTTTCGCGTCCTCATTCGCTTGCTCTGACACAAAAGATTGAAGAGTATCCTTGCTCGTGTCCTGCACAACAGTTGCTCGGACTTCGTTAGTCTCCCGATCTTTTGCTCCCACCACTATTGATTTGCCAATAGTACCACGTCCTGCTTTCAGTTTCTTATTCTCGTGTTTGTTTTTTTCTTTACCGCCAATAAAAGTCTCATCAATCTCAACAGGGCCGTCAAATGGGTCTTTACCTGGAACCAATGCCTGACGCAATCGGTGCGCCATATGCCAAGCAGCTTTTTGCGTAATTTTCAGATCACGATGCAGTTTCATGCTAGATACGCCTTTTATGTTAGAAACAAATAAGTACATTGCAATAGCCCAGTTTTTGTATGAAATTTTTGAGCTGTGCATAAAAGTATTGGTCTTAACCGAAAACTGCTTACCGCAATAACTTTCTCGGCATCTGTACGGCATAGTTGGATGTTTTCCGCCGATCTGGACATGCTCTGATCCGCAGTGAGGGCATACTGGTTTATCATTCCATCGTTGTTTGACAAACCACTTTTCAGCGGTCTCATTGTCTGGGAACATTTCAAATATTTCTACCAAAGCTAATCCTTTTCGGTAGTGCTTACCTGGTGCTGATTTTGCCATATCGTTACCCTATCTTTATGTTTATGATAGGTGTATTTTACCTGAAAGTAACGATATTGTCAAGTAATTTTTGAATTTATTTTTTTGTATGCTTTTTTTATATGATATAAAATCAATGCTTATATAGACATAAACTTATAGAGAGGAAATCGATATGAAATACATACCTCCCGAAAAAATAGCCGAAGAAGGAGACAAGATTTACAATGATATGTTCAAAAGTAAATACGAAGGACATTATGATGGCATGTTTTTATCTATTGATATTGACACCAAAGAAGCTCATCTTGGAAAGTATCCTGAAGATGCTTTAGGTTTAGCTGAAAAGAAAAATCCAGACGGTAGATTTTACTTAGTGAAAATCGGAAAAGAAACAGCGTTTCATGTTGGATATATAGGAGAGCGATATGTCGGCATGGAAGGGGGAATTCAACAAACAGCATAGCCCCTGCTTAGAGTTTGTTATTGTCGGAAAAAATGGAAATGAATTTACATTTAACGGAATTATTGACACTGGTTTTACAGGGTTTATTCAAATTCCACTAAACGACGCTGGGCCTATGGGTTTGGCTAATGGACAAGGGCATTTTACAAAATCCACTATAGCTAATGGATCTAAACAATTGGTCTGGCTAATTGAAAATATAGTTCGAGTACAAGATGAAAAGGTTTCTGGTCTTTGTCATATACCCCTAACAAAAAACAATAGTCCAGTTTTAATCGGGGTTGATTTTTTGCGTAGATTTAATAGAGTTTTGCTTGTCTCAAAAAAAGGAATACTTTTGGTGAAAGAAGAGAATCTCAAACTCGATTGATAGAAAAAAACTTAATTACTCAATTAAATACCCCACCGTTACTTTCGTATATAATTCCCTAATTTATCGTATTAGAGGCTTATTTGACAGGGAAAAACACCACTCTTGAAAGATTGATGACGTACTTTTTGCTGCAAACAAAGCAAGGAAAAGGCTAATAATGCGTTGAATCCGAAAGAGAGTCCAGCAGTTATCTATTTTGGATGAGGTTGATGCGGTTGGGAGTATATCAATATGCTTCAATATGATTGTGGTTTTGACAAGAAATAAGAAGGTACAAAAGTTATGTTATCGCTCGATTCCTTTTTGTTTTCGTGTACCATTGAGGATCAGGATTCTTCCAAATTATAGAGTCTTGTTGAATGTCATGCTCAAGCAATCAAATTGACCGTACGTTCCCATGGATTATAAGTGTTAGAAGATTGTTATCCATGGAACCTAGCCAGACACCTCTGAAGAATCGATCCATACCTGTTGAAACTGGATCATGAATCAAGCCATTACTTTTGATACTCACCGCTTTGTTAAACACCTCATTGATGGTGGGTTTACTGAACAGCAGGCCGAGACACTGGCGGATGAACAGGTGTCCCTGCTGAATGCCAACCTTGCAACCAAAACCGAGATTGCAAACATTCATGCAGACATTGAAATATTGCGGCAGGAAACTAAGGACAATATTGAGTCATCACACAGCAGTTTCCTAAAATGGGTATTTGGCGCATTGATTGCTAAGGAGCGTGGTCGTTGCACTGATTTCCCTTTTGGGCAAGTGAACATCAGAAAGTGCTTTCAAATCTGAGCTGTATTTTTCCTTGTTTCTATTTCATAACTTACAGACATCAGTAACCAGACTCACTATCAAAGCCCATCTTTGATGTACAGATTACACAACAAGTTAATACTTATGGCATATGTGGAATTCCGATAGCGATGCTTGGAAGAGATGACAAAGTTATGAAGCAAACGCTGATTACAGATCAAAAGGATGGTGGTTAATGTTGACTGCCCAATTAGGCATTTGATTCCACAAGATTCCATGTTTCAATTGGCTAGTTTGCAAGATCATTAGTTACTAACCCATTAGATAAGCAACCTATTATCATCTATTGGAGGATTCTACAGACCCCTCGAAAAAAATGCTTAGAAGGTATTGAGGATAATTTCGGGTTTTCTATCTATGGATCAAGACATTAGATGGCTTAATTGAAACATATAGCTTGGTGTACAATGGAGTTGTTTAAGCGTTGAAGCCTGTGAGCGAAGTTTCGTTGAAACATATTGGCTCATGGCTCGGCCTGTTTAATCAATTTTCTTAGGTGTATATTATGAAAGTGCTTGCAGATGTTTGTGTCATTCCTATGGGTGTCGGTCTTTCGGTATCAGAGCATGTGGCAACTTGTCAAAAAATATTTGAAGTTGCAGGCCTGAATTATTCAATGCATTCCTACGGTACCAATGTGGAAGGTGAGTGGGATCAGGTCATGGATGCGATCAAATCTTGCCACGAGGCCGTGCATGACGCTGGTGCTCCAAGAATCAGTACCACTATTCGTTTGGGAACAAGAACTGACCGAGAGCAAACCATGCAGGATAAGATCGATAGTGTTAACGAAAAACTTCGTTAGTCTATCCGATCAAGAATAAGATCATCCTTGGCCAAGTCTAATCCAATGTCGTCAGTGAACAAGGCCGAAAGATTCAAGCCATAGGGGTTGGCTACCGAACCACTTCTTGCTGCAACCAGTGATCAACTGCATCAGTGGTTGAGAATAAGCGAGTACTGTCAAAGTCAAAAGTCTCGTGAATGTACTCACCACAATGGTTTTTGCGATATTTGGACTGAAAATGATATTTATTTCCGACAATTTCTTCTAAAGCATCAGCCAGAATATCGATATCTTCGGTTGTATTGTAAATTCCGAAACTACATCTCACCATCCCGCGATGCAACTCGGCTAGAGCCTCGAGTTCCTCATTGGTTAGTCCCTCCATCTGCTCACCGAGATCGTCCGAAATCATCTCCCGTACATAAGGGTGTGCACAAAAACAGGCATTTCGTACCGCAATATTGAAATAATCATTCAATATGGCTGCGGTTAATGAATGATGCAGATCTCGAATATTTATGGATATAGCTCCCGCTCTTTGATATTGCTCTGTATCGTGATGGCCGTAAATCACAACATCATTGATTTTGCTCAAGCGATCAATTGCATATTGAATGATCTCAGTTTCATGTTCGCTGATCTTGTCCATGCCAATCGATTGAAGCGTATAGAGTGAGGTAGCAAGCGCGATTGCTCCGACAATGTTCGGAGTGCCGGCTTCCTCTCGATCAGGGAAGTTTCCAGTGTACAAATAATCTTCGGTGTACACATCGTCAACCATACCACCACCCACTTCGTCTGGTTCAACATCACTGAATAAATCCTTTCGGGTAATGACAACGCCCGGTGAAGAAGGCGCGTAAATTTTGTGACCTGACATGGCCAATAGATCAATATCACGCATTGGGTTGGCATGACCAGACATCTGGATGGGCAGGTGAGCCGCCATTTGTGCAGCATCAACCAAGATTAAGGCGCCATGTTCATGTGCCATTTCAGCGATTTCATAAATCGGGTTCACAATTCCAGTCACGTTGGATACGCCGGTTACCGCTACATAATTTACCCGATTGCCATATCGATCTAATGCTCGCTTCAGGGCATCCAGATCAATTGCACCCATACCCTGTTCTGTGACGACTACAGGAATATGGATCACCTTGTTAAAGTGTTTTCGATGAGGTAGATCGTTGGAATGGTGCTCCATGATTGAGCTAATTACAATATCCCGTTTCGGATGTTTGATACAGAGAGTTCTGGCAATACGGTTAATGCCACCGGTGGTACCGCTACCAACAAAAAAGCAACCAAATATTTCAGGATTCGCATTGACAAATTTCAGACACTCCTGATGTGCCCAATGATATTCATGGGTGGATAGTTTTGCGTTGAAGTGAACAGTGGTATGGGTGTTTGCATAATATGGCGTGTACTGTTCGATGATGTCCCTGACTACTCCAATTTGCAGGGTACTGGCTGTGCTATCGAGATAAATGCGACGAGATTTCACCCCATTTGCGAGTCGATGTTCCATATCAATGCCGATAGTAGTACGCCGGATTTTATCAATCCACTCTCTAGATTGGCATGGACTTGCTTCGTACATAAAAATGAAAAATAGGCTGGTTTGCTAATTTGTCGATGAACTTACTTTAGGCTGGTTCCTAACTTTAAGTGTATCGAAGGAAGAGTCATATGTCAGCAACTTTGTATTGTATGAATTTTTAGGGGATTATATCTATAAATAACATTAGACCATGTTATCCATAATCAGTTATAAATATTCATGTACGCAACATACCAAGCGTGTCGGCCTCCGGGATTGGGGCAACTGCACGATTAGAGGCGTTTTCATTGGAGATCTCGCGAACCCGTGAAAAGGTATCTAAGGTGGCTTAATGTTACTTTTAGATATCATTCCCAAATTACTTAGTAAAAAGCCTGCAATCCAGTTTGGGCACGACCAAGAATTAAAGCATGGATATCGTGGGTGCCTTCGTAGGTGTTGACTGATTCAAGATTACACATATGTCGCATTACATGATATTCGTCCGATACGCCATTCCCACCATGTATATCTCGGGCTAAACGGGCAATGTCGAGAGCCTTACCACAGTTATTGCGTTTCATCATCGAAACACATTCAACTGGACATACGCCTTCATCCATTAACCGACCTAGTCGCAATGCACCCTGCAGACCCAGCGTGATTTCAGTTTGCATGTCGACTAGTTTCTTCTGAATCAATTGGTTCTGCGCAATCGGTCTTCCAAATTGCACCCTCTCCAATGCGTAACTACGCGCGGCATGCCAGCAAAATTCAGCTGCTCCCATCACTCCCCAGGATATTCCATAACGAGCCTTGTTCAAACAACCAAAAGGTCCTTTTAATCCCTTTACATTCGGTAAGATGTTTTCCTCAGGTACCTGCAAATTGGTCATGACGATTTCACCAGTTGCTGATGCTCGCAAACTCATTTTGCCTTCAATGTTCGGAGTTTCAAAGCCGTCGATACCCCGTTCCAGAATAAAGCCACGAATAACCCCTTCAAGTTTTGCCCAGACTACCGCTATATCGGCAACCGGAGCATTGCTGATCCAAGCTTTGGTTCCATTCAAAACATAACCATCAGCAGTCCTTTCCGCTTGTGACTTCATGCCACCCGGATCTGATCCATGATCGGGTTCGGTCAATCCAAAACATCCGATGGATGTACCCTGAGATAAAGCCGGAAGGTACTTTTGTTTTTGGGCTTCCGATCCATAGGTAAAGATTGGATACATAACCAGCGAGGATTGAACACTCATAGCTGATCGATAACCACTATCGATTCGTTCTACCTCACGTGCAATCAAACCATAACTTACATGATTAAGATCACTGCCTCCATACTCAATTGGAAGAGTTGATCCCAACATACCCAACTCGCCAAAGCGGCGCATGATTTCGGGATTAAATTCTTCGTTACGATTGGCTTCGGTAATGTTTGGCATTAGCACATCATTACAGAATTTGCGAGCACTGTCACGGACTAAACGTTCCTCTTCGCTTAGTTGCGAGTCTAGGTCAAACGGATCATCCCATTGAAATGCAGGTGTAGTCATCAGTAGTCTTTGGATAAAAGTTGTTCTATTCGAGTGGTCGCCTTAGGCTGATTGCTAAAAATACCATCACGATGCCTATGAATAATGCAATTCCTCCCCATCTTGTATTCACGATAGTTGTAAAAAAATTCGGGAACAATGATAAGAATGCGAGGATGAACATACCAAAGGCGATCATCACTATTGCACGATACATTTGTTGTACAGAGCGATTCAGATTTCGAATCTCTATGTCCTGAGTGTTTATCGTCATTTCATTATTCTTGAACTTATAGAGTAATTGATGCATTAATCCTGGAATTTCAGGGGCATGACTAACCAGATAGGGTAACTCTCGTCGCATAGTTTTCAGCAGTGATTGGGGGCCAATTTGTTCCGCTGTCCATTTTTCGAGAAATGGTTTGGCGGTAGTCCATAAATTGAGATCCGGATACAGCTGTCGACCGAGACCTTCAATGTTGAAAATGGTTTTCTGCAACAAGATCAGTTGTGGTTGAAGCGGCATTTCAAAGCGACGGGCCACGCGTAAAAGGTCAAGAAAAAATGAACCAAACGAAATTTCACTAATGGGCTTCGCAAAAATTGGTTCACAAACGGTTCGGATGGCTGATTCGAAGTGTTCAACGTTGGTGTTTGAAGGTACCCAGCCCGCCATGATATGTGCTTCGGCAACTCGGCGATAATCGCGATTAAAGAACGCCAACAGATTTTCAGCTAGATAACGTTTGTCCGAGATACTCAGGGTACCCATAATCCCAAAATCGACCGCACAGTAGCGACCATCTTCCAGTACAAATATATTCCCGGGGTGCATATCTGCATGAAAAAACCCATGACTCAGTGCTTGAGTAAAGAAAATTTCAACCCCTCGTTCAGCCAGTTCCTGCAGATCGATTCCAGCCTCAATGAGTTTGTCGATATTGCGAATCGGAATACCGTTTATACGTTCCATAACCATCACTTCGTGTGAAGTTAAATGCCAGTAAATTTTTGGAACGTATAAATCGGTAGAATCTTTAAAGTTGATGCTAAACTGACTGGTGCTAGCCGCTTCTCTCATCAGATCCAGTTCATCATAAATGGTTTGTTGATAATCTGCGACAATTTCCATGGGCCTGAAACGTTTCGCTTTTGGCCAGTAAATTTCGGCGATTTTTGCGATAATCCACATTAAAGCTAAGTCTCTATCGATGGTCTTTTTGATTTCGGGACGGATCAACTTGACCACCACATCGGTGTCATCATGCAGTGTTGCAAAATGTACCTGAGCAACAGATGCTGCGGCAGCTGATTTCTGCTCAAAGTTTTTGAATTGTGTGTCAATTGATGCACCAAAAGCCGACTCAATGATCGAAATTACCTGTCCTGTCGGGAAGGGTTCAACTCGATCCTGCAGTTCGGCTAGATGTTTGGATATATCTTCAGGAATCAGATCGGGTCTGGTCGATAGTACTTGCCCAAACTTGATAAAGACTGGACCAAGTTCCTTAAGCGCTCGGGTTAGGCGTTCTCCTCGGGATAACTCGAGACTACTTTTTTTCGGCAAAAGCCGAAACAGGAATGCATAAGGGCGAAGGGGTTGCAAAGCATGAACAAATTCATCGAGGCCATGTTTGATACAAACTCGTACTATGCGCAATACACGAAAGAGATCTTTGATGGTAATTCGAACTCGCATGCTGAATTTGTTTGCTATGATGGATTGAATGCCTCGTTCTGCTTGAGGATTGAGACGCGAAGTTCTGCTCGATCTAGACGGGATCGTAATGAATCGACTTCATGAACATGTCGCCGCATCGCAGCTTGGCTGATCAGAATCTGTTTTTCTTCCTGCAAGTATTCACATAGATTGGTTTGCGCCAAACGAGCAGAATCACCGAACATTTGAATGAACGAAGTCATGAAAACATTCAGTTTTCGGGCAGGGGTATCTCCGATTATACTAGCGAGTAACTCCTCTCGATCCACATCCACTTTGGCAAGAATACGCTGGAAAGTCTGAGCCAATTCGAGGTCGCCTTGAATCGAGACCGGTTCCTTTGAATCCAGATTCAACCCAAGACCACCGAGACCATATCCGGCAAAAGCAACAAATGAGCCGCTTAAGGTAACGTCCGCATCGCAATCGGAATCCGGTTGGAATATCAGACCTTGGGGCGTGGACACAACAAACAGATTGATATCTGGACTATGAATAATGACATGAAAAACTTTGCCTTCGAGAGTTCTGAGTCGTGCCCTCGTACTCGGGTCTGCTTCAGAAAGCTTTTCGCTGGCTCGGGTTAGCAATTTACACAGGGTATTCACTTATCCTTAACTGTACCGAATGGCAGTATGAAGAGCTACGATTCCGCCCGCAAGATTGTGAATTCGCACGGAGTCCAAACCTGCATTCTTGATCATGGATTTTAGCGATGTTTGATTCGGGTGGCGGCGGATAGACTCGACAAGATAGCGGTAACTCGGAGCGTCGTTCGCGACCCATTGTCCGATTTTGGGTATGATTTTGAATGAGTACTGATCATAGAGGCGCCTTAATTGCGGGTTCGTGGGCTCTGAAAACTCCAGAACCATTAGCTTGCCGCCAGGTTTTAGTACACGCCGCATGGATTTAAGGGCTTGTTCCTTCCGAGTAACGTTTCTCAAGCCAAATGAAATGGAAACACAGTCGAACTCCTCGTCTTCAAAGGGCAGGTCTTCGGCATTAGCGAGGACATAGTGTACATTATTGAGATATCCGTGGTTGACCATATTCTGACGACCTAGTTCTAGCATGTCTTGATTAATATCGGTCAGTACGACATTACCGCCCCCGCCAACTTGTCTGACAAACTGGATTGCAAGGTCACCACTACCAGCTGCTACATCTAGAGCATGATCGCCCAAGTTTAGACCGCTTTGCATAGCAGCAAATTTTTTCCAGATTCGATGCAATCCAAAAGACATCAAATCATTCATCAGATCATATCGTTCAGCGACAGAAGAGAAGACTTCGCCGACTAGGTGGGTTTTTTCAGACTCACTAACTGATTGAAAACCAAAGTTGGTCTGTTTGTTGCATTCTTCTTGCATTGAGTGATGTTGAAAGGCGCTCTACGATTCAAGAGTCCAGTTTTCTCTCGTATCCGGCTTCAGCAAGTCTGGACAAATAGTGTTCCCAGTTCTCTTTCTGATATTTACCCAATTGGTACAAGGTATCCCACGAATATATACCAGTATCGTGTCCATCATCAAAGACTGGCTTGATCGCGTAATTTCCCATCTGCTGGATCGAACTGATGTTCACATTCTCCTTATTAACTTGCAGCACTTCTTGACCCGGTCCATGACCTTGCACTTCGGCAGAGGGAGAGAAGACTCGAAGATATTCGCAACTCATCTCGAATTTCTCTTCGCCAAATGAGACAGTGAGAATTCGAGTACGCTGGTTAAGATGAATTTCAGTTGGCGTAAACTTGCTCATTGCCAGGTTATATTAATAGTTAAACGGGTGAACATTGTACTCGAAATTGATTGATCTATTAACCTGCATAAGTGCTGGATGGTTGATTGTCTGCTTGAGTTATCTTTCTAGGTAGGATGATTGATAATCAGTACAAGCGACTAGAATTTCTCGCTATACTTGTTTCCTCTCAAATATGACCAATATAATTTTCACTAACAAGACAGATTATTCATGGCTAAGAATTACAAAATCCGTAAGGACGGCGTCATCCAGAATAAAATCTATTTGATGGAATTGAACCGGCTGCAAGTGGAATTGGTAAAACTACAAGAATGGGTAGTTAAGACTGGAGTAAAGGCAGTAGTCATTTTCGAAGGGCGCGATGCAGCAGGAAAAGGAGGTGTTATCAAGCGCATCACGGAAGTTATGAATCCACGTGTTTGTAGCGTGGTTGCTTTGGCATCACCAACAGATCGTGAACGGACCCAATGGTATTTTCAACGTTATACAGCGCATTTGCCCGCAGCAGGTCAAATTAAGTTATTTGATCGAAGTTGGTACAACCGTGCGGGGGTAGAACGGGTTATGGAATTTTGCTCGGAAGAAGAGTACATGGAGTTCCTTCGCTCCTGCCCTGAATATGAGCAGTTGCTTATTCGTAGTGGTATACACCTCATCAAGTACTGGTTTTCAGTCAGCGATAATGAACAGGAAAAGCGTTTTCAGGCAAGGCTCAAAAATCCTTTAAAGCGATGGAAATTAAGCCCCATGGATATTGCGGCCAGAGATCGATGGATTGATTATTCAAAAGCGAAGGACACAATGTTTGCCTATACTGATACTTCCTTCTCTCCTTGGTATGTTGTCGATTCAGACATCAAGAAGCATGCGCGTCTAAATTGCATTCATCACTTACTCAGTTGTTTCGATTACGAAAAGACACTCAATCCACCAGCTGAACTCCCGCCTCGTCGATTGGTTACAGATACAAATATACGTCCTGAGATAGAATCACAGACATTTATTCCGAAAGTGTATCCTTAAAGGTTGATACCGATATGTCTCGATACAAGACTCTCTTACAATCCGTTGATATTATCCTGATTCATCATGATTAACAATGCCGATGATTGCCTGATTATTGTTGATGTCCAAAATGATTTCTGCTCTGGTGGAGCTCTTGAGGTTCCGGCCGGGGAGGAAGTCGTACCAGTTATTAACCAACTCGTTGACAAATTTGCCCATCGAATCTTGACTCAGGATTGGCATCCCGTTGGACATTATTCCTTTGCTTCTGCACATCCAGGCAAATCTCCGTTTGAAACGGTTGAACTGGATTACGGGACACAGGTTTTGTGGCCGGATCACTGCATTCAGGGAAGTGATGGAGCCGAGTTTCATCCTGATTTGGAGATCGTTGGTGCTGAACTCATTATTCGCAAGGGATTTAGACTTTCTATCGATTCCTATTCAGCCTTTACCGAAAATGATCAAATGACCCCGACCGGATTGTCCGGTTATTTGGCAAATCGGCAATTCCGCCGACTCTTTCTAACTGGTTTAGCTACCGATTATTGTGTTTTCTGGTCAGCACTTGACGCTAGACGTGCAGGTTTTGAGGTCGTATTAATTGAAGATGCCTGTCGAGCTATTGATATGGATGGATCAAAATTTCGAGCACTAGATCAGATGGATGCTGTAGGGGTTGTTCGAGTGGCTGCAACGGACCTGTAAATTACCAATTTCCGTGACCCGTTCGATAACAGAATTGGAAGGTTCAGGGGTCTTTCGAGAGCTCAAACCAGGGTCATTCATCTATCAGTACAGGCAGGCACTGGATCCCTTAGTTTGTCAGGAGATGATTGATCGATTTGAAGCCAACCCGCATCATCAAGTTGAGGGTCGTATTGGCCAGGGTGCCAGTATTGAGCCAAATATGAAGCGATCGACCGATTTACGGATCAGCGGAAGGGAAGACTGGCAAGATATTGATGAAGCACTGCAGCAATCCCTAACACTAGGGCTGTCAGCCATTGCGGGTATACATCCTTTCTTTGGAGTCAATCGCTTTCATGATATAGGGTACAACTTGCAGAGAACCGAGGTTGGTGATTTTTACCATTGGCATATTGATAGCGGACCTGGTGATTTTACAAAGCGTCAACTGGTTGCAATCTGGTATTTAAATGATTGTCTAGGACCGGGAGGTGAGACAGAATTTTATTTCCAGGACGTTTCCATGCGTCCGGAGGAGGGTACCTTGATTCTGTTTCCCCCATTTTGGACGCATTTGCATCGGGGCAATAAGTTGGAGTCGGGTATCAAATATATTGCCACCACCTGGATTTGTTGTGAGTAGAATGCTTGGGATTCACAATTGGGCATGTATCCAATGCATCTATGCAGAACTTGGCATAAATGCAAGGTATGATCGGGTCAGAACCAACATGTGCAGGATAATGACCGTGGCAAAATGACATATAGTTAAGTCTCGATTGGTGTTGATTCGGAATTTCCCCATTCAGACCAAGAGCCATGATAGGCACAAACGCGCGGATAACCCAACCATTTGAGGATATGAAACATATGAGCAGAACGACGATGAGATTGACAGTAGGGAATGATCTCATGCTTTGGGTCTACTCCGGCTTCAAGTAGTTCTGCTAGAATTTCATCCGGATTCCTCAGTTG
The DNA here is from genome assembly GCA_026708585.1 of Gammaproteobacteria bacterium. GTDB lineage: Bacteria > Pseudomonadota > Gammaproteobacteria > Arenicellales > Poriferihabitantaceae > Poriferihabitans. The sequence continues at coordinate 14,395 of JAPOUQ010000085.1, forward strand.
ATTGTGGTCGTCCAATACATTATCCCATTCGTAGATACAGGCTGACGGAATATGGCCACCACGCTTTGCTCGGATATCGTTCCCGATATATTCTTCGTAGCTACGGACATCAAGAATACAGCGATCATGATTGTCGAGAGAGTCCATCACATGATCAAGTTCGGCAACTACCGATTCATCAATTGTGCAAGTGTATGGTTTTGGGGTCGATATGGCTGGGGTAGTTTCAATTGGTAGTCCGGCTTTTTTCCATGCTTTTATGCCACCATCGAGTAATGTCACGTTTTGATGGGAACAGACATAGAGTGTCCACAACAGCCGAGTGGCGCGAATGCCTGAATTTTCATCATAGGCAATGACTCGAGTATCTGGATCAATACCGAGACTGCTAATGAGTGCGGTTAATGCTTCCAGTTCGGGCAGCATGCCTTCGACCATTCCCGCTTTTCTAATGAGCTGTCCATAATCCAGTCTGATTGCGCCGGGGATGAAATCTTGATTGACTGCAGAGTCGGGCCTTAAATCGACAATTCGGATACGATCATTCAAGATATTTACGAGCTCTTGCGGACGAATTACGAGTTCGGGACGAAAAGTGTTTGGATGGAATGGTGGATTCATTTATTCTATGTATTAAATTAGTCAGAAGAGTAACAAGGTCATTTAAAATTTATTAAGATTGACGAGATATAGTTATGTATCACGGTAGTTGTCTTTGTGAAAATATTTTATGGGAAGTGGATCCGGTCCCAGTTCCGGTTTACCATTGCCATTGCTCCATGTGCCGAAAGATGCACGGAGCAGCATTTGGTACGTATGCCTATACCCCCTCTGAGAATTTCCGATGGTCAGGTGAACTCGATACGATCAGAAACTATCAATCATCGCCTATGCTGGTTCGCTCGTTTTGCAGTACATGCGGTTCGGTCGTCCCTAATCAAGATGGCGATAAACCCTACTATTTTATCCCAATTGGTTCACAGGACGATGGCCCGAAAGTAGATTCCCATATCTTCACCGCCTCCAAAGCATCATGGATGACTATCAATGACAAACTGCCAAAATACGATGAATTTCCACCGGATATGGATTCACCAACCGTTTCATCTTCTGTTGAAAAGTTCATCGAATCCACCGAATTACAAGGGAGTTGTTTGTGTAAGCGGATTCGGTTCAAAATCATACAACCGTTCATGAAAATATATAATTGCCATTGTCAACGATGCCGTCGAGCCCGTTCCGCGGCATTTACGACCAATGGTTTTACAGTGGACAAAGAAGTGGTATTCATTGAGGGTGAAGAACACCTTAAATCCTATAAATTACCTAGCGCAAAAACTTTTACCCAAGTCTTTTGCGACTATTGTGGTTCTAGTATGCCACGAGTCAGTCCAGATAGAAAAATTGCAGTTATCCCATTGGGTGCACTCGATCATGATCTGGATCAACAACCAGACTGTAATATCTGGTTTGATTCAAGAGCAAATTGGTACACACCTGTCAATGACCTTATCACTTATCCCAAGGAGCCGCCAGAATGAGCAAAAATAGGAAATGGAGTCCTGATAGTTGGCGAAACTATCCCGTATGTCAGATTCCTGAGTATCCGGATCCAAAGGAGTTAAGCAAAGTTGAAGAACAGATATCGGGATGGCCGGCTTTGGTGTTTGCCGGGGAGGCAAGAGCCCTCAAAAGTCGCTTAGCTGAGGTCTGTGAAGGACGAGGATTTCTGCTTCAGGGCGGTGATTGCTCTGAGAGTTTTGCAGAACATAATAGTACCAACATCCGTGACTATTTTCGAGTCATGTTACAAATGGCGATACTACTGATTTATGGATCATCTTGCCCAGTAGTCAAGGTTGGTAGGATTAGTGGTCAGTTTGCAAAGCCTAGATCATCCGATACGGAAACTCGTGATGGGGTGACCTTACCCTCCTATAGGGGAGATATCATTAACGGTATTGCTTTTCATGCTGAGGCACGAGTACCTGATCCAGAGAGACAGAAGATGGCCTATCGCCAGTCGGCTGCTACTTTAAATTTGATCAGGGCGTTTTCGCATGGCGGATTTTCGACACTTGAGAATGTACAAAACTGGATGCTTGCTTTTGTGGCCGACTCACCGCAAGGCAAACACTATGAAGAGGTAGCTGGGCGAATCAGCGAAGCCATGGCGTTTATGAAGGCGATTGGAATTACTACAGAAGCCAATCATCAGCTTCGACAAACCAGTTTCTATACCAGTCATGAAGCCCTCTTATTAGGCTATGAAGAAGCTTTAACTCGGATTGATTCGATTAGTGGAGACTGGTATTCAACCTCAGGGCACATGCTTTGGATTGGGGATCGAACAAGACAACCCGATCATGCCCATGTAGAATACTGTCGAGGTATCAAGAATCCTATCGGAATTAAATGTGGTCCGAGTTTAGATCCAATGGAATTGGTTCACTTAACTGAAATTCTCAATGTTGAAAATGAGCCGGGTCGACTGACTCTTATTTCACGATTCGGACATGACCAGATTGCAAATGGATTGCCACCTTTGATTCGGGCAATTGAAGAACATGGTAGAAAGGTTGTGTGGTCATGTGATCCGATGCACGGTAATACCATAGTCAGTAACGGTTATAAGACTCGTCCGTTCGAGAATATATTGTCTGAGGTTCAGAGTTTTTTTGAAATTCACAAAGCCGAAGGTACCTGTGCAGGCGGCATCCATGTCGAAATGACGGGTCAAAATGTCACAGAATGTACCGGTGGTGCTAGGGCTATTTCAGAACAAAATTTATCCGATCGATACCATACACATTGCGATCCCAGATTAAATGCAGAGCAGTCTGTGGAACTCGCATTTTTAGTGAGCGAACTGCTAAAGAAAACCCGCCAATAGGTTCTCTTAATCCTGAAATCGAACGTTTGGAATTGGATACAAAACCATATGCACTGCGGGTCTCAATCCTCGATCTAGAATCATTCATTGAGTGATTCTACAGACTCCTAGAAAACTGCGCCATACTAGGTATCCAAGGGTACTTTCGGGTTTTTATGGATTAGTAGGGGGGTTGGCTACTTGCATTGCCCATTTCGTCATTGATGATCATTCTGTTTTGACTTGGAAAGACTTTGGCGTGGAAATTTTCGTACATAAGGAGTAGTGAGGGGACCAGACACAATACAAGAAGTGTTGCAAATGCGAGCCCGAAAGCGAGTGAAATGGCCATTGGAATCAGAAATTGCGCCTGGATTGATGTTTCAAATAGCAACGGGGTCAGACCGCCGATGGTGGTCAAGGAAGTCAGTATAACTGCTCTTAATCGACTGCAGGTTGCTTCAATAATTGCTTCAAAGGCTGGCATTCCGCTTTTTCGAAACCATTGGTAGAACACCAGCAAGATGATTGAGTTATTGACCACGATACCGGATAAACCAAAAAATCCGAAAAGTGACAATAGGGTGATGTCCTTGTCCATGAGTACATGACCCCACAACCCGCCTATGAATCCGAATGGAATAATTATCATAACAACAAATGGCCAACCATAAGAGCCAAAGGCCCAGGATAGAACCAGATAGATTAACGCCAAGGCAATGACCCCGCCGAGTCGCATGTCATCCAGCGTTTTCTGTTGATCGCTCTGATCACCTTCAAATGAGTAAGTTATTCCATGCTCGGCCACCAGCGGTGGAAGAATATCGGATTTCAGTCTTTCAACAATTTGGTTGGCATTGCTAATATCATAATCAACATCTGCTTTTACACTAATTGCTAGACGTCCTTTGGAATGTCGAATGGTTTCAAATCCGCGTTTGGTTGAGATTTTGACCAGAGAAGACATCGACTCTGTGCGTCCATTCGGCAACAATATGTTGATGCCGGAAATACTAGTTAGTGCATCTCGCTCTCGCTCAGGAATTAGAATTACAACATCCAAATCTTCAAAACCGTCTGATATTTCCTGCACTAGGAAACCATCATATGCAGCTCTTAACTGTCGGGATATTGAATCGACGGTCAAACCCAGAGCTTCGGCCGAGGGAGTTAGCGATAGTACCAGTTGTTCTCTGCCATAAGGTATATCATCACTGATACCGCTTAGACCGGGTATCTCTGAAAGGACGTTTTTGACGGATTCTGAAACCTTTTTTATCTGGTCAACTTCTTGCCCATAAATCTTTAGATCAATGTCTGATGATCCCGGGCCTGCACGTTGGTCGATTAAGGTCAGGGTTTCAATACCCGGTTCTCGATTCAGCCTACTTCGCCAAGTACGAACGATTTCACTATTTCGTGTAGTTCTTTGATCCGGTGGGAGTAAATCAATCCTGATTCCGCCTAAATGATCACCACGTTGGGTAGTTCGTTCTCGACCTTCGGTGGCTCCATACCGAGTCATGACAAGAGAAATCAGCGGTTCACCCGATTCTTCCTCGATTTGATAGAGGATGTCTATGGCACTGGTTAGAAAGTCTGTTACCTGATCTGGAGAACTTCCTGATACAAAGCCCACGTTAAGAAATAGCGTGTCACCCTCGGTGGATGGAAAGAAAGTGAAGTTGATACGGCCGCTTTGTACCCAGGCAACTGACAGTAACATGATTGAGAGAGCAACAGCTAACGTGCTCCAGCGGTGGGAAATTACCAAAGAAATAAATGGTCTGAACAGGTTCTCTCTGAAATAGATATATCGGTTATCAATAGCAAGACGAACCCGCGTTGGATTGTATGGGCCCATACGATGAAATGAATGTGTCAGATGACCCGGAAGAATGAGAAAACATTCAATCAGTGATGCGATAATGACGCACACAACAACCAGAGGTATGGTTTGCATAATGGTGCCAATATTGCCGCCCACTAGGAATAGAGGCATGAAGGCTGCGATCGTAGTCAGTGATGAGCAAAAGATCGGAGATAACATTCTCCTAGCTGCTAAGAGGGAGGCGATACTTGGCTTTACCCCAGAGGAGTAGCGCGACATAGCATCCTCCCCAACTACAATCGAATCATCTACGATGATACCGAGTGTCATGATTAGGGCAAACATGCTTACCATGTTCAGGCTACCGCCCCACAAATAAAGGATAAAAAGTGCGGCCATGAAAGAAACAGGAATACCCACCGCTGTCCAAAAAGCAATTCGGGATGCCATGAACAGGTAGAGAATCATAACCACCAGAATCAGTCCCGACAGGCCATTTTCAATCAGAATATTGATTCGACCCTGAATCAGTTCCCAGATCTGATTGAAGAAAACCAGCTCAACTCCTTGAGGCAATAGAGGGCGAGTTTGTTCCACCCAGTCTGAGAGGATTTTGGCAGAATCAAGACTGTCGGCACTCTCTGTGCGCATAACTACTAATTCGATTGCAGGATACCCCTTGTAAAAGATTTTTTCCTGATCAGGCTTCGGTTTGCGCGAGATCTCAGCGATATCGCCAAGACTTAACAAGCTTCCTTGTTGATTTGCAACGATTGGTATTTCCTCAAATGCAGCTGCGGTTTCGCGGCGCTCTTGAAACCGCAACTGGCGGGAGGTTTGACTTCGGCCGATGATACCCAGTGGAACATCTCTTGACCAAGCAGTGATTCGCTGTCCTAACTCATCAAGAGACAAGCTGAGTCGTTTCAATTCATAAGAGGGGACTTCGATGGCAATTTGTTCCTCGGGTATGCCATGGATATTGATTTTTGCGATGCCAAGATCTAATAATTCGCGCTCGAATTGATAAACCAGTCCACGTAATTCATCGATACTGCTTGAGCCAAGACCTGTAAGAAGTAGGCGACCTACCTCTTCATAAAATGTGGTTTTCGATACTTCCGGTGTTTCAGACTCTGTAGGCAAACCGCTGGTAATGTTGACACGTTCCTTAACTTTGTCTACAGCCTCTCCCATATCAGTACCTTCATCAAACTCGAGGGTAATGGAAGATACACCTTCAGCGGATGTAGAAGTCATATCCTTGAGATTGTCTACATCCCGTAGGTCTTGTTCAAGTGGAATCGTTATCAGTTCACGAATGTCCTCAGCACTGGCACCACTCCAGAGTACACGAACTTGGACGTTTTCATTCTCATAACTGGGCAGAAACTGGGTATTTAGTTGTTGCATTGCCCAGATCCCAGAGATCAGCATGACAGCCATTAGTAGATTGGCTGCTACGGGATGATTGCAGAAAATCCCGATTAGGCCGTTCTGGTTAACCAATTGCCTGTTGGTATCTTGGTCCATGTTTACTCTTGTTCAACGATCTGAACCTGCATGCCACTCACAGCTCGAGGCAAGCGGGAGATGAGAATATTTTCGTCGTCAGAAAAATCCGAACCGTCCAAAATAATAGTCTGTGATCCATTTTCATGGATACGCATGCCAACTTGAGTAACTTCTCTTGGCACTAGTTTGTTGTTATCGACAAGATAAATTCGATTTCCGTTATAAAGCGCATCAGGTGGGATAACGATGACATTGTGAAGTATCGGTAGGTTAACCAGAATATCGAGTGTAGATCCGAGAGCAGGTAATTGAATGGATGTTGTTCGAAAAAAGGCATCGATTCCCGCCTGACCTTGTTCAATAAGGGCGGTTAATCGATGCAGGGTCAGATTGACTTGTTGATTTTCATAGACGGCTTTGGCGAGAACTTGCTGATTGGTGTCGATAGCTTGCTGTATTTTCGTAGCGTAAGAAAATGGGACCTGTGCCCGAACTTCAAGTGCGGATTCATTATAGATATTGAGAAGTTTTCCGCCACGTGGTACACGATCTCCTGTTGTGACCATGACTTCGGCGATTCTACCGTCGAATGGAGCTTTAATACTGGCCCGTTCCAAATCTCGTTTGGATCTTCCCAGAACTGCACTTGCCTTATTTAAGCGCGCTTCAAGCTGTTTTTGACGGATTGGAAAATCATTGATTGACTGTTCACGTTGTATGATTGCCAGTTGTTGGCGTGCTTCGTTCTGCAATGCTTCATCAAGTGTAGCTTGGCTGCCGGCATTTTTTTTCATTAGACGTTTGGCCCGTTCAACGGCATTACTGGTTAGTTTGAGTAGATTCTTTTCTGTTTCTAGGGCTCGTTTATCGGTGGCATGTCGAATATGGTCGCTTGAGATGAGTGCTTCAATCTCTCGAAGCTCGGCTTGACGTTGCTGAACATCAAGTTCGATATCTTGACGGTTAAGGGTAATCAGTAAGTCTCCACTTTCTACAGTTTCACCTTCCAATACCGAAACCAGATCTACATCAGCTTCGATAGCAGTACTTAGCGATGCAAAATTAGGGGTTTCGACTACACCAAACAGACGGATGTTGGGAGTTTCGCTGATTTTCTCGACTTTTTGGATAAAAACGAATTGTTCTGGAGCGGTGCGGATAAGTTGTGGTGACTCTTCTTGATTCTTGGTGATGAACTGAAATCCGGCAATTCCTCCTGCCAGTATGACAATGGGAAACATAAATTTAACGAATTTCTTCATGTATTATTGTGTTCAGTTGTGTGTATGGGAAGGCGGTAAATATTTAGCAAGTCCTCTTTTTGAACTTAAGGAATATACTGAAGGCTGTAAGAGCAAAAATCCGGTCAATCACCAGATATCGCTCAAATTTCATTCTGCTATACAGGGCAAAAATGGTGTAGTCGGTGAAACTAAAGGGAATTATATCTATAAATAACATTAGACCATGTTATCCATAATCAGTTATAAATATTCATGTACGCAACATACCAAGCGTGTCGGCCTCCGGGATTGGGGCAGCTGTACGATTAGAGGCGTTCTCATTGGAGACCTCGCGAACCCGTGAAAAGGCATCTAAGGTGGCTTAACGTTACTTTTCGATATAATTCCCAAACTAAACCATTGATCGCTATCGGCAACCAATCTCGTCCAGGCTTCTTGATCTCCCAAAGAGGCTCGATCAAATCATGCCGGATTTTGCCCCGAATACTTGCTCCTAATTTCCTTGCCATTTTCCAGTCTAGCGTGAGTTTGCCGAGTTGGGCAATCAGGTGTTATCAAGTTTGTCCGATCTATTTGTAGGGGTATTGGTTACTGTTACGATCAACTGTTTTTCTGGGTACAATCCGCAAAACATTTGAAGCATAATATCTAATGTAATTTCGAGTAAAATATCTCGATAAATCAACAACTAAACCTAATTATGGTGGGCCCGGTAGGACTTGAACCTACGACCAAAGGATTATGAGTCCTCTGCTCTAACCAACTGAGCTACAGGCCCGACTAAATTTCCACCTGGTAAATCTTGATATCTTGAATCGAGAACATAAGTTGAATCAAAGCAACTTGGAGCTTAGAAAGTGAATATTACCTACTATCCAAGAAACTCTTCAATTGCTCAGATCGACTGGGATGGCGGAGTTTTCTCAATGCCTTAGCCTCAATTTGACGAATCCGTTCTCGAGTCACATCAAATTGCTTGCCGACTTCTTCTAATGTATGGTCGGTATTCATACCAATACCAAAACGCATCTGCAAAACTTTCGCCTCTCGTTCAGTAAGTTGATCAAGGATTCCGTTCGTTGCTTCCTTTAGTCCAGATGAAGATGCATTATCAAAGGGTGCATGGGCTCTTTGATCTTCGATGAAGTCGCCAAGATGCGAATCTTCATCATCACCCATAGGCTGTTCCATTGAAATCGGTTCCTTTGCAATCTTAAGCACCTTTCGTACCTTGTCAACGGAAAGTTCCATTCGTTCAGCAAGTTCTTCCGGGAGAGGCTCCCGTCCCTTTTCTTGCAAAATTTGACGCGAAACTCGGTTCAGCTTGTTGATCGTTTCTATCATGTGGACAGGTATCCGTATAGTTCGGGCCTGATCGGCAATTGAACGTGTGATTGCCTGACGAATCCACCAAGTAGCATAAGTTGAAAATTTATAACCACGACGATATTCAAATTTGTCAACCGCCTTCATTAAACCAATATTGCCTTCCTGAATCAGATCCAGAAACTGCAAACCACGGTTGGTGTATTTTTTCGCAATCGATATAACCAAACGCAAATTTGCTTCGACCATTTCCTTTTTTGCTCTGCGCGCCTTGACTTCACCAAGTGAAAAGTCGTCAAACAATTTTCGCAACTCATGTAGTTTGAGACCAGCAGTATTTTCAACTTTTAGAATACGATAAGACAATTCATGGATTTTTTCACGATAGCGGACCACTCGCGGATATTCCTTGGCATATTTTTCAATGAATTCGTCAAACCATTCAAGATCTGTTTCACGATCCTTAAATTTTTCAATAAACAGCTGATTGGGTACATTGCCGTAATTAACACAATACTTCTTGATACCACGTTCACAGGTCTTTAATTCATTCATGCAAGCTTTGAGTGCATTCGCCATCTCTTCCAATCTTGCTGGCACAAACCGAATTAAAATCAACTCATTGCCAAGTCGTTCACGGATTTTCAGAACTTGTTTGCTTGACAACCCATGTTTTTCAATCGCATTTTCCATGCTTTTGAGCGAACGTTTGATTTTCGTAAACCGTCTTCTTGCTTCATCGGGATCAGGGCCAGTTGCCATTTCCTGCTCAGAGGCGTTTTGCCCGGGTTCTCCGGGGGTTGCCACCGTTTCATCATGATATGATTCCCAATCGTGGAAACCCACTACCAATTCGGTTAGCTTCATTTCCTTTTTTTGAATATCAGTGATGTAACCCACCAGTTTACGAAGTACGACCGGTGTAGTAGCCATAGTAGCGATACTGATCCGGTTACCCGCTTCAATCCGTTTCGCTAGTTCAATTTCTTTTTCTCGATCGAGCAACTCGACAACACCCATTTCCCGCATGTACATGCGGACTGGATCAGTTGTGCGTCCAAACTCACTTTCGACCGCAGTTTTGAGTGCAGCACTGACTTCTTCCATCACCTCCTGATCTTCCGTATTGTCTCTTTTGAGGGTCAGGGTTTCTGATGTATCAGGTGCTTTATCAACCAGCTCAATGTGCATGTCCTTGATCATGTTAACAACGACCTCAAATTGGTCGGTGTCATGCATGTTTTCAGGGAGGTGATCCTGAATTTCAGTGTAAGTCAAAAATCCTTGTGAACGGCCCTTGAGAACCAGTTTTTGCAGTTTTGACTGGGTTTTCGGCTTGACTTCTTCGCCCTGTTTTGGTTCGGTATTATCGGGATCGATATCCTCTACCTCCAGTTCTTCAGGGTCTTCAACATTCACCTCATCAATTTCATCGAGTTCGACTTTTTCTGGTTCGGTTTCGATATCGGAGGCTTTTGCTGTTTGCTGATTACTCATCTTGAAGTACTCAAATTGGAAATTACAATCGGTCTTGGGTTCGTAGAGTCAAAAACAAGGGCGCAAATTGTACAGCATCTTCACCAACACTGAGCATATAAGTCCCATATTCATCTTTTTTATACCACAACCTATTTATATTGTGTCGCCGCAGATAATTTCAATCGCTCGGATACAGTAAAAACCCAATGAAGTACAGAAAACTTTTGCCAACCTATTCTTCAAGCTGGGCTGTATGGCGAATCCGCTCTTGTTGTAGGGACAACAACTCCTCTTTTTCACGTTGATTGAGTGGTCGTTGCTCGGATTTTGCAATTAAATCATCATGCCGTTGTTTTCTCAAACGTGCAAGTAACTTGAGGATAATTTCTTCAAAATGTTCCACCAGTAAATTTTCGGGTACCTGGTGATCCCGAAACGCCAAATATTCCAGATATGAATGATAGGGTGCATCCCGGAAGCGCTCCAGAAGTCTGGCGGTAGTCACATCTGGATTGCGGCAGCATGTATCAAGCATGCCCACAAGGACATCAAGACCATCTTCCTGCAATTCATCAAGAGCGCTAAAATTCGGCCCCTTATTGGCTAGGCTTGGATCTTGAAGTAGCAAGCTTACGGCTTGTGCAACTAGAGGAAGCTGCCCATCGATATGGCGACCAGAGCGTCGTTTGGCATCGGTTGTTGGGATTCGAGGTCTTGAGGACTGATTTGATTCATCTGGCTTAACAGTTGTTCCACAAAGAGTGGATAGACGGTCGAACATGATGGATCTCAGAGTAATGCCTGGAATATCCATCAGGAGTGGTTTAGCCAAGCTCGCTAGCTTTGCGCGACCTTCCATTCGGTCAAGATCAATTTCAGCCATTAGACTCTCAAATAGGAAGTTAGTCAGAGGAATAGCCGAATCAACTTCTCTCAAAAAGCTTTCAGCTCCGGTTGATCTGACAGTTGTGTCTGGGTCCTCACCTTCTTTCAAGAACAGAAAACTTACTTGTCTACCGTCACTTAGTTCCGGCAGTGCAGTTTTTAGAGCCTTCCAGGCTGCTTTTTTTCCAGCTTGATCCCCATCGAAACAGAACACAATATCGGAGGCAAGCCTGAACAGGTGTTGCAACTGATGGGGAGTAGTTGCAGTACCAAGTGCAGCCACAACATTTTCGATACCGAATTGAACCAGAGAGACTACATCCATATATCCTTCGACCACGAGGCTACGTTTTTGTTTGCCGATTGCACGTCGAGCACGATGCAGACCATAAAGTTCTCTGCCCTTGTGAAAAAGAGGAGTTTCTGGTGAATTGAGATATTTGGGACCTTTGTCCGTTAAATCCCGCCCGCCAAAACCGACAATGCGTCCCCGACTGTCTTCAATTGGGAACATGATACGACCCCGAAACCGATCAAAATACCTGTTCCTCCCCTGCTCGTTTGATTTATTGTTGATGAGACCTGCTTTCATCAATTTTTCAAGTTGGGAGGGGGTTTTACCTAGTCCTTTTGTCAGACCGTTCCAACCCTCTGGTGCAAAACCGACTCCGAATTCGTTAATCATCTTGGCATTCAGTCCGCGCGATTGGAGATAGCCAACTGCTATCCTTCGGTCGGGGCTACTCTTGAGTTGTTCCTGAAACCATAGATTTGCCTGATTCAAAACTTCTAGAAGTTCATCGGTTTGGCCCTGTAATCTCTTGAAATTGTCAGATCGATTTGAACGTGGTATTTCGAGCCCAGCTCGGTTTGCTAGATCTTCGATCGCTTCAACGAAACCTAGATTTTGATATTTCATCAAAAAGTCTATGGCTGAACCACTTTCGCCGCAACCAAAACAGTAAAAGAATTGTTTCTGAGGACTCACTGTGAAAGATGGGGTTTTTTCATCATGGAACGGACAACAGGCCATGTACTCCCGACCTTTTTTTTGTAGGGGAACCATGCTTTCAATAACATCGACGATGTCCGTTCTTTGCATTAACTCATCAATGAACTCTCTTGGGATATGTCTGGCCATGTAGGATTTCGTCCAAAAAAATGAAATAGAAACAACTATACCACGAGGGTATACTCAATCAAGAAAATACAGAATCGAGTACGCGATGCAAGAAAATAATTGGAAAACAAACTAAAATCGCTTGTTTCCAATTATCAACTATCAATCATGTTCCAAGAATACAGTCCCGCTGATGTTGAATCCCAAGTCCAGAAATACTGGGAAGATGAGCAGTGTTTTGCGGTTATAGAAGATCTCGATAAGGTAAAGTACTATTGTCTGTCTATGCTGCCTTACCCTTCCGGGCAGTTGCACATGGGCCATGTGCGAAACTATACAATTGGTGATGCAATTAGTCGCTATCAGCGCATGCTTGGTAAGAATGTATTGCAACCCATGGGCTGGGACGCATTTGGATTACCTGCTGAAAATGCCGCTATAGCCAACAATGAGCCCCCAGCAAAATGGACCTATGCCAATATTGGTTATATGAAGCAACAACTAAAGCGCATGGGTTTTGCTTACGACTGGAACCGCGAATTTGCAACCTGTACTCCCGAGTATTATCGTTGGGAGCAGTGGTTTTTCACGAAACTATATAACAAGGGTCTGGCTTATAAGAAGATGGGTATAGTCAATTGGGACCCAGTTGAAAACACTGTTCTCGCCAACGAGCAAGTAGAGAATGGTCGCGGTTGGCGTTCGGGTGCTTTGATTGAACGCCGTGAAATGCCACAGTGGTTTATCCGGATTACTGACTATGCTGAAGAACTACTGGAAGAGATTGACAATCTTGAAGGTTGGCCCAGTGCGGTTCGTAATATGCAACGAAACTGGATTGGACGCTCGGAGGGTATTGAGTTTGGTTTCAAAATACCGGGTGAAGAAACACTTATGGTATATACAACCCGACCCGATACTATTATGGGGATTACTTTCATATGTGTGGCTGCTGAACACCCACTAGCATTGAAAGCGGCTAATGAAAATCCAGAAATTGCAAGGTTTGTGGATGAATGCCGAACTCAACATGTATCGGAAGAGAACATCGAGACTATGCAGAAAAAAGGTGTTCCGCTGGATTTACATGGCATTCATCCAGTCAGTGGTGAGAAAATCTCAATATGGGCAGCGAATTTCGTATTAATGGGTTATGGTACTGGTGCAGTGATGGCTGTTCCGGCTCATGATCAGCGGGATTGGGAATTTGCCAGAGATCATAATCTTGAAATACGTCCGGTGATTCGGCATGCCGATGGCACTAATCATAATTATGATCAATCTGCGATGGTCGAAAAGCAAAATATCGAAGTGTATAACTCGGGTGATTTTGATGGCTTGGACTACCAGCAGGCCTTTGATGTAATTGCCGAATTTGTTTCCTCTTGTAACATTGGGAAAAGAACTGTAAAGTACCGAATTCGAGACTGGGGGGTTTCAAGACAACGTTACTGGGGTTGTCCTATTCCGGTTGTTTATGATGATACAGAGGATGAACCAGCCACGTTCACAGTACCGGACGAGGATCTTCCTGTGGTGTTACCCGAGAATGTCGAATTTTCCGGGGTCCAATCTCCCATAAAGAATGATCCATCATTCTATCAAACAAATTTGCCGGGTACCGATCGACTGGGCCGGCGAGAAACCGACACTTTTGATACATTTGTCGAGTCGTCTTGGTATTATGCTAGATACTGTTGTCCAGATGCTGACACCTGTATGCTGGATGGACGGGCAAATTACTGGTTACCGGTAGATCAGTATGTCGGAGGCATTGAGCATGCAGTACTGCATCTGCTTTATGCAAGGCTGTTTCATAAATTGATGCGAGATCTTGGATTGGTAACCTCCGACGAGCCATTTACGCGTTTGCTATGTCAGGGCATGGTACTCAAAGATGGAAAGAAAATGTCGAAATCTCTGGGCAATACTGTTGATCCGCAATCGATGATCGATCAGTATGGAGCCGATACAGTCCGGTTGTTTATTCTGTTTGCATCGCCACCGGAGCAAACGCTCGAATGGAATGATCAGGCTTTAGCTGGCGCGCATCGATTTCTTAAAAGATGGTGGAATCTAGTGCATGGAACACTCAGCGAGACTGGTACGGTCACAGAAGCCCTTAAGGATTCTAACTGGAGTAGGCAAATCAAAGATGAACAGGCAATTAAACTGAGACGAACAACCCATCAAATCCTTGAGAAAATTGTTCGTGATTATGAAAAAATCCATTATAACACAGTGGTAGCTGGAAGTATGGAGATTCTGAATGCTATAGAGCGTTTGGAAGTCTCAGATCATCCGGATAGAGCAAAAGTATTAAGAGAGAGCCTGTTAATTTTAAACAAGGTACTTGCACCAATTGTGCCGCACATTGCACACGTGTTATGGGAGAAACTAGGTGAATCAGAATCATTGCTTGATACATGTTGGCCTAAGGTAGACAGCAATGCCCTAAAATCACAGCATGCTGAGTTAGTGGTTCAGGTAAACGGGAAACTGCGGAGCCAAATCCGAATCGCGGCGAACAGTACTCAGGATCAAATAAAACAGGCAGCACTACAAGATGAAAAAGCCGGTAAATTCATAGAAGGAAAGGATGTGAAGAAAATTATTGTGGTCCCCGGGCGGTTAGTGAATATTGTGGCTAGATAATCGATTGCATGGTATTCACCCATCCACTATGGTTTTGTTCATAACTATGAGTAGATACACGTTTAGGAATGCTTATACACCTACTTCGTTGATAACACTGGTTCTTTTGGCGTTGTTGATGACCAGTTGTGGGTTTCAGTTAAAAGGTCAGACAGATATCCCAAGAGAATTTTCAAGCCTGTGGGTAACCAGTAATGATCAAAACATGATTGATGCATTGTCTGATGTTCTCAAGAAAAATGGCGTCATTCTGATCCAAGCTGATTCAGCGGCCGAAATCGCGATCGTAAATACTCATTTTTCTAAATCAGTTGAGACAGTCAATGATTTAGGTGTAGCAACTGGTTATGCATATCGATATTCGGTTGAATACAAAATCATTGATAAATCAGGGACAGTCAGGGTACAGCCGGTGGTGATTAGCCAGTCAAGTAGTCTTCGCTATGAAGTTGGTAATGAACTAATCATTGAGCACGAAGAGAATTTTCTCAAAGAGCAAATGGCGGATGAAATTGCAGGCCGTATTATTCGTCATTTACGCTGGTTATGATTGGTGGGAATTAGACCATGCGAGTGAAATATGATGATTTGAAATCGCAACTCGCAAATGGTTTAGCCTCAATGTATTTGATCCATGGCCCTGAACCTTTATTGATTGAAGAGGCTATGGACGAGTTCCGTGTCCTAGCCCATAAGTTCGGTTTTACGGAACGAATTCGGCACACAGCTGAAGCCGGATTTAATTGGCAGATTCTGTTTGAACACAGTCAGACTATGTCAATTTTTCAGGAAAAAAAGCTAATTGAACTGCGAATGCCGACTGGAAAGCCGGGAGACAAGGGAGCGAAAATACTAATTGAGTATGCAGAAAACCCATTAGAGGACGTGACACTGGTTATTATCGCTGGGCATATCGATAGAGCTGGACAAAAGACCAAATGGTTCAAATCAATTGCTGATGCTGCAGTATTGATTCAATGTCCAAAGATAACTTCTGAACAGCTACCAGGGTGGATCCGACAGCGGATTCAATCACGCAATCTGGAAGTTGAAAATGCAGCGATCCGCCGCTTATGCCAGATGGTAGAAGGCAACCTGCTTGCAGCTGCTCAGGAGATCGAACTGCTTAGGCTCTTGTATCAGGATCAAGTGGTGACTTTGGAAATTGTTGAAGACTTAATCGCAAACCATGCACGTCATGATGTATTTATGTTGGTTGATGCGTGTTTGTTAGGCAATCAGGATCGCGCGATGAGGATGCTCTATAGTATGAAAACAACCGGCTCGTTGCCGATCATGATACTGTGGAATATGGTTCGGGAAGTTCGGCAGATTTGCCGGATTTATGATGAGTCAGAACGTCAGAGAGTTCCTCCTCAATCACTGTATCAGCGTTTTGGGATTTGGAGCACTCGTCAAAAAATCATCGGTAATGCTATGTACAGATTGCGGCGGTTAGAGTGGGAGAGGATACTCGCTCAGCTCTGTATTATAGATCATCGTCTCAAGGGCGGGATTCCCAAAGCTCACAAAGATGAATGGGAAGAACTCGAAAGCATTGTGCTTAGAATGTGTGGTGTCTCATCGCCGTAGTGAATGAAGAAAGCCGCAAACGATGCAGGATTTAATTGCTTGATGTCAAGGTATCTTTGTAGTTCCCTTTTTGATCATGCTATCTAGTAGTCAGCGAGCCGCAGTATTCAGAGATGCTTGGGCACTTTGATAGGATAGTAAAGGATCCAAGATGCGGATGACCGCTTTGGTGGTTGGTTCTTATATTCTCTGAGTTTCCTTTTTGGTTGCCAAGTTTTCATCGAACGACAATGACTCGTTGATCTGATACTATAAACCTCACTGACTTATAAGATCGACCATAAATAAATGTATTAATCCAGTTTCGGTGGATGGTCCAAGTGAATGATTGCAACAGAGCCCGCTCTGTGCTAATTTCAAACCAGCAATCCATTGATCATTTCATCGTTTCAAAGGTAAAAAAATGATATATTTATTAAACTATTAGAATAGATTATTTGCTAATAAAATTATTTAAATTTTTTTACTTTATAGATAATCGAAAAATTTTATCTCCAAGTCCAGAATGATGACAATTTCCAGATACTGGAATCTCATTTAGACTTTCGCTGAAAATATCCAGCCTTTATCGAAATATCATGAATATAAAAGCCATCGAGCGGGTTAATGTAGCTGAATACATGACACAGTTAGGTAAGCATGCCAAGCTGGTGTCATCAAACTTGGCGAGGCTGAGTTCGGCTGATAAAAATCAAGCTCTGGAATCCATCGCCCAATCTATTGAAAGACAAAGCGATCACATTCTCCGAGAGAATTCCAGAGACATGGTTGCTGCGGAGCAGAATGATTTGACTCCAGCATTGAAAGATCGGCTATACCTTGACGAGTCTCGAATTCAGTCTACTGTTTTGGGTTGTAGACAAGTTGCAAATCTACCGGATCCGGTCGGTGAAATGACAGAAACAATTCAGCGGCCAAGTGGACTTCAAATCAGGCAGATGCGAGTGCCACTAGGAGTAGTTGGTATCATTTATGAATCTCGTCCAAATGTGACGGTTGATGCGGCCGTACTCTGCTTTAAGTCTGGCAATGCATGTATCTTACGAGGGGGATCTGAGGCCTTCTATTCAAATATGGCGTTGGCAAGCTGTATCAGACAGGGATTAATGGATGCGGGTTTAAGTGAGTATTGTATTCAATTTGTAGAAACCACTGATCGTGCTGCCGTCGATTGTCTAATTACGATGGATGAAGATATCGATATCATTGTTCCTCGCGGTGGAAAAGGTTTAATTCAACGTATTAGTCAGCATGCAACAGTACCCGTAATCAAACATCTTGATGGTATCTGTCATGTATACATTGACAATGAAGCTGATATTCAGAAAGCCATTCGTGTCGCTTATAACGCCAAGGCTCGTCGATATGGAATATGTGGTGCGATGGAAACTCTGCTAGTAGCAGAAGAAATTGCCCCAAAAATATTACCCGAACTTTCTAGTCTATATCGGGATAAGGGGATACAAATCCGAGCATGTCAGCGATCACGCCAATTCATAGATGGTTCTGTACCTGCATCTGAACAAGATTGGACCACCGAGTATCTTGATGCGATTCTATCGGTTCGTATAGTTGATGATTTGGATGAGGCTATTTCACACATCGAGACATATGGTTCAGGACATACGGATGCAATCATTACTGAGAATTTAACCAGTCAGAATGAATTCATGAGACGAGTTGATTCCAGTTCCGTGATGATTAATACATCGACCCAATTTGCTGATGGGTTTGAATATGGATTAGGGGCAGAAATCGGGATTAGCACAGACAAATTACATGTGCGCGGTCCAGTTGGTCTTGAAGGATTAACCTGCCAAAAATATATTGTGATTAGCGATGGTTTAGCTAGAGACTAAACATAACACATTCTAAATAAAATACATAATATTGTTTTTGATAGAAAACTGATTTTTTTCAAATCTGGGGTAATCACTTCATATTCAAATGGAAAGAGAGAATGAATTAGCTGAGGTGAGCTTTTTTGGTGTGACCTATCTAGAGCACCGAATCGGTACATGAAGTTTGACCATAAATGGTTTTCTTGTCATGGAAAACCCATAAAGTAGAGTAATGAGTATTCAGAGAAACCAGTCATGCTCGTAAAATCATGGATTGGATGTTGATGTTAACTCCCATTCTCGAATAAGTAATTTTGTAAAGTCAGTTTTGCCTGTTGCAGACCAATACCGGTTTTTGCAGAAAACAGTTGGACTGATACCATCGGGTGTTCCGCAATTTGTCTACTTACTTGGTGATATGAGGAATTTGCTTTACCCTGTTTCAATTTATCGGCCTTGGTCAGTAGGATATGTGCGTGAAGTCCGATGTCTTGACAAAGATGCAACATGGTGATGTCGAGCGAGGTTAGTGGTCGGCGAATATCCATTGGTATACATAGGACTTTCAGACTCGTCCGATTGTAGAGATAATCGATAATGAATTGCCCCCATTCTTGTCGCAAGCTGATTGGTGCCTTGGCATATCCATATCCGGGAAGGTCAACTAGGTATCGACCTTCAAGAATGTTGAAGAATACAATTTGCTGGGTTCTACCCGGTGTTTTGCTAGTACGGGCAAGATTTTTTTGCCCCGTTATGGCATTGATTGCACTTGATTTACCAACATTTGAACGACCAGCAAATGCGACTTCTGCATGGCTATTCTTTGGCCACTGCGAGCGTTTGGTTGCAGCTAACTGGAATCGAGCTTGCTGAAATGTAGTGTTATTCAAGTGGTCCCCTGACTCAGTAAGAGTTGGCTGAAAAAGATCCAATTATGTGGACTGTATGAACCTGATAAATCTGAAGTATAGTAGAGGAAGTTATTTTTTAAAAAGTGCTAACTTAAACGGGCAAAGAGACGTCATCATATTTTCGTTTTGATAACATTGAAATTTCGACACAAACTTCACCTATCCAAATTTTATAATCTACGCTACTTCCTTGCCTCAAAACCCGAACTAAAATAATAGAAAATGACCAGCAGCTTGTAAAATGAAGTGTACGTTTCCTCATTCGCAAGTTAAGCCGGTGGTTCGCATATAGAAGAAAACCCGATTTCCTAATTATCAATCATTGAGTGATTCTACCGCCCCTCGAAAACCACGTCATACAAGGTATTGAAGATACTCTCGGGTTTTCTATTTATGGATTCGGGCGTTTTCAAATAATAATTTCAAGTCTTGGGTATATAATAACGGTTCAGATCGAGATGCCACCGACAAGTTATTTAGTGTTTTGCGAATACAATAACCGCAAGTTTATAATTAATTTTGGACCTTGTGTATAACACATAAATTCAGGTGTGTTTCCTGACCTAGAATTCTAGGAAGCGAATGTCTTTGTATCTCGCATTTCAAATTTTTATCAAAGCGTTGTCCATGATTCATTCATATAGTTTGTTATTGGCAGTAGCAACAGCTGTCTTATTTTTCAATCCAGCGGTTTCCCAGGCTGAAGGCGATATTGAAGCTGGCAAAGCCAAATCTACAACTTGTGTGGCTTGCCATGGTAACGATGGAAATAGTCCAGTAGATCAATTTCCAAAAATTGCTGGTCAAGTGCCGGGATACATAGTTACACAATTGCAAGCATACAAATCAGGTGAGCGAGAAAATGCGATCATGTTGGGTATCGTCGGAGTCCTAAGTGAGCAGGATATGGAAGATTTAGATGCCTACTATGCATCTCAAACCGCGACCATAGAAGGCGTCTCTGGAGAAGATATGGAGGATGTTTTAGCCGGTAAACAGTTATATCGTGCTGGCTATGCAGATTATGATATTCCGGCTTGTATGGCTTGTCACGGTCCAGATGGGTCCGGGATACCGCCTAATTATCCACGTTTGGGTGGACAACATGCTGCCTACACTGAAATGCAACTTCATGCATACAAGTCAGGTGCGAGAAAGAGTGCTGAAATGCAAGCAATCGCTCATCCACTGACCGATGAGCAAATTAGACAGTTGGCACTGTATATTTCTGCACTTCAACCCTGAGCATTTTAGGGGTAAGAGTCCGCGAAAGCACAATGTTTACATTTTGTTAATTGGGGATTAGCCCCATTTCACTCAGAAATCTCGATGGCTCCTTGATCCAGTTAAAGTACCGTCTTGAGTAGCTCAAATACAAATTCTTGGACGACCTAGTCACTGCCACGAAACAGTTTCGCCGCTCCTCCTGGATGGCAGAATCACCATTCTTGATGGATAAGTAGGTTGGAAAATGGTCCTCAACCAAACCAATGATGAATACGTTCTCGGACTCCATCCCTTTCGCTGTGTGTACTGTCTGAAGTTTGACACAGTCCTTCTGGAAAGTCTTGGCCTTTGGTGACAAGTCCAGTTCCTGCAAAAAAGAATACAGACTCAGATTATTCTGATGTGTATGGCGAATTTGTTTCGAAATTCGTTCCCAGTTCTCTTTATCGTGCTCATAGTCAGGGAGTGCTTCCCCAAATTCTCCCATTTGATTAAGTGCATCAAAAAAGCTAATTGCCTCTCGTGCGAAACTCATGTAGTCTAGTGAATCACAGAGTAATGTTACCCCGTGAATTGCCACCGACTTAAGTCTGTTACTTAGAGCAATTTTGGAGAAAAAAGCTCGAAGTGGCACCACGCCTTCTACCTGTGCTTGTGCTAAGACATCTTCCGCAGAGAGTATTTGACCGTCGACAAGGCCTGTGGCAACACACAACTTGTTGAGCAAACTTCGGGATTCAGGTGCATTTGCTAGTTTAATCGCGTAATACATCATTTGGATCGGTGGACTAATAAAATCTTGGCTTTTATTTACAATCTCCGCTTTCATTCCTGCTGAAATCATATCTTCTTGTATTTTCGTCAACAGTTTATTACTGCGTGCAATAACGAGACATGTCTCGCGTCGATTCTTTCGGACCCGACTAATTTCGGAAACTAGTCCATCGACTTCTTCGTCGAAGTCACCAAAGGATTTCAACTTGATATTGCCCGGATTATCCCTCTGAGCAAGACTCATCTTTTTTGTTCCAATTCGTTCAGAGTTATGTGCTATGAGTCGATTCGCTATCTCCACAACCTTTGTTGGACATCGATAGTTTTCGGGGAGTTGTACAATCTTTGGGCTATAGTCACTCTTCAATTCTTCTAGCCGTTTCGGATTTGCCCCATTCCACTGAAAAATGATCTGATCATCGTCTGCTACAACAAAAAGATTTGAAGTTGTTTCTGGACATAACAAGCGAAGAACTTTATACTGGGCCAAGTTCGTATCTTGGAACTCATCCACACACACATATCGATAAACCGTACGAATCTGCCTCGCTATACGCGGCACCTGTTCAAGCAATTGTCGCGTGAAGTAAAGCATTGAACCGAAGTCAAGCTGGTTCTCTTTGGTTAACCACTCGGTATAGTCAATGAAGATACTCTGGAGTTTTCTGTATTGATCATTTTTCTCTAGCCCAAAGTACCTTGGGAGCTCATGTGGCGTGATACCATGTCTGAATATCGTGTCGATTTGTTTCAGTGAGTTTTCTGGGTCATCAATTTCGGCTTGACCTTGATCTTTTAGTTCTTTTAGTATCGCTATGCGATCTATGTCGTTCGTAATCACCTCGAAGTCTGGACGAAGATTGAATTGACTTCCATGCTGGCGTAAGATGTCCGTACAGAATGAATGGAAGGTACGGAGCTGTATTCTTTTTGAGTTCTCACCTAGCAGATCACGAAGTCGATTCTGCATTTCATTGGCAGCTTTAACGGTAAAAGTAAGCCCGAGAATACGATGATTTTCAAGCGGACTTTTTGAGATCAGGTTGGCGATACGAAGAGTCAGCACAGAAGTTTTCCCTGAGCCAGGTCCTGCTAGAACGAGTAAAGACCCTTCATCCCATTCGACGGCCTGCCGTTGATTTTCATTCAAGCCAGAAAAGATGATGTTCATGGTGATTTCCTAGCCACTATTTTCAGTATCTCCTCAATTTCAGTCGGAACTGCTGAAGCACCACTTTCTTGTTTCTGACGTATCAACAATAGCGCTTTGCGGACAAGGGATGGCTTGGACTTTTTCCCCATGGTTTTACATAACTTATTCCAATAACCAGGTTGATCGGGTTTCAGTTTAATATTGCTTCTTTGTTGTTTACCAACAATATCTTGATATGGGGCACCATAACCAGACTCACACAGCAGTACCTCCATGTTGTCGGCTTTCAGAATTCGGATGTGTTGATCCTCATCTCTAGCATTCAGATATTTTTTGGCGGATTTAGCGGATCGTTTACCCTCTATGTCACCGTCTGATACTAAGAACCATTTGATGTCCAATGCATCAGCCAGTTTTATTAAAGTGGTTTGATCAACCTGGCTGTATTCAACAATTCTAACACCTGCTTGATGCAGATCCATTTGAAGGATTTGTGCACATTCAGCAAAGACAGTAGAATCCGTTTCTCCTTCGACTAATAGCCAACATCGAGCGAACAGTAGTTCACCACGATAGTGTCGCACGTGATGGTTGAGTTTGCGAAGATCATCTTCAGTAAACAGTCCATCCTCTATGGACGTACATTGAGTGATGCCGTCTTTACAACTCATCTTACGAAGATTCGATAGATCCACCTCGGATAAGATATCTCCCGAATGTGTCGTCACAATCTTCTGACCTGGCATATCCTTCAGTATTTTCCATACTGATCGAACGGCATTAGGGTGCAGGTGAGCCTCTGGTTCTTCAATCGAGATAATTGGGTCTGCATTTTGATCAACATTGGATTGAAGGCGGGTGTGCAAGTAGGCACTAAACAAAAGCAAGACAGACAGACTTTGTGTTCCTTCGCCATGGCTACGTATTGGAATTCTAGCGTTGGAAGTCGTTAATAGATTCACATCGGTATATTTGAGAACCTTGTAGACATCGGCCGGAATAGGATCAACGGTTATGGCATCAGTCTGACTAACAGCAACGAGATTAGATATGTTTTTCAGCTCTTTAGTAACATCCCTGAAACTAGCATGTGCATCAACGATTTTCTAATTGACATTTTGAAGTTCATCTTCTAAATCACGTTGCAAGGCCTCATCAATGTTCCTGTCCTTCAAAAACGATGCCCAATACGTAGACTGGCTATGAAACTGATCTTTCGCATCACGTATAGCAGTCTGGTAGAAGAAAGGTCGAAGTCGTCTGAGTTCTCTGATTTTTTCGGATCGCCCAACAAGTTCATTATCAGCATCATCCAAGAAACTCCAGCTTTGAAGAGGTTGTCTAGTATCTACATCAAATTTTGCCGTGACCTGAAGCTTAATCTCCGAAAAGCGGTCACCGACAATAACTTCATTTAAGGCTTGCATAATATGCTCGGGCCAGAGATGATCTTCTGTCTCGATAAAGTTAAGTCTGATACTGATTGGTTCACACTTTTTAAGGTTTTTGTGCCCACCATCTCGGTAGAAATCGTATTCAGAAAAATTACAGATCTTGTCAGATTTCACGACATCAAGACACAAGCGTAACGCTTCCAGAATAGTTGTTTTTCCGGTGTTGTTCTCGCCAATTAGGACTGTAATGTCTCGCTCAAAGTCGACAACTATGTTCTTAATACCACGGAAGTTTTCGATCTTTATTTGGCTGAGTCGCATATTCTACCTACCTAATCTTATATCTTCCTGAACCACAGACAAGGTCGTTTGGTTTCTTTTTCAGGTATTTTTTTCAATTGGCATTATGCTCATACAATAGCAAACCAGTTCGATTTAGGGCGATCGCGATAATATGATCTACATATTGAACAGACACTTATAACTTACTGAAATCCAACAAAGACGATTTTTATCAGACGATCCCATTCTAACTGATTCGGAACAAAAACTGCCATGACCTCATTCATTTGGGGTTTGGGGCAGTCTTTTCCTGCCGTTGGCGAGAACCTCTTTTATGATTCGTCCGCTTCAACCATCCTCATTGTGTATCTCTCTGGAGCAGAGGCGTATCTATATGGTCTACTGACCCAACTTTCTATCGAATTCCAACTGTCAGCCACAAATCAGTCATGTTCTATCAAATAAACAGATATGCCTAACCTCTGAGTTGCTGCTCATTTCGTTTTTTACTATACGTAGTGAAAACGAGATTTTCTGCAAGACACTACATAGAAAAAATGGAGCTAATAGCATTACTTTACAGAGGTAAAATCGTATCTCTAAATAGCATCAATCAGCACGAAAGACGCAGAATCTTGGAATCCGATACAGGGTTGATTGATCCTATTGACCCCTATTGTGAGAAGGATAGACCCGTGTTTCATGATGTATTTCAGTCCCAAAAAATTCTATTCAATTGCCGGTGGAATTCTGATTTGTCTTTGCCGACAAGTTGCAATGATGGTGTTCTGAAGGAGGCATGCTATGGTCATCGGGCCCACCCCACCTGGTACTGGGGTGATTGCTCCGGCTACCTGTGAAACAGATTCATAATCAACGTCTCCGACCAGTTTTTTATTTCCTAAACTATCGGTGATCCGGTTTATTCCGACATCAATGACGGTCGCTCCGGGCTTTACCCAGTTATCCTTAACCAGTTCAGGTACACCCACAGCAGCAATGACAATATCTGCCCGTTGGCATACCGAGGGTAGGTCACGAGTTTTTGAATGAGCAATTGTGACGGTGCAATTTTCTTTCAGCAGTAACTGGCCAACAGGCTTGCCAACTATATTTGATCGGCCAAGAATAATTGCATGGTGTCCAGATAGATTTTCGATAGTATGCCGAAGCAGAATTAGACACCCTGCCGGAGTACATGGAACCAGTGAACTGGAGCCGCTGGATAATCGCCCTATATTTTCGATATGAAAGCCATCCACATCTTTATTCACATTGATAGTGTTGATGATGCGTTCGGAATTGATTTGATCGGGTAATGGAAGTTGAACAAGAATGCCATTCACCTCCGGTTTCTGATTGAGTTCTTCGATTATATCGACAAGCTCATTTTCTGATGTATTCTCTGGTAGGCGATGTTCAAAAGAATGCATGCCCACCTCGACTGTCTGGCGTGCTTTGGATTTAACGTAGACATGGCTCGCCGGATCTTGACCAACCAGAACGACCGCAAGCCCGGGGACAATGTTATGCTCTATCTTAAGTTCACTTACTGCCTGTTTTATACTAAATCGAAGCTTTGAAGCCAATGTCTTGCCATCAATTACAGTACTCATGTTGTTTTCGGTTGGGTAGTTGGTGATAAAAAAGCGGATCTGCTTCTGCGAATGAATCCAAATGGTATATCAAAGGCTGTTTGGATTTATGTGAAGTGAGATAAAATCACAACTTCATGCCAAGGTGATATTGTACGAATTTCTGCATGATTATTGACAGGTGATAATCTACTTATACAGGGAGAAATCGAGTGAACCAAGATATTGCATTCCTCTTTCCGGGTCAAGGTTCTCAGTATCCCGGAATGGGTAAGGATTTATTTCAACTGCATTCGGTAGTCAGGGATACCTATCAAGAAGCAAGTGATGCATTGGAATACAATTTATCGCAGCTCTGTTTTGAAGATCAAGACGGCAAAATCCATTACACACGTTTTACCCAGCCAGCCTTGCTGACCCATTCTATTGCCTGTTATCGTCTTTTTTTTCGTTTGACTCAAGGGCGGATTCGGCCATTTGTAGTAGCTGGTCACAGCCTTGGTGAATACTCGGCTTTGGTTTGTGCAGGAATCCTTGATTTCACTGAGGCCTTAAAACTAGTTAAGTGTCGTGGAGAGTTGATGGGAGAGTATGGCGAAGGGGAAATGGAAGCACTCATGTTAGATTTTGAATCTGCACAAAACCTCGCAGTTCGACATGCTTGCGGGATTGCGGCTTGCAATCTACCTGAGCAAATTGTGGTAGGTGGTCGGGAAGAGGATCTTGATGCTTTGGTAAAAGATATGGCTGAGCGTTTTCCAAGACGCAGAAGTTCCCGATTGAAGACAGAAGGAGCATTTCATACCTACTATATGGTTGAGGCTAGCAAACGCTTTCGTGAAAAATTACAAAATGTGGCATTTCTGATTAGTGATATTCAGGTGTTATCAAATTTTACGGGGGGAGTACATGATTCTGACGCTGAGTCAATTCGGGCGAGGCTGTTTTTTCAGTTATTTAATCCAGTGCTGTGGTATCGAAATCTACTGACACTTCAGAATTTGGGGGTGACTCAAATGATTGAGTTTGGGGGAGGAATCGGTAAAGGAGGCACTCCCTCCGAAAAACGTCCAAATTTGGAAGCCATGATCAAAAAAGCCTACCGAGGTCAAGGCTTGAGTTATTTTTCAGTAATTAATCAGCAAACTCTCGAAAACACGCTTGAGAGTTTTCAGGACTGACTTAATACCCGAACATGTTCGGTGACAGACTTAGCCAGTGCTTGAAAATCATAGCCACCTTCAAGGACAGAAATCAGTTTCCCTCCGCAGTACTTCTCGGCTAGAGACATCATTTCTTGGGTCATCCAACCAAAGCTTTCGGTCTTGAGTCGTATACTGGCTAGTGGATCGGCTTGGTGAGCGTCGAATCCAGCAGAAATCAAAATAACGTCGGGATTGAAGTCACGAACTGCAGGCAAGATTTTCTCCTTAAAGGCCTCTCGGTACGCATCGTCACCCAGTCCGGCGCTCATGGGGCAATTCAAGGTTGTTCCTGCTCCTTTGCCGGTCCCCATCTCATATTGAGCACCGGTACCCGGATAGTGGGGATACTGGTGCAGACTGATGTAAAACACATCCGGGTCTTCCTCAAAGGTATGCTGAGTACCGTTTCCATGATGGACGTCCCAGTCTAATATTATTATTCGTTGTTGCTGATATTTCTGCTGAAGATAGCGGGCTACGATTGCAATACTATTAAACAGACAAAAACCCATAGCTGTCGAGTTTTCTGCGTGGTGTCCTGGAGGGCGTACCATGGCGAATCCATTGTCTATTTCATCCTCCATGATTCGATCTGCTAATTCTAGGAGTGATCCAGTTGCCTTGAGTGAGACGAGATAAGATTCAGAGCTGATCTGGACATCCGGGGTATCAATCATACGCATACCTGATTTGCAGGATGACTTGACTCGCTCAATATAGTCCAATTGATGAATGGTTTCTATCCACTTGATTTCGGCATCACGGGGTGGAAAGAGGGAGAGCTTATTGTAGAAGTCCTGAGAGGTTAAGTGAGTATGTGCTGAGACGAGTCTCTGGCTTGTTTCGGGATGACCCCGACCTGTATCGTGATTTAGAAAAACGGGATCATAGATGTAGCCAGTTTTCATGATCTTTGTACCTATCTTTATCAAAAATATGGGTTGGCCGGCTTTTGTCTATTAACGAGAGCGTCTTGATTTTCGCTCTCGAGGTGGGCGTTTTGCGCCGCCGGCGATGCTAAGATCTCCGAGCATCTGTGAACGAGCTCCTGCAGTAATTGCTCCCAGACTTGCTTCAATTCTTTCGATATTGGGTAGTTCACCTGCTTGATGATTGTCAATAGCCATACGCATGGCACGTACATGTTTCGGTGTAGTTCCACAACAGCCGCCAATAATATTCGCTCCGGCATCCATGGCAATATGAGCATAATCTGACATAATCTTTTCAGTCCCGCTATAGACAATTTCTCCGTCAATATATTGGGGCACTCCACAGTTTGCCTTGGCGATGATGATCGTCGGAAAAGGAAGGTCTCTGGTTGCGTGGTGCATATTGATCAAGCTAGCGACAAGATCTGCAGCACCAATCCCGCAGTTGGCACCCACGGCCTGGGGTTTGTATGTCGTTTCGGATGCGAACTGGATTATGTCAGCGGGCGTAAGACCCATCATGGTCCGTCCATTAGTATCCACGCTAAAGGTGAGAACGGAGGGCAAGTTAGTTTCGAAAGTTCCTTTGAGTGCTGCTTGGGCTTCTTCAAGGGAAGATATGGTTTCGATCCAAAGCAAGTCTACACCTCCTTCTTCAAGCGCCAAGGCTTGTTCAGCGAATACTTCCGCTGCAGTTTCGATACTGAGTGATCCGAGCGGCTCTAGAATTTCGCCTGTAGGTCCAATTGCACCAGCGACTATCACTCGTTTTGTAGCTTTGTTAACTTCGGCTCTCGCTATATTTGCGGCTTTGATATTTAGTTCACAGACTCTGTCTGATGAATCGTGAAGTCCGAGTCGAAATCGATTACCTCCAAATGAATTAGTTAGAATGATGTCTGAGCCCGCTTCAATAAAACTCCGGTAGTTGGCTGCGACCCTGTCTGGGAATAGGTCATTCCACAATTCAGGTGAATCGCCAGACTGTAAGCCCATTTTGAAGAAGTTTGATCCGGTCGCCCCATCGGCGAGCAGGACTCCGCGTTCTTCAAGAAGTTCAGTTAGTATAGTCAAAGTCGCTCAATTATTATGGAAAACAGTGATGATTGGTAGAATTATGTATACGCTTGCCAATGGTGATAAGACAGAGACGTCAGGAGTGGGCAGGTTCGAATCCTGGTTGAATATCATCAAGATCGTTTCAACTTGATTTTACTCTCAGTGCCTTTCATAAGGCGTAATAGGTTTGCACGGTGTCGAAAAATGATCAAAAGAGCGATCAGTATACAGGACAATGTCAAGGAGTTATCTTTTGTAAATATTGCAATCAATATCGGTGCGATAATCGCTGAGGTCAGTGATGCAACGGAAGAATATCTGAACATGAATGCAGTAATTAGCCATATACCGATCAAGATTAGAGCGACAGGCCATGACAGTGCTAGATATACTCCAATGGCTGTGGCTACTCCTTTACCGCCTTGGAATTGAAAGAAAATCGGATACAGATGTCCTAAGAAGGCAAATACACCGACCAAGCTCAAGATCAGGGTGTCATGGGTGATCAGACTTGCCAAGATGATCGGCAAACTTCCCTTGAGAACATCGCCAGACAAAGTCAGAGCTGCTACCTGTTTGCCACCGATTCGAAGTACATTGGTAGCACCAGGATTGTTTGACCCAGTTTGTCGAGGATCCGGCAAACCAGTTAGCTTGCAAATCAAGACTGAGCAGGAAATCGAGCCAATAAAATAAGCAAATATGGGCAGTGTATAATCCAACTGTCTATATGAGAAGATGATAGCCAGTTTATTGTATCAATTCTGGCTGACTGGTGACGAAATTCTGATTGTAGTGATGGATATTATCTATTTACATGGTATGAAGGTCGATTGTGTGATTGGTTGTTGGGAATGGGAGCAGCGAATCACTCAGAGTCTGGTGATCGATCTGGATATGGGTTTTGAAACTTGCAAGTCGGCAGAATCTGATGCGTTGGAGGATACCTTGAGTTATAAGGACGTCGCAAAACGTGTGACGAGTTTTGTAGCGGAGTCGAGATTTCATTTGCTTGAAAAACTAGCTGAAGAGATTGCCAGAATTATTTTAGTGGAGTTCCCAGCCACATGGTGTCGAGTCAAACTCAATAAATTTGGTGCTGTCACGGGTGTTGGGGATGTCGGGATCATTATTGAACGGGGTAGCAAGACCTGATGCGTGTGGTGCTCGGCCTTGGTAGTAATATCAATCGTGAACAGAATATCGCCAGTGCTGTGGTCGCTATTCGAACGGAATATGGAGAAATTGATATTTCACCGGTATATGAAACAGAGTCAGTTGGATTTCAGGGCGCAGCTTTTTTAAATCTGGTTGTTGGACTGCAATCATCGAAAACGGTTGAGCAAATTCGAGCACAAATGCAGGATATTGAGAAATCTCTGGGCCGGGTCAAAGGTCCCAAAAAATTTGATGATCGAGTACTGGATATTGATTTACTGCTGTATGGAGACCTTCGTGATGATGGATACAATATACCACGAGATGAGATCACGAAATATGCGTTTGTGCTGAAGCCTTTGTCTGATTTGTATCCTGGTGACATTCATCCGATCACTGGGGAGACATTCCTTGAAATGTGGAGGTCATTTGATGTCGGCTCACAGAAGTTAATTCAGTATACCGACCCTGAATTTCTAGAACGACTAGGTGCACATTAACGTTTTCTCTGTGCAATAAATGCTTGTGGTTTTGAAGTAATTGATCATGGATGAATCAGGTGTCCAAGTCAGTACTGGTAAGGGTATTCAACTGTGTGTCTGGTTCATTTTTTCTGCATTTATTTTTGTTCAGGATATCGAAGCGTCAACTCTGGAAGAAGCTGAAGCTTCCTATGCTGAAGGTCTCTATCTGGAAGCCGCTCAAATTGCCGAAGAGGCTGGTGGTGCAAGCGGTTTTGCTTTTGCAGCAACTTCGCTCAATATATATGCGCTGTATTACGCAGAAAAAGAAGAAAGTGTGAAGTTATACCAGCGTGCTATGGATTTGGCTGGAAGGGCAGTTGAGATAGATCCGAAGAGCTTAAGAGGGAATAATGAGCTGGCGAGAGCGATGGGCAGATATTCGCAACGTATTGGACGAGTGAGAGCAATGAATGAGAAGTTTGCTGAGCGGATTCGCAAGCACATCGAAGTTACTCTATCGATAGATGACCAATTTGCTGAAGGCCATCTTGCTTTGGGTCGTTGGCATGCTGGTTTGATTGAGGTTTTAGGGTCATTTTTGGCGAGGAGTTTTTTTGGTGCTAGCAAGAACGATGCAGTTTATCATCTTGAGCGTGCTTTGGAGTTAGACTCGGAAGGCATCGATTCGCATTATGGTGTTGCAATTGGATTTCTGGCTTTGGGTAAGCGGAAGTATAGAAAGAAAGCGAAAGGTCTGCTGTTGCAAGTTGCAAAACTTCCTGTTCGGCATGTTTATCAAGTTGTCATTCAAGAGAAGGCCATCAAGAGGATTGAAAAATTGAACGTTCCGCAAGTTACGAACCATGAGCACCAAAATAAATAAAGGTTCCCATGTTCAGAAAAACTATCTCAAATAAACAGTATTTACGTATTTATCTTTGAGCATATCCAAGCATATATGAACTCTAGCAAACTTAAGATCTGATGATTCGGAGTTCCTTTTCATTCGATTACTCACCGCATTTTGGATATCTCTAGTATCTGCGTTGCATTCATCCAGACGGTAAAGAATCGTTACTATCACAATAGCAGCTGGTGTTTAAGTCGGATTCTCTACGAGCCCACCCCGATCAAGCAGATAGGTACGAAAAGACGGGATCGGGCACACAAACCGATCCACTGATTCTTTGTGCAAAGCCCCCTTGTGCACGAGGTGAATGAAGAAGGATCCAGCGTTCATATCGCTAGGGAAACAATATTTTAGAGGATCCGCCTGATGTAATTCCTTCATCAAATATTCAATTTTAGCACGACTATAACAGGAGTCCAGTTCTGCCATTGCTTGGGCTTAGATTAATGGAAATTTGCATTTCGGCCGAATATTGATTGTCGTTATAACCGTCTCTTCCAGTTTTGATTTCAATGCCGATTCTTTCCCATTCTGCCTGACTGAGATCATCACCTGTTCTCAGGGCCTCTCTGCCAAATGCCTTGAGAGCAATATGCAGGTGGCGGGGCCAGCCATCACAAGGCTCGACTAGCCGTTCGATCTCCTGCTCAAATCCCGTAACATCAATCCCGAAATGCGTACAGGATCTAGCCATGAACTCCTTGGCCTCATGTTCCGGAAAGCACCCGATGTTGTGTTTCTGTTCGGGTGGTATGCGGGTCAGATCCATCTGGTCAGCCGAGTATTCGGTATCGCTGAGACCAGCCAATACCAATGCGATCGGCAGACCACAACCATCATGAAGACTTTGAAACAGCTTGGCAAGCGGGTGTTGTCGGTCATAGTAAAGCCTTTGTGCCTCATCAATAGCCAGTACGATCGGCCGGTCAAATCCACCATGCTGTTCAACCCAGGCCCCGAAAGTGCCCCAGTTGGCATCCGGCGCCGGATGTTCAATGCCGGTTTCCTGCTTGCGGGCGAATCGGAACAATCCAAAACCAAAACCAGCCTCACCGCCGGTGTTCTTGCTGATCTGAGCCATGAACTCTTGGGCTTTCGGCGGATTGATCTTCTCGGCTAGCGACTTGAGAATATCGATGGGCTTTTCAATCTCACCAGACTTCAATGCCACCACCAACGGCTCCTTGCCAATGCTCTCCGTATATAACCGCTCTGGATGCTGCGCGATCTCGTTGATGATCGAGCTCTTACCCGCACCCGGTGCACCCTGAATAATGCGCGTCGTTTTCGCTGCACCATGCTGATCGGCTCCCGTACCCTTCCACACCCGCTTAGCTGCAAGCGCGATGTCATTTAGCACTTCGGCTCTTCCAACAAATACAAGCGGAGGATCACCTTCTGTTAATTCGAGAAAAGACTCCAGTTCTCTTTTTTGATCACTATTCATTAATACAAGTTACCGCTTTATCCTCTCCCAAATCATACATCCAACTACAAACTACCGACCGAAGTACAAGAACAAAGTCTAAGCAAGTACAGTAGCACCGAGCTATCGTCTGAAACCTGCATCATATTTATATTACCAAACATTTGGAAAATGACCAGAAGAGACGAATTGATAATGACTGATTCAGTCTATATTTTACTTTACATCGTTAAATCAAGGTCAAAGGAAAGCAACTAATTCGGTGATATCATCGTTCAAGTTCAGGTTTGATCTTTCAATGACACTTTTCAAAAAGAACTATTGACAAGATTTCGGCTTAAAATAAACTACACTTCACGGCAAATTTATGAAATCATGCGGGCGTGGCGGAATCGGTAGACGCAACGGACTTAAATTAATTTGAGTGCTTTTCGGGAAACCGAAAATGTAGAACTGCTCAAACTCGGAAAAACCTGCAACACGGCAATCCCGAGCCAAGCCCGACTTCGGACGGGAAGGTGTAGAGACTAGACGGGCAGCACCTAAGGCTGATATGGCTAAGGTGAAGGGATAGTCCAGACCACAAAGCTCAAATCATGAGGGCGATGCAAATCGTAGTTGGTATGAAAATCCGTTTGCCTGATGGCAGTGAGGGTTCGACTCCCTCCGCCCGCACCAGATATTTCTAATTTGCTGACCCAGCCAAGGTCAAACATTCATGAATATCGATCTAATTTTGTGTACGATTCGGCGGCATGACTCAAAAACACTTTATCTCAGCCGAAGCATTACTGGAAGATTCCTATCTACTCGGTGGAAAAATCCTTTCTAGCGACTTCAGACCCGACTTCATTGTCGGAGTCTGGCGTGGTGGGGCACCAATTGGGATCGCAGTTCAGGAAATGTTACAGTATTTTGGGGTCGCTACCGACCACATCAGTGTTCGGACATCACTCTACGAAGGCATCTCCCAAAGTAAACAGAAGGTTCGAGTACATGGATTGGACTACCTAGTTGACAACTTAAATGCCGAAAATGCCCTGCTGATTGTTGACGATGTTTATGATTCGGGTCGCAGTATCAACGCGATTATCGAACAATTGAAATCTCGCACCCGTCGCAATATGCCCAGAAATGTTCGAGTTGCAACTCTATGGTATAAACCGCAAAATAATACCACTCAGAGAACCCCCGACTATTTTGTGCATAGCACCAATGCCTGGTTAGTTTTTCCGCATGAAACCCAAGGCCTGACTATCGATGAAATTGCCGAAAACAAACCAGGTCTGTATCGAATTATCAAATCAATAAATTTCCATTCAAAATAAATGAATAAAATATCAAATTCTTCAAGATAGAGTCGTTATTTTCGCTTACTATGTCGTAAAAATATATATCGAAAAGATACTGGGTTTGTATATTTCGAAAATATACCTAGACTGCCGTAATCTTCGTAAGAGTTTAGGCTTTCGGTAATTATTTTTCGTAGGGTGGTCACGATGAGCGAAGAAGAATACGAAGATATCGACCTGTCTACTCTGCCGGATGAGGAGCTGGTAGAGCAGATGCACGATGATTTATACGACGGTCTACGTGATGAGATCATCGAAGGTACACAGATATTGCTCGGTCGTGGGTGGTCCGCAACCAAGGTGCTTGATGAAGCGCTTGTAGAAGGAATGCGCATTGTGGGTATAGATTTCCGGGATGGCATTCTGTTTGTACCCGAAGTTCTGATGTCTGCAAACGCCATGAAAGGCGGTATGGAGATTCTCCGTCCTTTACTCGCCGAGACTGGAGCGGAACCGATCGGCAAGATGGTGATTGGTACGGTCAAAGGGGATATTCATGACATCGGCAAGAATCTAGTATCCATGATGATGGAGGGTGCTGGTTTCGAAGTTATCGATCTCGGCATCGATAATCCGGTTGAAAAATATCTTGAAGCTCTCGAACAACATAAGCCGGATATTCTTGGAATGTCTGCACTGTTGACCACCACGATGCCCTACATGAAAGTTGTGATTGATACCTTGGTGGAACAAGGAATTCGAGATGACTATATTGTGCTGGTTGGGGGGGCGCCTCTGAATGAAGAATTTGGCAAGGCTATCGGTGCTGATGCCTATTGTCGCGATGCTGCTGTAGCTGTTGAAACCGCACAAGCAAAAATCGCTGAGAAACGTGCAGCGTGAACAACATTCTGCTGGCCCAATTGAAAAGCTACTGGTGATAGCCTGTGGTGCCCTTGCTCATGAACTCGTTCGGGTGCGCGACATGAATAACTGGCACCATATTGAATTTCAGTGTCTCCCTGCTGCACTTCACAACTATCCGGAAAAAATTCCCGAAGCAGTCCGGGCAAAAGTCCGTGAAAATCGAGATCAATTCTCCCGCATTTTTATCGGTTATGCGGATTGTGGAACTGGTGGATTACTGGATACAGTAATTTCAGAAGAAGGACTTGAACGATTACCAGGTGCTCATTGTTATGAATTATTTTCTGGGTCACAGAAATTCAATGCCTTGCACGAATCCGAAATTGGTACCTTTTACCTAACTGATTATCTGGCGGAAAACTTTGATCGCCTGATTATTGGAGGGCTTGGCATTGATCGTTATCCTGAGCTGAAAGATCAATACTTTGGTAACTACAAAAATCTCGTCTATCTCGCCCAGAAAGAGAATCCGACAACTGATCAACAAGCCCGACAAGCAGCCGAATACCTTGGGCTATCATACCAACGGGTATTTACAGGTGACACCATGCTGGATAAAGCATTACAGGTTGTGGTGAACGACGCTGATTCTGCAGCCGATGCGGAAATAGGAAGGTAAGCGATTATGGCTAATCTTATTACTGTTTTTTGGAGAGATATTCCCGCACAAGTCATGGCGAAAGAACGACGTCAAGCAGAAAAACTTGAATTGAGCGAGAGATTCTCAATCGCAATTGATTCGGCAGCAATGCGTGCAGGTCTATCTGGGACAGATGCTTATTTGGAGGAGTGGCGTCGTGTATCTGTACCCTGTAGTGATAACTTGAAGTCAGAAGTTGAGGCCGCTGCTTCCCGAATTGAGCAGGAATATGAGATGAATCGTCTAAAAACGCTAATTCAACAATGCGGCTATGAATCACCATTACAAAACAACCAACAAATAGACATGGAAACATAATCCATGCAACAAAGTTTACCTATTTACACCGACAGATCTGGAGTCTTGTTATGACCGATACCGTTATTAGTTCAGCCAATCGAGAGGTCCGTATTGGATTTGAACAGCCGTTTGTAATTATTGGAGAACGCATCAATCCAACTGGAAGAAAAATTCTTGCTGAGGAGATGAAGCAGGGTGATTATTCCCGCGTGGTGGAGGATGCGCTAGCCCAAGTTCAGGCTGGTGCGACCATGCTGGACGTCAATGCAGGTATTCCGCTTGCTGACGAACCCAAAATTCTTGCCGAATGTATCCAGCTCGTTCAGTCAGTCACCAATGTTCCACTGTCCATAGACTCATCGATTGTCGCAGCTCTAGAAGCAGGCTTAGATGTCTATCAAGGGAAGCCCTTATTAAATTCAATAACCGGTGAAGAGGAACGTTTGGAAGCGGTATTGCCATTGGTTGCAAAGTACAACTGCGCAGTTGTTGCGATATCTAATGATGAGGCAGGAATTTCGGAAAATCCAGATGAGCGCTTTGATGTTGCGAAGAAAATTGTCGAAAGAGCTGCCGATTATGGAATTCATCACAGTGATATTGTGGTTGACCCTCTAGTTATGCCCGTTGGGGCAATTAATAGTGCTGGACGACAGGTATTGCATTTGGTAAAGCGTTTACGTGAGGAACTCAAGGTTAATACTACCTGCGGAGCTTCGAATTTTAGTTTTGGTATTCCTAATCGTAAGGGTATGGATGGGCATTTTCTGAGCATGGTTATCGGTGCGGGAATGACTTCTGCGATTACCAATCCCCTTCACGAAGAGATTATGCAGGGAGTAATGGCAGCAGATGTGGTTATGGGCCATGATCAAAACTGTGTAAAGTGGTTAAAGAAATATCGACAAGCTCCAGTAGTTCAGGACTTATTCTCCCAACCCAGAAATGGTCGTACAGCACGCCGTAGACGTCGTGCAGTTGTCGCTTAAGTCCTAGTAAGATGCTTCGTAGCGGGGGATGTTTGTGTGGAGAAATCCGTTATCGGATAGTCGGCGAGATTCGAGGTGTTATCAACTGCTTTTGCAGTCAATGCCGGAAGACCTCAGGAAACTTCGTGGCGGCGGTCCGATGTAACCTCAATCAATTGGAAATAATTCAGGATAAACCCCTTACTTGGTTCCGATCATCGGAAATTGCACAACGTGGTTTTTGCAGTCAGTGTGGATCAAATTTGTTCTGGAAACCTTTTCAGGCAGATACGATCAGCATAATGGCTGGAACCATCGACCCTCCGACCCATGTTGAATCGATTCAAAACATATTTGTTGAAGATATGAGCGACTACCAAGAGCTACCGAGTCTTCAGTGCAAACATGACAGACCGTGAGTTCGCGAAGGTTGTCTTCACGCCATCAGGGAAGCGGGGAGAGATACAAATCGGCAAATCTGTGCTCGCAGCAGCACAACAACTCGGGGTTGACCTTGATACGGTATGTGGAGGTCGAGGAATCTGTGATCGTTGTCAGATTGATTTAAGCGTTGGAGATTTCCCTAAGTTCCAGATTCAATCCAAACCCGAACATCTCTCCGAGCACACTTCAAGCGAGGAGGCGTTTTTTCTGGATGATATCCAACCCACTCGTCGTCTTGGCTGCCAGGCCCTGCTTCAAGGCGATGTAGTAATCGATATTCCGCCTGAAAGTCAGGCTCACCGCCAGATTGTCAGAAAGCGTCTGGATGTCCATAAGATGACCGTCAATCCTGCGGTTCGACTACATTATGTTGAAGTTCAGGAACCCGATATGCACGAGCCATCGGGGGATCTTGAGCGTACTCTGGATGCCCTCGAATTTGAGTGGGGACTCAGCGAGCTAAAATATGATTATGCAATACTGGGTGTTTTGCAACAAACACTCCGTGAAGGGCAGTGGAAAATTACGGTTGCTGTGCACCAGGAGCAAGAGATCATCGCTATATGGTCCGGTTTTCAGAGCATAGTCTATGGAGTCTCGATTGATGTAGGTTCAACAACAATTGCTGCCCACTTGTACGATCTCATAAGTGGTGAGGCTATCGCATCGACCGGCCGGATGAATCCTCAAATTCGCTTTGGTGAAGATCTGATGAGCCGAGTTTCCTATGTAATGATGAATCCGGGCGGTGAAGTCGACATGACCCGCACCGTTCGCGAAGCACTACAAGGGCAAATTGCCGACCTATGCAAAATCGCGAAAATCGAGACGGTAGATATTCTCGATATGTCAATCGTTGGCAATCCCATTATGCATCATCTGCTATTGGGTGTGAATCCTATTGAGCTAGGTGGTGCACCGTTTGCACTAGCAACTGACCATGCGATCAGAATCAAGGCATCCGACATCGACATCCAGTTGCATCCAGGTGCTCGCACGTATGTTTTGCCTTGTATTGCAGGACATGTAGGAGCCGATGCTGCAGCAGCAACCCTTTCCGAAGCCCCTTACCAACAAGACGAATTGACGTTATTGGTGGATGTTGGGACCAATGCCGAGATCGTTTTAGGCAACCGTTCAGGTATGTTGGCTGCTTCAAGCCCGACTGGCCCAGCCTTTGAAGGAGCACAAATCAGTAGTGGACAACGGGCAGCACCCGGCGCCATTGAGCGTGTACGTATTGATGCTGAAACTTTTGAACCAAGGTTTCAGGTGATTGGATGTGAGCTCTGGTCTGATGAAGAAGATTTTTTCGATAAAATTGAAAATACCGGCATTACTGGTATTTGTGGCTCAGGGATTATCGAAGTGATCGCCGAGATGTTTTTATGTGGGATCATCCTGCACAACGGAAATATTAACGGAGAACTTGCGAAACGAACCGATCGAATTATTCAGGACGGAAAGACCTGGAGCTATATGCTTTTTGAAACGAACACATTGAGAATTCTGATTACACAAAACGATGTTCGGGCTATACAGCTAGCCAAGGCAGCCCTGTATGCCGGTGCCAGATTGCTGATGGATAAGATGGGGGTAAATCATGTTGACCGAATCCGATTAGCAGGAGCCTTCGGTGCTCATATCGATGTGAAATATGCCATGGTTCTGGGAATGATTCCCGATTGTGATTTGTCTCAGGTATCTTCAGCAGGTAATGCGGCTGGAAAAGGGGCCAGCATTGCATTATTGGATGTTGATGCCCGAGAGGAGATTGAACATACTGTAAATCAGATTCAGAAAATCGAAACTGCGGTCGAGGAAAAGTTTCAAGAGTATTTTGTTGGTGCTCTAGGTATACCTCATGCTACAGATCAGTTTGAGAAGCTCGCAAAACAGGTTAAATTGCCACAGATTGTGGACAAACCGATTACAGGTCAATCGGTATCTGATCAGCGAAGAAGACGAAGAAAGCGATCCTGATAACCATTTGTAAGCGAGGATCATAAAAACAATAGTACACCCACTCAATATAGGCTGGTTAGTTATGATCCATGTATGGATCTCAATCGGTACTCAGCAGTTTTCTATTCTAAGTGTTTGCTTTGACAATATGTCCAATTTATCTTTGCTGAGCATATCGGGTGAGTCATCATAATTTTTGGCCCGAATCTCTAGTAAGTTTCGATCTTTCTTTCCAAATACCATTCCGATCAAGTGAATCGGTCCACCGCGACCGCGATACTTTTCAGCGTAGCTTTTTTCGGAATTTGTGCAATTGCGCTGTTCAGGGATTCTTCAACCGTTTTGTTTTTCTTTTGCATTTTGAATTCAAGGACGAATACCTGACCCTGATGCACCACGACCATATTTGATCGGTCATGACTAGTCCTTTCCTCTGCTTTGACTTTGACATCCGTGGCCTTTAAACAGGTGTACAGCAAACTCGCATACCAAGACTCATAATGACCAAGAACGCCACTTGTATACCTTTGATGAGGAATACAGGAGAAAAATTTCTGAATCAATTCTTTGATTGCCAGAAAGTTGTTTTCGCCCAGATGCCGGATTAGCTTTCTGCCCGTATCTTCCGCCATCTGACCATTTCCTGTCAGGTGCTGGACAAAGCCCTTGTTAAACCGTTACTGAATCTCGAGATTTGGGTATTCCAGATGGTAGACGGTTCGAGTCTCATCTTCCGCTATACGGGCATTCGTAAGATATCCCGACTGGCACAACAGGGCATCTATAGTGAAAGAGCCTAGCTCAAAATTCGTTATATCTTCTTCATCGACGGTACGGTTTTCCAATTCCATGAAGCTGATTTTTCTAACCAGTAATCACCGATACAGGTAGTCAGGTTGTCCAGATCTGAACCAACGAGCCTGAAATTTGCGTTTCTTGAACAGATGAAGAATGTCGTGAGGATTGAAGAGCTTCTCTTTACCCAGCCAGTTGCAGCCATTATACCAAGTTCGAATTCTCTCCCGATCCAGTCCTTCCAGTTCTGGAGAAAACACGGTATCAAGATCCTGATCTGTATATCCGCAAACGGTTGCCAAGGGAGGATACAGGCTGATATCGACGAGATTGTTCAAGCCAGAAGAAAAACTAGTTTTGGAAAACATCGTGACGCCGATCACGAATACAAAGCGGATGTGCTCTTTCTTTAGCATCCTTCAGGATACTGTATAGATTTCGCAGACTATCCCGATTTGCTCGTGCCTTTGTCGGGTTCTCCAGCACGTTCAAAACAGGTTGATCATATTTATCGACCAGAACCACTACTTGTTTCCCCATTTCACGGTGTATTCGTCGCAGAATGTTTTGAAGTCGCTTGAGAGCCGATGTTACCGGCGGCAAAGATTCAAGATAAAAATCTTCCTCGATGTTGTATAGCTGATTAAGAACATGATTTGCTCGATCCTCAAGGTGTATCGACATCTCCACCAAAACTTAACCGGATGACAGGATATTTGACTGACCAGTCCCAGTGCGGGTGAATATCCAGACCACGAAAGAGAGGTTCGATTCTTTCAAACAGTTCCTTCAGAGTACTGATCAGAAGACTCTTGTCGAAACGGCGGGGACGGGAGAGAAAGTAAAAGTCACTCTCTTCAATCATTTGCCGAAACAGAGGTGTATTCTCCACAGAATAACAGCCCTTCTGCTGAAGTCGGCTGAATGTTTGAGTGGCCCGTGGGAGCGGCCGGCGTTCTTTTTGCCCAGTTATGCATATCACACGAATATCCTAACATAGTGAGGATAAGTAGTTGCAACAATTAATAGTTTGCGATTAAACCTCAAAACCTATGGCCTGAAGGAGTTCATGAGGCTAGATGGGACTTTTGTGAAATTCAGGTTCGAAAGGCACACAATTCTGATCAACAACGAACTAACAAACCGAAATAATTTCTCAATCGAGCAGTACTGAATTAAATCCAACCCGCCTTTCCAGGCTCCTGTTTAATCCATAGATGATCTTGGTTGTCGAGACGAAAGAAACTTGTGGCTTGAGATGCTTAGATCAATAGTTGGCATCAGTAAACGAATTCTTTCGAGTCTCAATAAATTCCAGTAACGCCTCATCAATTGCTGGATCAATGGGTGGGGCCTCATATTCATTTAGCATCCGCTTCCAGATCGCATTCGCGCGAGCTGTCGCATCTAGGCTACCTTCAAGCTCCCATTGCTCAAAACTGTTGTTATCCGCAATTGACGATCGATAAAATGCTGTCTTGAAATTATCCTGTGTATGTGCACAACCTAGAAAATGAGATCCTGGTCCTACTTCCTGAAGTGCCCGCAATGCCTGACCATTTTCCGTAAGGTCATAGCCACCCGAGAATACTCCCATCATGCCTAATTGATCGGCATCCATGATTAATTTTTCATACCCCGAAACGAGACCACCCTCTAACCAGCCAGC
Organism: Gammaproteobacteria bacterium; assembly: GCA_026708585.1. GTDB lineage: Bacteria > Pseudomonadota > Gammaproteobacteria > Arenicellales > Poriferihabitantaceae > Poriferihabitans. The sequence continues at coordinate 56,249 of JAPOUQ010000085.1, forward strand.
AGAATGCAAAACGAAATTGACACCAGCCATAATCGTGGGTAGCAACGTGTTCGAACTCTCATAGGCTGCCTGTGCATCTGTAATCTTAGAACCACACAACGACCCGCCACTTCGAAAAGGCACCCCGAGACGTCGAGCAAGTTCGGCACAACCATAAATTACCAGCGCCGGTTCAGGTGTTCCAAATGTGGGCGCTCCAGACTGCATGGAAATCGAGCTTGAAAATGTCCCAAAAATAACCGGAGAACCCGGTCGAACCAGTTGGGTAAATGCAATACCAGCCAAGGCCTCAGCTAGAATTTGCGTCATGGTTCCAGCCACTGTGACCGGCGACATCGCGCCGGACAGGATGAATGGTGAGATAATACTGGCCTGATTGTTTCTGGCGTAGACTTCCGATGCCCCCAACATGGTCTCATCGAAAGTCATGGGAGAATTAGCATTGATGAGATTCACCAACACTGTATTTTGGTCAACAAAATCCTTACCAAAAAGAATTTTGCACATTTCTACTGAGTCTTCAGCACGATCTGGATGAGTAACCGATCCCATAAAAGGTTTATCGCTGTACTTGATGTGGCTGTAGACCATATCGAAATGTCTTTTGTTGACCGGTACATCTGTAGGTTCACAAACCGTCCCTCCCGAATGGTGAAGCGAGGGTAGCATGTAAGCCAACTTGACGAAATTTCGAAAATCCTCAATTGTCGCATAACGTCGACCTTGGTCTAGATCCCGAACAAATGGCGGACCGTATACGGGTGCAAACACCGTAGAGTTGCCTCCAATTTTTACATTCCGCTTTGGGTTACGAGCCTTTTGTTCGAATATTGAAGGAGCACTTTCCTGGATAATCTTTCGACACATTCCCTGAGGAAAACGAATTCGATCACCATCGATCTCGGCCCCGGCCTCTTTGAACCGTTTTTTTGCAGGGTCATATCTGAAATCAATACCGATTTCTTCGAGAATAATGTCGGCATTGTGCTCAATCAGTTCAAGACCTTCCGCACTTAATAACTGCGAAGTGGGTATCTGTCGATTTAAAAAAGGGATGCTTACAGGTTCCGCTGGCTGCGTTTTGGAACGTGATCGGCGGCCGCTACGCTTCTTGGTAGATTGTTGCATATGAAATGGAAAGACAAGGGGTTTGAACGGGTCGAAATAACGGATAATATGAACATAACAATGATTTTTCCTGTTTTATCGCGACTCGCTCAGAATAATTTGCGTCAAGCATAAAGTATAACCATAATTTATGTAAGTGTAGGAAACTGGTTTGCAATGCAAGATTCACGATTAAAAAAACGAACAGCTCGCTATGGTTTCTTGCTCCTGCCTGGCTTTTCCATTACGCCCTTCGCTGCAGCTCTCGACCCATTACGAATGGCTAACCGGTTGTCAAAAGAAGATTTATATAAGTGGGTATTGCTCGGTGAAAGTAAGCATCCCGTGATTTCTAGTAGTGGGCTGAAATTAAAAGTCACCGCACTCAAACACAGTGGTCAGCTCGATACCGTATTTGTTTGTGGTGGAGTGCACATTGAGAATTGTGTTAGCAAAACAGTGCGCGACTGGCTTCGTATCCAAGCGAAAAGGCACGTCAAGATTGGTGCACTTTGCACAGGTTCTTATATTCTTGCAGAAGCCGGATTGCTTGGAGGGTATCGGTGTACCATTCACTGGGAAAATATGGCAAGTCTGATGGAAAAGTTCCCAGAGTTGATTGTCAGCCCAGTCTTGTTCAAGGTTGATCGGAATCGCTATACCTGTGCTGGTGGGATTGCTTCGATGGATATGATGATTCATTTAATTGCTCTGCACCACGGAACTACATTAGCAAATGAAATTGCCGAAGAATTTATGCTTGAGAGGGTGCGTGATCAGAACGACCGACAACCTTCATCGCTACGGATTTTGTTGGGGGGTAGGCAACCGAAACTAGCTGAGGCCGTGATTTATATGGAAGCCAACAAGGAAGATTTGCTGGAGCTTGGAGAAATAGCAGGCCATATTGGCATCTCAAGAAGACAACTTGAACGACTATTTCGCAAATATCTCAACTGCAGTCCAGTTGAATATTACAAACGACTCAGATTGATTCAGGCCCGACAACTTTTGCAACAGACTAGTATGTCGATTTCAGAGGTTTCCATAACGTGCGGTTTTAATTCTTCAAACTACTTTAGCAAGTGCTATCGCGAACATTTCAATTATCCACCAAGTAGTGAAAGAAGGCCTAACTTGGGTTAGAACGGAAACAATTTGCAAATCTACCGACTTATGTGCTTGATTTAACAATGCCGAAATTCGACGAACCCCCTAGCAATAAAGCTCTGTATTGGCGTTTGATCAGACATATTTTGCCTTATAAGGGGGTATTTCTGGTTGCGCTCTCAGGTATGATTTTAGTGGCTGCTGCTGATACCGGGTTTGCTTGGATACTTCAACCTTTGATGGATGAGGGCTTTGTCGGGCGCGATCCTGATTTTATCCGGATTATACCCATCATATTATTACTGATTGCTTTCGCGAGAGCATTCGGAGATTTCATTGATACGTATTGCCTGAACTGGGTATCACGCAAGGTTATTCAGGATTTGCGTCAAGTTATGTTTGAGAATCTGATGTATGCTCCAACAGAATTTTACGATCGTGAAACAACCGGCTCACTGGTCTCCCGCTTGACGTTTGATGTAGAGCAGGTTGCAAATGCCAGTGGTGGCGCACTCAGAATCGTTTTTAAGGATCTTGTCAAAGTAATATTCCTTCTCGGATTAATGTTTTATCTGAGTTGGCAGTTATCCCTGATTTTCATGGTGATTGTGCCGGCCGCTATTCTCATCTTTGCACGAACTAGCGAAAGTATTCGACGCATCAGTATGCATATTCAAGAGAGTGTTGGCGATATCTCTCATATCGCCAAGCAGGTTTTTCAAAGTCATCGGGTGGTCAAATTGTTTGATGCGTACAGCCATGAGAAAGGTATATTCTTCAATGCCAATAACCACAATCGTCAGCAAATCATGAAACGCGTGATGATAGTGGCTTTAAGTGTGCCTACGATCGTCCTACTCATGGGAATTGGTATTGCAATCGTCATTTGGCTGGCTCTACAGTTTGAAATTAAACCGGGTGTATTTACCTCCTATCTGGTCGCTATGACCATGGTTGTGGCCCCAGTTAAGAATTTGCTCAAGATTAACGAGATTATCCAAGCCGGATTGGCCGCTGCCACATCGATCTTTCGCATGATTGATCTTGAAGGTGAGCCCGATAATGGAACCCGAATTTTGGATTCTGTGGTTGGAAATGTATCATTCAATTCGGTATCGTTTCGGTACAGCTCCGATTCCGCCGAAGTTATTCGTGGTGTTGAATTTGATATTCCCGCAGGCGCAACCATCGCACTGGTTGGTCCTTCTGGCGCAGGAAAGTCAACTTTGGCTTCAATGCTACTTCGACTGTACACGCCGACAGAAGGAAAAATCACAATTGATGGAATTCCGATAAACGAATTAACCATTAAATCTCTTCGGGATAATGTATCTTTGGTTAGTCAGGATATTTTGTTGTTTGATGACACACTCAGAAACAATATTACTTATGGTCGAACGGGTCCGATTGATCAGGAAAGATTAAATGAAGTGTGTGATGCATCCTATATCACCGATTTCATCAAGGATCTCAAAAATGGGCAGGATACCTTACTCGGTGAATCCGGGTTGCGTCTCTCGGGTGGACAACGCCAGAGGGTAGCGATCGCACGAGCACTTTACAAGGATTCTAGGATACTGCTGATGGACGAGGCTACTTCATCGCTGGATTCGAATTCCGAGCTTTATATTCACAAAGCAATTGAACGTTTGATTTCAGATCGGACTACTTTGGTTATTGCCCATCGGTTAAGTACAGTGCAAAATGCAGATCGCATTCTAGTAATCAATCGAGGGCAGATCATCGAACAAGGTACTCATGATGAGCTTATTCAAGCAGGTGGGCTGTATACCGAACTCGTCAATAGTCAGTTTTTGAAGCATTCGGATGTTCAATAAACTGGAGGCTGGGTGGAGCAAACCCGGGTGGATGAATTATGCATTACTCCCTCTGTCCTGGTTGTATATTCTTTTGCATAATCTTAAGTTCTGGACTTATCGTGCTGGACTGCAAAAAGTAGTCCGGGTCAAGGCTCCCGTTATTGTGATAGGGGGTATTACTGTGGGAGGTAGCGGTAAGACCCCGCTGGTCATTTCTACCGTAAAGCAACTGAAAGCACGAGGTTATCGACCCGGTGTAATTCTACGAGGTTATAAGGGTAAGTCTACCAAATGGCCAAGATTGGTAACTTCGGATACGCCCGTACTGGAAGTAGGAGATGAGGCATTACTGATTCAAGTAGCGACTGCTTTGCCTGTTGTCATTGGCCCCGATCGTGTACAGGATGCCCAGATGCTGATTCAGGAGTGTAATTGTAATGTGATTGTCAGCGATGACGGGTTTCAGCACCTAGCTTTGGATCGTGATTTGAATATTGCAGTCATCGATTCAGAGTTCGGGTTTGGTAACGGATGGTGTTTGCCAGCCGGACCCTTAAGAGAACCCATCCATGGTCTAAAACGTGCAGATATACTGGTTAGAAATGGTAGTTTTAGCTGTACAAGTGAAGAAAATAGCTATACCATGAATATGAAAATTAAGGCTATTCGCAATTTATCAGACGGTAAGATTATTGATCTCCGTGATCTAAAGAACAATCCCGTGCATGTGGTGGCGGCATTGGGGAATCCAGAGCGATTTTTTCGACAGATTGAAGAGCTGGGACTTGATATTATTCGGCATCGTTTCGTTGATCATCATTTTTACAGACCTAGAGATTTGATGTTTGGTGATGATCTACCCATCCTTATGACCGAAAAAGATGCAATCAAGTGTCATGACCTACCATACAAAGAGCGTTTATTTGTAGTTGAGGCGGAAGCTGTATTGCAGGATGATTTTTTTCTGGAAATTCAATCCTGTCTCGGTTCCTGAACTAATGGATCAGAAAAATTCATTCGTATGAGCAATCACTTTCACATCATTATTCCGTCTCGTTATGCTTCGACTCGCCTGCCCGGTAAGGCTCTAGCGGATATTTCAGGTAAACCAATGATTCAGCGTGTGATTGAGCAATGCCAACAAACCAATTCGGATAGTATTATCGTAGCAACCGATGATGAGAGAATTTCTTCAGTCGCCAATAAATCAGGGGCTGTTTCGGTGATGACCTCGAATCAGCATCGTTCAGGGACTGAGCGCATTGCAGAAGCTGTCAGAATTATGGGTTTTCAAGATCAAGAAGTCATAGTAAATGTGCAAGGTGACGAGCCTAGCATACCTCCAGTTCTCATCAATCAGATTGCTCAGAGTGTATCCAACTCAGGTCATCGGGTCATGTCAACTGCTGTGACATCGATTCAGTCAGAATTAGAAATGTCTGAATCATCTGTAGTAAAAGCGGTCGTAAATGCTGAGGGTTATGCACTCTACTTCTCGCGAGCACCGATTCCGTTTTATCGCAATAAGACTGAGCAGGTTCTGACTTATGCAAAAAGACACATAGGAATTTACGGTTATCGGACCGAATTCATTCGGGATTATTCAGAAATGGCTCCTTCGCCTTTAGAGGAGTTGGAACAACTTGAGCAGTTACGTGTGCTATGGCATGGAGGTATGATCAAATGTGTTGAAGTAGATACATTACCTCTATTTGGTGTTGACACCGAACAGGATTTACAAACTACCCGTCGTTATTTTGCCTTGCAATAATATCCTTGCTTTTGCTGGTTTGGGAGATAGCAGAATGAATAAATCAGTCCTTTTTTGGTCATTCAAGAAAAAGTTTGGGAGATTGTCAGTATTCCCGAGGTATCGAGAACCTAGAACATCTTTCCTTTTTCGTCTCGATGATCCCACTACGACTAGTGTTGAACGCTCGGTGGTAATTTTGGGTTACTGGTAGCCTGATTCAGACTCTTTGAGGATATTTTCCATATCATTTCATTAGGGACTTATCAAGAATGGTTGACAAATTTTACTGAGGTCAACCAGGCGGTACCAATCCTACTACTGAACCTGAAGAAAGCCATAGTTCAGTAATCTGTATGGCCTTTCACAAGTTTGTTTTCCATAATTACCATCGCTGATTTCCTGCACTTATTTTGGAATGAATTCATGGTTTTGAATTCAACAGGACTGATATAAACAATCCAATTGATTTGCTTTAACATAAAAGTCAAGTCTACAATAACTCGACTGTCTGAGAATCAAAAAAGACATGACCGTTTCGTTGTTTTCTACCCCCAATTCCATTCCAGAGTGGAATTGGGGTAGTTTGATTAGTTTGGGATGGTCCTGTGGAATCGTGATTAATCTACCGCCGCAACTTACTGGATCTACCCAACCTGCAAAGATGGCCACAAAGATTCATTTGTTTCAGAAGTTACATCTCGAATGCTTTGTGTGATGGGTTCTGAAATCCATTTCCATACCACAATGCCAAGTTGCCAGATAGAAGCAATTCTCCAAAGATTATTCTTTCCAGAACTGAGAAAATATACCGATGCTGGTTTTTTGGTCTACATAATTCCGGTTAAATATATTCTCGATTCCAAAGCCGGTTTAGGAAGGTTTTCCAGTGTTCGTGTCGGATATAGTTATCAAACGAGGCCTCTGTCGAATCTCTGGAAACCACCAGTAAGTGTTTCCATTCCCTTTCTCTGCTTATTAAAAGTAATCCCTTGTGGTCACGCCTGCTGACCGACTTTGCACTTTTTACTTCCATGGCGATCTCATCACCGATCACGAAATCGACCTCGCGGCCTGTTCGCGTGCGCCAGAATTGTAAAGGCAGACGAATTCGGTTGTAACTCAAAAAGGCGCGTATTTCGCAGGCTATAAAATGCTCAAATGCCATACCGAATAGATCACTACCTGGGTCAAGTGACTTGGTGTCACGCAAGGCATTCACGATACCGTGATCAAACAGATAAAACTTGGTGGTTTGCACGAATTTACGCGTTTGCGAGCCACGCCAAGGTGGAACCTGAAAACCAATCAGCGTATCGATAAGAATCTGGTAATAGTCCCGAACAGTATTGGGAGAAAGTTGAGCGTCATTGGCCACTTTTGCAAAATTTAGCACCTTAGAATTGTTGAACGCTACGCTTTGTAGGAATCTGGTGTAATTTGGTAGGTTTCGGACTAGGCCTTCAAACTGAATTTCTTCCTTTAGATAAGTGTCTACGTAAGCGTATAGGTAGTCCTCCCCATGTTCACCGAGGAAAGCGGTAGGAAGCCCACCGAGGCGGAGGTAGCGGTGTAAATCAAAATTGTCAAGGCGAGACAATTCAAACCATGTCAACGGGAACATTTCCGCTCGGAATGCTCGGCCCGCCAACAAATTTACTCCTTTTCGGCGTAGGCTCCGTGCACTGCTGCCTGTGAGCAGAAAGCGCTTTCCTTCGATTTCAATAGCTCGATGCACTTCGTTAAGCAATTCTGGAATCCGCTGGATTTCGTCGATCACCGTCAATGGCTTTGAAATCAATGAATGCAGCAAAGCTGGGTCAGACTTCAGTCGTAAATATGTTCTGGAGTCAAGTAGGTCGATATAGTCCACCACATCAAGACAACTCGAGCGGATGAGAAAGCTCTTTCCAATACCGCGTGGTCCAAGCAGAAAATGCGAGGAACGATTCAGCAATTCCATCAGATTAAGTTGACGTTCTATCATAAAATACTTATATCTTTCGTGGATATTTCATGATTATCCATGAAATATCCATAGATGTACAGAAATAACCTCCAACTGGATATCGGCATTTTTTGTAGTAAAAAGAGCAGCATTGGCCATCCGGATTGTCCTTGAAACTGAATGATCGCAGTCTTGAAATGTGGTTACTGGTTTCAAACAGTAAGCAAGAATCGGTCGCCCAATTCGAGTCCTTGGTAATAATTCCCTTTTATTCGCATCGTGTCTCTCGGTTGTTAGAATCTGTTAGCACTAATCTGGAAGGCAGGAAATCTAACCAGTGACGATCTTCCGAAACTCCTGAAATAATCGGACTTTCGAGACGTACAGCAGTCAAATCATGCTTTTTGACACGACAAGTTCAAAAGCAGGGGTGGGAGAAAGGAAATAATATTGGGTTCGGTTCCGGAAAGGGGCAGAATCGTATGATAAAGAATTATACCTATGGTCGATTTAGTTGTGCTACTTGTCGATGAATGGATGAATTTCGTTCATCATTTTACTCCGAAACACTATTAGGAAAGTAACCAAAAAAGAGGCTCGAAATTACCTCCAAAAAATGTCCGATAATGCCCGTTATTGGATATTTTGAAAATCCAGAAATCACCATGAAAACCGACCTCGAGTACACGCCTTCCTCCTTCATCGATATTCAGGCAGGCATGGATTTTTCCATGACCTCGGAATGCGTAGTGGAAATCATGCGGTTGTCCAAGTCAGAGAACACAAAACGTACATATCGATCACAATGGGTGCTGTGGATTGACTGGTGCAAAGCAAAAGGGGTTAATCCTGTGCCTGCCGACCCAGTCATGGTTGCCGAGTATCCGGCCTATCGATCCGAAAGTGTCAGTGCTGCCACCGTACGCATGGCACTGGCTGCTATCAATGTCTTACATGATCTAG